>JANYIQ010000077.1 GCA_025362575.1 Bacteroidia bacterium
ACTCCCTTCCAGTCACTTTTGGACGGAGTAATTGCAGAAGAAGTAAAAGTTACAGAATCCGTTTTTGATCCGTTTATGGCTAACTTACCTCTCACAGATAGTTCAGTATTACTATTGAATTTTACTACAACTCCCGCTTGGACATTTAAAGTAATGTTAGGAAAAACAAGAATATTAGACGTTACAAGATAAGGACTTCCAGCCAGGTTCCAGATTGTGTTTGACGTTATTACGCCGCCAACAGTAGTTTGAGACTTAAAAAAGTAAAAAGACAACAAAAACAATATAACAAGTTTAGACCTCATGTTAAATTTTATTTATAATATAAATATACCGTTTTTTTAAATGAAAAAGTATAAAATAAGACTTAAGGCGTTAAATAAAATAGCTTTAAGTATATTTAACGTATAATTCTTAAAACATGGACGCAAAGATCGAACAGAAAATAAAATTACTCGAAGAAAAATATTCTCAGATGGGTCAGGACCTTGACGGTTATCTGGATGGTTTATTATTATCGAACTATTTAACCTATTGGGATTACACGCAAGTTGAGACCTTACTAACCTTGCAGAATCCTAAAACCGATTTCCCTGATGAAACTATTTTCATCATGTATCATCAGATCACCGAACTGTATTTTAAATTATGTTTACATGAGTTCGAGCAGATCGCAAATAACGGCCCAAATATTTTACCGAATGGCCATAACCTTGGATGGAAAGAAAAATTAGAACTAAAATTCTTTACAGAACGTGTGATGCGTATCAACCGTTATTTTGAATCACTCACCAAATCGTTCGAAATCATGATCGATGGCATGGAAAAAGAACAGTTTTTACGTTATCGTATGGCTTTGTTGCCGGCCAGTGGTTTTCAGAGTGCGCAATACCGAATGATCGAAATATCATCAACCGATTTCATTAATTTGGTTGATAAAGATGTTCGCCCGAATTACAAAGGAAAAAACGCTTCTGTGGAAGAATTATTTGAGCACATTTACTGGAACAAAGGAGCTACTGAATTAGCAACAGGTAAAAAAACCTTAACCCTAAAACAGTTCGAGAAAAAATACGCCGCTAAATTCATTGCCCTTGCGAACGATTATAAAACCAAAAACCTCTGGGCCAAATACAGATCATTATCCCAAGCCGATCAGCAAAACAACAACCTCATTAATGCCCTAAAACAATTAGACGTGAATGTGAATATTAACTGGCCTTTGGTACATTATAAATCTGCTGTTCGTTATTTACAGGCCAATACCGAAGATATTGCCGCAACCGGCGGCACAAATTGGCAAAAATACCTGCCTCCCCGCTTCCAAAAACGCGTGTTTTATCCCGAATTATGGAATGCCCAAGAGCTGGAAGACTGGGGTAAAGGCTGGGTTGAGACCAATGTGTTTGCAATTAAAAGTTAAATACGTTTGCTTTTCTACTCAATTTTTCTAACTTAGTGTATTATACTACACTTTGAAAAAATATTTTTTTATATTCTTTTGTTTTTTAGGTTCGAAATTTTTTTCTCAAGTTTTTTGGACGGAAACTTTCAACAATGGATGCGCATCCGGTTGTTTAGCTAATGGTATGAACACCATTAATGGTGCTTGGTCGGTTGTTTCTCTTCCAGGAGATGCTAATCCGCTGGCAGGCGATTTACCAAACGAGTGGTATGTAAGTTGCGCTGAGAATGGGCACACCAATACCGTTTGTGGAACCGGTTGCGTTGCATTGAGTGCAATAAACACTTTAGCTTCCTTACACGTTGGATCTACAAGCGCCGGCGATATTGGCGCCGCTTATGATGCGGGCGGTTTATGCGGATTTCTCTGGTGTACAAATACTCATAAAAGAGCACAATCACCTTTAATTTCTACCATTGGTAAAGTTAGTATCACCGTAGCTTTCGATTATATTGAATTTGGTCAAACAACAATTGATGACATGTATGCTTTTCAATACAGCATCAATGGCGGTGTAAGTTGGGTTACCATTTCTAACCCGCCAAAAACAGTTTGCTGTGGCGGTGCTTGTAATGGAACAAGACAAGGTAAATGGACCACCCTTACTTCAGCGATATTGCCTGTTGCCTGCGAAAATATTGCCAATTTCAGACTTGCTTTTGTTTGGCAAAATAATGATGACGGTCTTGGCACAGACCCATCCTACGCTATGGATAATTTAACTTTATCTACGCCCGTCGTTTTACCTATTGAGTTGATTGATTTCACCTCCAATTCAGATATTAATTCAACGAATTTGCTTTGGAAAACGGCTAGTGAAAAAAACTCTTCTTATTATGAAATTCAAAAATCGGAAGACGGATTCTCATTTTTTACAATAGGAAAAGTTCAAGCCTCAGGAAACAGCAACAAACTTGAAAACTATTTTTTTAAAGATACTGAGAACAATGCTTCATTGGTTTATTACCGTTTAAAAATGGTTGACAATGACAATTCTTTCCAGTTTTCAAAACTCCTTGCAATTGAAGCAAATAGCGATGTAAAAGCAGCAAATAACTATTTTGTAAATGAATCCCGTCAACTTGAATTAGACAGAAATTTTGTTCTGATAAATAATGCTCAAACACTTTCGATAATTAATGTCGAAGGTAAAGTGCTTGCCGATTACTCTCTGCCAAGTTCTTTACCCGAAGATAAAATCATAATTCCATGCGGTAATCTGTCTCAGGGCATTTACCTTGGTCTATTGAGGGGTTCTTCCACTCAAAAAAGCTTTAAATTTTTCATTCCTAACTAGTTTTTCATACAATAAAGCATAAATTTATACGTTTAATGTATGTTGAGGAAAACCGTATTCATATTAATTAGTCTTTTTTCGTTTATTTTGGCTAATGCCCAGGTTAGCGGCACCAAAACCTATCGCATGCTCGATCTGCCAATGCCGGCGAGGGCTGCAGCTTTAGGTGGAACTACAATGAGTATCTGGGGCGACGATGTGAATCTTTATTTCAGCAATCCCGCTCTTCTTAATGCAGGTTCTGCCAAACAATTGGCCATGAATTACAGCAATTTTGTTTCCGATATTAATTATGGTAATGTGGCCTATGGCTACCATATTAAAAATGTGGGTACAGTTGCGGCCGGCATTCAATATTTAAATTATGGGAAATTCGATAAACGCGATGAGTACGATGTTTCTCAGGGTTCGTTTAAAGCCTCTGATTATTCATTTAATTTAAGCATGGCCAAGCGTTTAAAAGACACCAGTTTCAGCATTGGCGCAACTTTAAAAACTTTGTATTCGCATTACGATATTTACAATTCATTTGGCAATGCTGTTGATCTCGGATTTACCTGGCATCACAAAAGTAGTTTTACAGCTTCATTACTGGCAAAGAATGTGGGCGTGATCTGGAAACCTTATAATAAAACTGCCGATAAAGAACTTCTTCCAAACGATATTCAATTGGGTGTTAGTTATAAAGTAAAACGCGCGCCTTTTCGTTTGATCTTTGTTTACGATCAGTTACGTAAATGGGATCTTACCTATATTTCTTCTCTTACGGATACAGCTACTACTGATCCTTTTAAATCAAACGATCCCGTAAAGGAAAAAACAAAAGGACAGAAATTTAAAGAAGCTTTTAAAGACGACGCTAATAAATTCGGACTGCATACCATAATTGCCGCGGAAGTGGTACTTACAAAGAATTTTAATATTCGCGTAGGTTACAATTACCGTTTACATAAAGAAATGATGTTACCCGATAAACGCGGCGGTAACGGAATTACATTTGGCTTTGGTTTTGGCGTTAATCGTTTCCGTTTTAATTACGCTTTCGCAAAATATAATGTGGCCGGAAACTCGCATGTGTTTAGCATTACAACTGTGTTAGGAACTTATGTAAAGCCGGTAAAGAAAAGTTCAGTTACAGAAACAAGTACTACTCCTTAATTTTTTTATTTGGGCGTGGCCTGCGGCCCGGGCTTTCCGCTGCAAGTCCTCGGCTTCGTTCCCTGCCTGTCGGCAGGCAAGCTCAGCCTGTGGGCTTTCCGCTACAATCCCTCACGCAATTCAGCCATTAATAAATCTACTCCCTAACAAATTTCATGGTATGAATTTCGTCGCTTTCAGAAACGATCCTCAAATAATAAAATCCCTGCCTGAGGTTTGAAACATCAATATGATTTGAAAATCTTGTTTTCAAAATAGTTTGGCCAAGCGTATTTACGATCTCAATTTCTGCTTTTTCATAAACCGGTAATTCTGTTTCTATTGTTAAAGCAATTGAAACCGGATTCGGAAATAGTTTTATTTTTTGTCTTGCATTTACTTCCTCTATTCCTGTAAAATGAAATTCTGGAGTACGGCAATTAAACCAAGGGCCAACCATTAATAAAGGTCCGGAAATAAGAATAGATCCTCCACTGGAAACAATGCCGTAACAAGTTAGTGTTACCGAGCCTGGAGCATACATGTAAACCTTACCTCCCGGAATGAACAAGGAATCGATCTCTAAAATGCCGTACTTTATAAAATTAACGCCTGATTTGATCGTAATATTATTGTGCCCGCAAATACCACCGGAACTGTCTATACGTAAAAACGAACCCGAATTAAAAAACAGATCATTGTATATTGCCACCGGGTGCTTTATATTAAAAGTGTCTGAACTCGCCAGAGGTGGAACTATTCCGCCAAACCAAACCGTAGGACTGCTCCAATAACCATAAGAAATGGTGGTCCATGTTTTTGCTCTTGTAAATTGAAAAGCAAAAATCAAAATAAGTATGTAGATCTTTTTCAAACTAATTTCCGATAAACTAATTTAAGAAAAATGATCAGGAATTGCAAATTTAGTTTGTTAAGATATAACCACACGTTTGAAAACGCATTTTTAAACCACGTCAACAAAATATTTCCATACCGGATCATCGCTGAGAGGCTTTGCTGTTACAATAACATCTTCTTCTTTTATGGGATGCTTGAACTCAATTTTATAAGAATGTAAATGTATGGAAGCATCTTTGTTGCTGCGGTCAAATCCGTATTTAAGATCTCCTTTTATTGGAGAACCAATTGCCGATAACTGAGCGCGGATCTGGTGATGACGACCGGTGAGCAATTTTATTTCAAGCAAATGATAATTATCGCTGCTGGCAATTATTTTGTAGATCAACTCAGCTTTTAAAGCATGCTCCACAGGTTTTGCAAATGCCTTCGACTTATTTGTTTTTTCGTTCTTTAAAAGATAATGCGTTAAATGAGCTTCGGGTTCTTTAGGCATGTTCTTTACCACCGCCCAATATGTTTTTTGAATATCTTTTTCTCTGAACAATTCGTTGAATCGCGATAAACCTTTACTCGTTTTAGCAAAGATCACCAAGCCTGATACAGGCCTGTCTAAACGATGGATAACTCCGCAAAATACATTCCCGGGTTTGTTATCGCGCACCTTAATAAAATTCTTTACTTTTTCTGATAAAGGCATATCGCCGGTTTTATCGCCTTGCACAATTTCCGAAGGCAATTTATTAATGATGATGATGTGATTATCTTCAAAAACAATTTG
>JANYIQ010000098.1 GCA_025362575.1 Bacteroidia bacterium
GTTTTCAAAAAAACAGGTTCTATAAACGGATTATATTGCGCTAATTTTTGTTTATCGAGATTATCGTAGAATTCAGCCGAATTTTTATCTAACGATTGCACAAAAACAAATGCCGTATCACCTTGACCGTGGCCATAAGCCGGCTCAACTACAAGTTGCATACTTTGACCATCAAGCCCTCTGTCAAAATAGATAGAACGACTGAACTCTCTAACATAGAAGAATGAACCATTTGTACAAGTACTATGAATTAAGCCAAGGCTTGAAGAGCCATAAACAGAACTGTCAATCGCTCTACTCATTTGATAACGATAAAAATTTTCAGACCCTGAAATGTCAGTAAAATTAACGATAACTCCTTCATGCTCTCCATACACATCATGAAATGCGGCAATATATGAGGTTGTTGAGATCGAAACCTTTTGCTGATCAATTGTTGTGCTTGCAGTATAAGTTTTACCGCCATAGGTAACGGAAAGATTGTAGGTTTGCCCCATTACCGAAGGAATGGCACCTTTATAAAACGGAACCCATCTGCATCTAAATTTATCAAATACCGAATCTGCCACTAAATTATCTGTAGAACTCCCTGTAATGCTTGCGATTGCTCCTCTGACAAATAATTGAGATGGAGTAGTGTTGGGGCTAAAAAATGGAACACTGCTTTGTAAAAAAAGCTGAGGAATTTGTCCAGGAATTAAAATGCATTCAATTGATAATTGACTATCATACTGAAGTGGTTTTAGCTTGATGTCTTTTTGACACGCATATAAAACTGTAAGAGCCATTATCAAAAATGATATTATTAATTTTTTCATTTCTTAAAACTTAAAATTATAGGTAATACTTGGAATAATCGGCAACAAGGAGACTTGTTTTGCCTTTGGTTCTTGCGTTACAGGATCAACTGTTAAATAAACAAAGTAAGGATTTCGATGGCTATAAACATTGTATATGCTAAACACCCATTCGGTAACAACCGGAACTTTTCCTTTAAATAAAGTTTTATGTTTCCTGTAAGTAGCTCCAATATCCAAACGATGATAAAGATTTAATCGATAATTATTTCTCTTATCATAAACGTAATAAACTCCATCATACAAAGTTCCTCCGTTAATAACATTCACCCTTCCGGTTGGTAAGGTATAGGCGCTTCCTGACGATAAAACAAAATCGGCAGATAAAGTCCATCGCTTACTTAGCTCATATGTGCCAACAACAGACAAGACATGCCTTCTATCATACTTGAATGGAAATATTTCTCCGAAATTTAAATCTTTAAATTGTTGATACGTCCATGATAAGGTGTATGCGACCCAACCCGTAAATTTTCCGGTATTTTTCTTGAGGAAAAATTCAGCACCGTAACTCCAACCTTTTCCAAAAACTAAAGAACTATCAAGGTTTTTTTGTTCTAATAACTGAGTTCCTTCTTTAAAAGCCACTTGATTCTGCATTGTTTTGTAATACACTTCAACACTTGTCTCATATTTGTTTTGTTTAAAATTTCTAAAGTAACCTAATGCATATTGCTCCGATCGTTCAGGCTTAGTGATATTGCTTGACGGAATCCATAAGTCGAACGGAAGGGAAGCACTTGAACTTGGAACGATGTGTAAAAATTGATTCATGACAGTATAGGCTGCTTTTATAGATGAAGAAGAATCAACTGAAACTTTTAGGGTTGCACGAGGCTCCCAAGTATAATAGGAAGCATTTTTTGTTATGAAAGCAGGCGTTCTAATTCCGGCGCTAAGCGCAATTCTTTTTGTTATTGTGTATTCATCATTAATGTAAATTGCCATTTCATTTGAATATCTCGGCGGGATTTGATTGGCATTGATATTTGAAACTTGTGAGTTTGCAGGAAGTTTATCTGATTTGCCGGTTGATGTGAATGTATGATAGGTATAATTGCCACCAAACATTATTTTGTGCTTGCTGTTTGGAAAATACTGGAATTCAGTTTTCCCATTTACATCTCGAATACCTGAGTAAACTTGAGCATAATATTTTCCTTGAGTAGTAGTTAAATTCAATAAATAAGTGTTATAGATCAGGGAAGTATTTGCAAACAGTTTTGCCCAAATAAATGATTCCAACGTAAGGTTGCCGTCGAATTACCAAATTTTATTCCGTAGTTAATGCTACTCGCCTCAGTGTATCCGGCTTTATCGTTCCCTTTAAATGCACTTAAAAATAGGCGATCTCTTTTTGAAACCTGCCAGTTTATTTTTGCATTCAGATCATAAAAATTATAAGTAGTGGTTATACCTTTTGGTAAAAAAGGTTTTATTAATAAGTCTAAATACGTTCTTCGGGCAGAAATTATAAATGATGCTTTCTCTTTTACGATCGGGCCTTCAATAGTAATGTTAGAAGATATGATACCTAAACCACCTTCCACTTTATATTTCTGATTATTCCCTTCTTTCATTGTTATATCAAGAATGGAGGATAACCTTCCTCCGTATTGGGCGGGGAAGCCTCCTTTGATAAGCGTAACATTATTTAAAGCTTTGGTATTAAATGTGCTGAACAATCCGAATAAGTGATTTGGATTATATACTGTTGCTTCATCTAACTGAACAAGATTCTGATCTGAATTGCCACCACGCACAAAAAATCCTGTTGTTCCTTCGTTACCTGATTGAACTCCCGGTAACAACTGAACTATTTTTAAAACATCTGTTTCGCCAAGAATGGCAGGCAGTTCTTTTATTTTTTGGATGGGAATATCTATTACCCCCATTTGTGGTCTTTCTACATTTTCGTTGGATTTTTTTGCAGTAACAATAACTTCGGCAAGTTGACTTGATGAAGGTAAAAGTTTTATGTTTAATTCAATATTTTGATTCAGTACTATTTTTTTAATTTGTGCTGTATATCCCAAAAAAGTAAATACCAGGCCGGTACTATCGCCCTTAGGAAGAGATAAAGAATAAAAGCCATAGGTATTTGCGGCAGCTCCTGTTTTTGTTTTGGTAGAATAAACGGTTGCCCCGATTAAGGTTTCACCTGTCTCAGCATCTTTTAAATAACCGCTAACTGTAACATTTTGAGAAAGAGAAAGCAGCGGCAGGAATACCATTGCTTTCAATAATTTTAAATATTTCATTATTCTAAAACAAAGTTTGACTGTTACAAGTCACAATTTAAATTATTAAATATCATTCTTTTTACAAAGGGTTAAAGTCGTCAAATATATAGAAGTTATTTAATTTTCCTTAAAGGATTTAAGCCAAGTAACGGCCGATTCATGTTCAAAAAAAACATTGGTAGGCACTTTCGAATCTTCCAGGGCATTAAAAAAAGTTTTTAACTCGGCTGTTGTATTTTCGGATGTTAAAATTGCAACGGCTGAATTTACTCGTTTAGTCATTTTACTTTCGAAAAAATGCTGGGCCTCCTTTTCAAATTTTAAATTAGGAACATTTACATGAATTAACAGTAAATATTTCTTTTTGGAATATTGATCTTTAATAGCCCGAAAATTATCGACCATTTCACTATACTTTACCGTGTTTTCTGGTAAAAAGACAATATTGGTGATGTCATCATTATCCTTGTATATACTGGCAGTTAGCGTTTGTTCTTTTTTCATTTTTACACAACGACTAATTTTAAGGTTTTTGGTAAAAAGAAAGCAATGGTTATTTGCCATTGCTTTCAAAAATGTATGGAATTTTTATTTGATGATTTTTTATTGCGCAATTAATCGACCGGTTCCAATTACTGCATTAGAATCGGAGATCTTATAAAAATAAACACCGTTGACTAAATTATCGCGATTCAAAGTAATTTTGTTTTCATTAAAATCAGTACGTTTTGTAATAATATTGCCTAATACATCCATAATTTCAATTGAAAGATTCGTTAAAGGTGTTTTGTCAGAATTAACTGCAATTGTAACCTGATTTGAGTATGGATTTGGATACGCAATGATATTGAATTGTTGAGCGGTAAAGGATTTTACGTTTGTTGTAAAACTTCCAGTCCATTTAAACATTCCTTTTACTGTAGGGCTTGTATTTACCCCACCCGACCATCCTGTTGTTGAATTTAGAAAAGCAAGGGCGCTATGTCCAACAGCATCTACATTTGTCCATGTTGCACCATCATTTGTGCTATACGAACTACCGTTTGAACCACCGCCATAAAATGTTGCACCGCTACTCATATATGTTCCTGTCGTTCCGGGTACATAAATTAAATCCGTATCATATAATGTTCCTGTATGACTTAGGGCTGTCCATGTTACTCCACCATTCGTTGTTTTTACAAGAGCGGTTCCGTCGGTTGCAATACCATTATTTGCATCTTTAAAAGCAATTCTTGTTATAGCGGATAGGCCTGTGGTAGTTGCTGTCCAAGTTGCTCCCATGTTTGTTGATTTGTAAACTCTACCAGAAGTCGTTCCAAACCAAACAGTATTTCCAATTGCACAGTAATTGTTTTCAAAACCGATTTCACCTGCAAGATTAGAAGGTATATTTCCTGTAACAACCCTTGTCCAGTTAGTTCCACCATTTATGGTAATATATATTTCCCAATAGCCACTATTTGAATCTCCAACACAAACCCCGTTATTTTTATTGAACATGTAAACAAAATCGGTTGATCCGCCCGGCGCTGAAAAACTAGCTGTTGATTGAGCTGTCCAAGATGTACCACCATTATTTGTTCTATAAATTTTGCCTCCACCCACATTGTTATCAAGCATGGATACCCATGCCGTGTCCTTGTTGTAAGCATAAATTGAAGAAATGTCAAGAGCATTTGCCCCTGTAACGCTACCTGCTGTCCAAGTTGTGCCACCATTAAGTGTTCGTGTAAATTTATTCACAGAGCTTACACCCGCTGTATCAAAAGCGCTTGCCCAAACAACGTTGGCATTTACTATTGAAATGTCATTTACACCAAGCGAAGTGCTAAACCCGGAAACCTGTGTAACCCATTGGGCTTTTAAACCATTAGTAAATGCTATTACTATTAAAAAGAAGGAGAGTTTTGTTTTCATAATATTTTTTAGTTAATAATTATTTTATTTTACTTCTTTGACGAAGTTTACTAATCAAGATTTTTTAAGCGTTTATTTCAAGTTAATCGCCGTGTTCTAATTCACAGTCACATTCCTTATCATTTCCATCTTGATGGTCATTATTTTGGCCGCTTTGATTTTCTCCTTCTTGCTCAAAGTTTCCATCAGTATCAAATTGTGCAATAGCAGTAGGCCTGTTCCCCTGTTTAAAGGATACAGCATAAGAAGAACTGTTTTTGCTGAACCATTTTTCACCTGAGGCACCCGGATATTTTTTAGTAAAGGCATCCTTAACCTTAGAGGGTACGGTTTCAGAATTTACCGATGGGCAAGGTTTTGATTTTCGTTCTTTATGAAAAAGGTTTTCTTTTTCACAAGAACTAATTAGTATTACGACAAAAAATAGGAAAATTAATTTTTTCATGTTATTTAGTTTTGGTTGTATCTATATAGATAGGTTTATTTGACAAAAGGTTGGGTATAAATTAAAAAAGAGGCCGGATTAGTAACAATTCCAATGAAAAAAATCAAAACCCGGCCTTGTTATCTACATCTGACCATTTTAAAAATGCCATCCAAGACCTAATGCCAGACCAAATGAAATAGGATGGGTTGATATTGGTGTATTGTTATTAATTGGTGTAATAGCCCCCCTCATAGTTGGCTCAAATATGATGCTTAATCTTTTGATTGGATTATATGAAACGCCAAGACCCAATATACCGCCAAAATAATATTCATTTAAACCTTCAATTTTGTCAATGCGCAATGGTTTGTTAGGTGTTTCCACAATCAGTTTTTCTCCTGCTAAAAAGTTAAGACTTACGCCGAATTGGACATAATAATTAAATTTCTTTCTCGTAATCTGATATTTGGCCATAAGTGGGATAGAAATAATTTGCAGAGACTGAATTGAATTCGAATTGATATTCAAACTATCTCCCACTATCGGTGAAGGTGTTTGATCTCTTGGGAGCTCTGAACTACCGTATGTTGTATTAAATTGATAATGAGCTAAACCGTCTGTACCAGTTGTTGCATAAACCGTTTTCGGCTTAATGGTTTGTGATAAATAAGCGTATGTTCCGCCAAATTTCACAGCCCAATGTTTAGTAAGATCATAACCAATTAAAAGACTACAGTTATATGAAAAATCTCGAGTCTCTTGGTTATTATAATCTCCCTCACTTTGATTGTCGTTATTATTATTGTCTTTTAAGTACTTCATGGTCAAGTCGGGAGAAAAATATGCTACAACAGAAAATCTATGTTTTAGTTTAGTTTTTTGAAGACTGTCGGTTTTTTCTTGAGATAAAATTGGAACAACAGTGTTTGTGTAGGTTAATTGAAGAGTTTCGATGTTATTCGTGGCAATAGTATTAGAATCCAATGGGCTTGAAAAAATGATAGCTTGTTCGGTAACATTTTTACTATTCATTTCTAAAGGCTCACCTCCGTTTAGTTTATTTTGTAGATTAGAAGTTATCGCCGATTTACTTATGGAATTTTCGATTGAACTTTGTTTTCTTTCAGGGCCGGATTTGTCTAATTCATAGACCACCAATGATTTTTTATTTACAAGATCTGTGCTTTTTTCACCTTTTGTGGTTGATGTTTTGTCTTGTACACTGATTGGTTTTATTTGAGGGGAAGCGCTATTAGGCACTTTGTTTTTAATCATGTTCAAGGCCTTCTTTTCAAAAGGCAGGCTATTGGTTTTTGCACTTCTTTCCGATGCTAAAAGCGATTTATTATTTGCTCCTGAATTAAAGAAATAATAAAGGGTTAACGAACTGAATAAGAATAAAAGTACGCCGACAGCAATTCGCAATCGAAAAATAATTGCTTTGTTTCTTTCGTTTCCTTTCTTTTCGAGATGATAATTTAATGATTCCCAAACTTTATCGGAATGGTTCATCTCATTTGGTTCGACAATGTCTTTAAATAGATCGTCTATATCGTTATCGTTTCCCATTAATATCTTAAATCGCTTTTTTTTCTAATGCTAAATATTCAATTCTTTTTTTCAGCCATGTTCGTGCGTCGGAAAGATTAGATTTTGATGTTCCTTCGCTTATTCCAAGTTGTTCTGCAATTTCCTTGTGCTTTAGCCCTTCAAAAACGTAAAGGTTAAAAACCATTTGGTAAACTGGAGGTAGTTTTTGTATTTGTAATATCAATTCTTTTGCATTCAATTCACTCAAAATATCGTCGCTACTATGATCGACTAATTGTATAGTTTCAATATCCACGTGCTTATAAAGCTTAGAACCCTTATTAAACTTTGCAATGGCTACATTTACAATTACCTTCCTTATCCAGCCCTCCAATGATCCGGTAGCATTAAAGGTGTTTATTTTTTCGAAAACCCTCTTAAAACCATCATTCAATACTTCCTCAGCATCTTCCCTATTTCTGCTGTATCTAAAAGAAACAGACATCATTTTTCTTGAATATTTATGAAATAGCAAGTTCTGAGCCTGTCTATCATTATTGACACAGCCTTTAATAAGCTCAATTTCATCATTTTTCAAAAATATGTTGTCTTTCTTTAACAATATAGATAGGTGTAAATCCTAAATGGTTGGGTGCATGTTACAGTTCGTAATTTTTAACAGAAATACCAACTAATTAAAAAATAAAGCATTTTATAATTCGTTAGCAATTCTTAATGAGATTTCCCATGATTTCAATCTACTACCAATATCACAAATGAATTCGGTTTAATTGTCGGGCGAGGTCGGGGATTTTCTTTTGTAGCTGCAGGTGTTTCTCCGTATTCAGCAGTTGGTACAAAAAGCTGGTGAGTTGTTTTATCAAGTGTAATTGTTCTTGCTCCCTTTTGTGTTGCAACCGTTTCTAAAACGGTATATTTATTTTCGCTTTCTTGTTTTATAACCGTAATAGTTCCTTCACCATTTGAACTGAAAATGCGTTTTTTTGATTCGTCAAAAGCAACGCCGTCACATCCATCACCAATTGGAACTGTTGTAACCACTTTTCCATCTTCAGTATTTATCACCACCATCATTTTATTGCCGCAAACCGAGAAGAGACGGTGATTTTTAATGTCAAGAGCAAGTCCTGTTGGCTCTTCCCCAGGTGCGATAGACCAATTCTTCTCTACTTTTAATGTAGTTGAGTTTATAAGTGTGATGCTGTTTTTGTCTTCTATATTTACATAAATATTTCCTTTGCCGTCCGTAACCGAAAATTCAGGTTTCCCTTCCAGTTTAATAGTTTCAACGACTTTATTCGTATTGGCATCAATAACTGTTGCGTTATCTGTTCTACCATTATAAACGAAAACTTTATGCGAAAACTCGTCGTATAAAATGGCATCCGGATTAACTCCTGTCACTTTTGTTTTGCCGATAATTTCCAGAGTTTTAAGATTAAAAACTGTAACAGAAGTATCTTTTCCATTACTGATAAAGCCTTTATTCAGATCGTTGGCTATTGCGATCCCGTGAACGCCTTTAGTATCGCCAATGGTAGATAGTAATGTTCCCGATTTAATGTCCACCACCTGAGTTACCATTCCGTGAGAAACAAACAATCTCTGCGTTGACTCATCAACAATTAAGTAGTCCCAACCGGCATCCACACCGGTATTCATTCTTTTTGAGATCTTGTATTCCGGAGTTGCAGTCTGGGCAAAAAAATCAGTTAAAGAAAATACAGTTGCAAGAATAAAAACTAGTTTTTTCATTTTTATTTATTGTTTTACGTTTTTATAAATTACTCGCATTAAGCTTGGGAATACCAACAATAGCATTGGCAAGCCGGCCATAAATCCACCAATTACAGCAACCGCTAATGGTTGTTGCATTTGTGCACCTAATCCAATGCCCATTGCCAATGGCATTAAAGCTAATATTGCACCGATGGCAGTCATTAATTTAGGACGAATTCGTAATGCAATTGCATAATTGATGGATTGATCTACATCACCACTAATTTTAAAATTAGCTTTGAACTGATTTACCGTAAAGATGGCATTTTCTGCAATGATACCAACAATCATAATTATTCCGGTATAACTACTCACGTTTAATGGAATACCCACTAAGTAAAGCGCAATGATGCAACCCGAAATTCCCATAACAGAAATGAAAAGAATTAAAAATGAAATCAGCCATTCTTTAAATAGAAACATTAATACTGCAAATACTAATAGTGTCGCCATTGCTAGAATTAATAATAATTCTGCGAAAGATTTCTGCTGTTCAGAATAAGCTCCGCCATAAACAATCGTGTAACCGTGTGGTAACGGTAACCCAAGTTTTAATTTTGCTTTTATCTCCTGAATAGCACTTCCTAAATCTCTATTGTCTAAACGAGCGGTAACTGCGATAACAGATTTTAAATCCTCGCGCCTTTGCTCAACTTCTCCGGGTATAATCTTTACATCACAAAAGAAAGACAATGGGCGAGTAGTTCCATCGGGTAAAAAGATAAGTTTCCGTTTTAAGTTTTCTAAATCATTGTCTTCATAATTCGTAAAACGCATTAATATTCTTCGCATTTGCTCTCCATCCTGTAACTGCCCCACCTGAATTCCTCCAGTCATTGCTGCTTGAGCAGGAGAAGGCATTGGC
>JANYIQ010000113.1 GCA_025362575.1 Bacteroidia bacterium
TTAAATTTGCATGTGTTAGTAGTATCGGACGCATCTATCAAATGATAGCTTTCTGTTTCATAATAATAGTTTCCATCTTGCTTTTTTAATTTAATATTGGAAATATAATATCGGAATTTCGTTACGGTAAAAGTATCACCAAAGGCACTAATGTATTTCGGTGTTATGTAGGTATAAACAGTATCTTTTGCGATTTTCAATATCGCGTTGTCTGCCATATTAGTTATATTGATTGTTAGATCATTTGTTGTTTGAGGATTTGGAGCAACTACATTTATTATTTGTGTTACTGTTCCCTTGGCATCGTGATCGCAATCGTCACTTGTCAAGGTTACGTTAAATTGTCCTGCGGAAGTATAAATATGATCTACTGTTGCGCCACTCCCTGAAGTCCCATCTCCAAAATCCCATATCAATTCGCTAACCTTATTATGATTTGAACATTTCTCGCATTTTGAACACGAAGTAAAGGTTACGGATTTGCCAACATTAACTGTTGTTTCACTCATACTAAAGCAAGCAGTTGAATGTTTTTTACAGGACGCCATGAAAAACAAAATGATAGCAATGCTAAGTATTTTTAAAAGTTGCAGTTGTTTCATGGAATTATAATTAATTTTTTTGGTTTATAAATACGTTGAAGTATAGAAAAAGAAATTGCTATGTGCAAAATACTTCATCAATATACTAAGATACAAAAATTTGCAGCTCATTATACTAACCAAAGACCTGAAAACTAATAAATTATAGCTTCCTAAATTTTATTTAGTAAACGCTCAGGCTATCATATTAATGTCCAATTGGATAGGCTCCTCAATTATTCGCAATTCTTTAAAAAATTAATGGGAACATTATTTGTATATTTGTTTTAGCAATGAAAAAATCAAGTATTATACTTTTGGCTGTTTTTTACCTGTTCGTTTCGTCAGGACTTGCTATGAATTTTCACTTTTGTGGTGGGAAGTTAAAAAACATTTCTTTTCTTCAAGATAACGAAAAAGGTTGTTGCGGATCAAAAAAGAAAAGTATGGGTTGTTGTAAAAACCATTCTTTAGTTTACAAAATAAAAGATAAACACAGCCCTGTTACTTCGCTTAAGACCCCACAGATAAACTCCAAGCTGCTTTTCATTATTCCTTTTCAGTTTACATTTATTTTTGAAACTAAAATTGAAGAAACTATTTCTTCATTTCATTTTAAACCTCCCGTCTTATACGACAATCCGATCTACCTTAACAATAAGGTATTAATAATTTGATTTTAAAATTCCTCAAAGCATCCCGACTATAATATAGTTTCGGGCTTTGTGCGTTTGTTCTAAACCGAGAATACAATTACCATTTATTAATCATTAAAAAAAGACAAAATGAAAAAAACATTATTATCAATAGTTTCAGTTGTATTATTATCAGTAACTGCCATTGCACAAATTCCAAATTCGGGGTTTGAAAATTGGACAACAGTTGGATCATATGTAAATCCTACAGGTTGGGGAACAATGAACAACACAACCACAACGTATAGCTTATTTACTGCTACAACCGGAACTCCAGGAAGCCCAGGAACATCTTACCTGAAACTAACTTCTAAAACAACAGGTACAATGGTAACAAATGGTATCGCAGTAAGCGGCGTTTTGGATTCTGTAAACATGAAAGCAAAATCAGGCTTCCCCTTTACTATGCAACCTGTAAGCTTAACAGGTAAATGGCAACACATGATCTATGGATCAAGCCAAGGATCTATTAAAGCTGTTCTTACAAAATGGAATACAGGGTTAAACAAAAGAGATACAATCGCAACTGCGGCACAAACTCTGGCTGGCATGGCTATGTCATGGGCAAATTTTACAATTAACTTTACTTATTTAAGCGGAGCCGCTCCTGATTCTTGCATAATAGAATTAAAAGCAAGTGGCAGCAATCCTACAAACAACGATTATCTATGGGTTGATAATTTTGCATTCGCAGGATCAGTTACAGGAATTCAAAATCAAAATTCATTCTTAAATAATTTAGTTGTGTTTCCAAATCCAGCAACAGAAAGTGTTAATATGAATTTTAATTTGAGATCGCCTCAACAAATAACAATTGAACTGATCGACATAACAGGAAAATTGATTCGTTCTAAAAATATCGGTACTATTCAAGGTGAGTCAGTTCAGACATTAAATGTTATTGGTGTTGCTAAAGGAACGTATTCTATAAAAGTAATTGGAAATGGATCAATCGAAGTAAGAAAAATTGTAATTGAATAATTTCCTTTTGCGCTAACAAATTAAAAAATGAAAAAACTCAATATACTGTGTTCTTTTGCTTTAAGCCTCGGAGGCTTTTCGCAAACTCAATTATTTATACCTGATACACTTGTCGGCCCAAACTATAATTTGACAATGCATAAGGATAGTGTTCAGTTTTTTCCAAGTGGAAATAGATCGAAGACTTATGCATACAATTTATATAAATATTTAGGGCCAACGCTTATTTTTAATAAGGGTAGCAATGTAAATATTACGGTAAACAATCAAATTGGCGATACCACAACAGTTCATTGGCATGGCATCCACCTTCCCTCAAAATGGGATGGTGGGCCTCACACGCCCATTTTACCAAGCGCCAGTTGGAATCCTCAGTTTACTGTAATGGATAATGCAGCGACATATTGGTATCATCCGCACATGCATAAAAAAACAGCTTTACAAGCGATAAAAGGTGCGGCAGGTTTAATTATCGTGCGAGATCCAATTGAGTCTGCTTTAGTTTTGCCAAGAAAATACGGCGTTGATGATTTTCCTTTAATTGTCCAATGTCAGCAGTACAGCTCAAGTAATCAAGCTTTACCACTTGGTATGCAAGACAGCACGATCTTGGTTAACGGTGCGCGTGCAAATTATGGTTATACAGTAGTTGCTAATATGCCGGCGCAAGTTGTAAGAATGAGAATTCTAAACGCATCCGGTGAGCGTTCTTTTAATTTTGGATTTAGCGGCAA
The DNA here is from genome assembly GCA_025362575.1 of Bacteroidia bacterium. Lineage (GTDB taxonomy): Bacteria > Bacteroidota > Bacteroidia > B-17B0 > Aurantibacillaceae > JAHEYG01. Next base: position 2,992 of record JANYIQ010000113.1, read on the forward strand.
TAAACAATTTTATCAGATTGCATCTGATGGCGGCTTATTGAACACTCCGAATCTAACAACACGAATTCGTTTAGCACCCGGAGAAAGAGCAGAAATACTTTTGAACTTAACAGGAATGAATGGCCAAACGCTTTATTTAATGAGCCATGCGTCAGAATTACCAATGGGCGTGCAAGGTGGGCCAACAATGCCAATGCCATCGTGGGCTACTCCAATGGATAGTCCATTGAACGGAGTAGATTTTAATATTCTTAAAATTAACGTAGTGCCTCAAACTACTAATCCCGTTACAACAATTCCATCAACACTCACAACAAATGTACCTTATACAATAGGTCAGGCAAACGTAACAAGAACAATTCGTTTTACTGCCGATAGTGCAATGGTTATGGATGGGCCTTTCTATTTTAACGATAGCACATTTGATATGATGAGAGTTGATTATCAAATTCCGATCAACAACATTGAAGTATGGAAATTGGTAAATGAAACAATGGTTGCGCATCCATTTCACATTCACGATGTGCAGTTCTTTGTGATTGATAGGAATGGAAATCCTCCTGGCCCGGAAGAAAAAGGAAGAAAAGATGTGGTTTTAGTCCCTCCGGGAGATTCACTCATGTTCATTACAAAATTTGAGGACTTCACCGATTCAGTTATTCCGTATATGTATCATTGTCATATTTTAATGCACGAAGATGATGGAATGATGGGGCAGTTTATGGTGAGATCCAATCTAACCGGATTAAGTGAAACAAAATTAAATAATTCTGTTGTTAGTATATTCCCAAACCCAACAAAGGATATAATTAATGTAAATATAGAAGGAAGTGGCGAAGCTCCAGTTAGTCTTAGTATTTATAATGTACTTGGAAAATTGGTTTATTTGGAAAAAAACGTAAAGCATAAAGTCGTAATTAATTCTTCAACTTGGCTCAGCGGCGTTTATATTATTTCGCTGCAACAGAATGAGAGTATTATTAGCAGAAAAATTATCATAGAATGAAACTGAATAAAGTAATAATAACCACGTTTGTGGCAGCAACCATAGTATTAAATAGCTGTGGCAATTCAAATGCTAATTCTAAAGCTGAATTTAAAGTTTGGGGGAATTGTGGGATGTGCGAAGAAACGATAGAAGGGTCATTAAAAGTTGATGGCGTTTCAGATGCAGATTGGAATAAGGATACTAAATTAATTAAGGTATCTTTTGACAGTACAAAAATAAGTTTGGATCAAATTCAAAAAAAGATTGCTGATGTAGGATATGATAATGATAAATACATGGCAGATTCTACAGTTTACAAGAATCTACATGAGTGCTGTCAATATGAAAGAAAGAAGTAAATATTGTTAATAGTATGAAATTGGCAATAAAAAATATGGTTTGTTCTCGTTGTATTATGACTGTAAAGTCGATCTTTGAGAAGCATAAACTCAAACCAATCAATATTGCGTTAGGGGAAGTCATTTTAAAAGAGGATCATATTCCGAGTAATAAAATGTTACTCTTAAATAAAGATCTTCGGCATATTGGATTTGAATTGATAGATGATAAGAAGGGAAAAATAATAGAAAAAATTAAAAACTTGATTATAGAACGCATTCATCACTCTGATGATATTCTAAAAACAAATCTTTCAGATTATCTTGCTGATAAATTAAAATTGGAATACAATTATCTTAGCAATCTATTTTCAGAAGTTGAAGGAACTACAATTGAAAAGTTTTTCATTACTCAAAAAACAGAGAAAGTAAAGGAATTATTAGTGTACGATGAACTTTCCCTATCTGAAATTGCAGATAAATTAGATTACAGTAGTGTTGCCTATTTGTCGAGCCAATTCAAAAGAGTAACAGGATTAACGCCCACATATTATAAATCTTTAAAGGAGAATAAGCGCAGAAATATAGAGGAACTGTAAATGTCATAAATCGTCTTAGAAATACCATAATCGTTAACCGGAATTCAGGTATTAATTTTGTAGAATAAAAACATGATTATGACGCACACATACAAAATTACAGGGATGACCTGTTCAAGCTGCGAAGCTAAAGTAAAAAGCAATTTACTTTCATCGCCCGACATAACTTCTGCGGAAGTTTCAAAGGATAACAATTCTGCAATCATCACTATGGACAAACACATTAGTCTTCAAGCCTTGCAAGAAGCTTTAGGTGGAGTAAATAGTAAATACAAGATTTCAGCACAAAATCATAGTGAGGTCGCAGAACAAACGAAAGGTTGGTTACAAACTTATAAACCGATTCTACTTATTTTTGGATTCATTACACTTGTTTCCGTTTTGATTCAATTACAAAGCGAAGGATTTAACTGGATGGAATGGATGCGTCATTTTATGGCTGGATTCTTTTTGGTTTTTTCTTTTTTCAAATTGCTCAATTTGGAGGGATTTGCCGAAAGCTATTCAATGTACGATATAGTAGCGAAGAAATTTAAAGGCTGGGGATTCATCTATCCATTCATTGAACTTGGCCTAGGTTTAGCATACCTCACCAATTATGAACCGTTAATAACGAATTATGTTACTATTTTAGTTATGGGAGTAAGCATCATAGGAGTTTTACAAAGTGTGTTAAGTAAGCAAAAAATTAAATGTGCTTGTTTGGGCGATGTGTTTAACTTACCAATGAGTACAATAACAATTATTGAAGATGGGTTAATGATCGCAATGAGCGGGTTCATGCTTTTCAACATGATAAACTAATCTAAAAAAGTAAACTATGAAATCAATATTAAAAACAGCGTACGCAATTATTGCAATACTACTTTGTATAAGTTGCGGAGCGCAGATAAAAAACGAAAAAACAGAAAAGGTAAAAGTTTACGGGAATTGTGAGATGTGTAAAAACACAATTGAAAAGGCAGGTAATTTGAAAAAAGCATCAAAGGTTGTGTGGGATAAAGATAGCAAGTTAGCTACGCTCTCTTTTGATTCAAAAAAGACAACCGAAGATCAAATATTAAAGCGTATTGCTTTAGCAGGTTATGACAACGAGAAATATTTTGCGCCCGATGAAGCTTACGCTAAATTACCCAATTGCTGTAAATACCAAAGAAATAAAAAAGTAATAGCTAAAATGGATACAACAAAAAAAGATTCTCAACATCATGCCGTTATCTCCGAAACAATAGCGCCAAGCCAATTAAGAAATGTTTTCGAGAGCTATTTTTCTTTGAAAGATGCCTTAGTGAAAACCGATGCTGATCTTGCTTCCTCTCAAGCCAAAGAGCTATTTGCCACAATAAATGCTGTAAAAATGGAAACTTTAAAGATGGATGAGCACATGGCGTGGATGAAAGTAATGAAAAATTTAGCTAATCAAACAGAGCAAATTTCGTTAACAAAGGATATCGAAAAGCAAAGAATGACTTTTACCTTGCTATCTAATAACATGTATGAATTACTAAAAGCATCAAAACAACCGGAGGCCATATATTATCAGCACTGTACAATGTACAATGATGGTAAAGGGGCAGATTGGTTAAGTAAAGAAAGCACAATTAAAAACCCGTACTATGGCAGTCAAATGATGTCCTGTGGTAAAACTGTTGAAACTATTAAATAGCCTTTTGTCCAATATGCATTTAAAACATTGTAAAAGTACTTTCTTAATTTTTGGCATTTTATTCTTTCAAATAAAAATAATTTTCGCTCAAAAAACTGTTCGCTATGATCTTCATGTTCGTGACTCAATTGTAAACTTTGCCGGAAAAGAAAAAAGAGCAATTGCGGTAAACGGACAAATACCGATGCCTACTCTTACCTTTACCGAAGGTGATACGGCTGAAATATATGTGCATAACGAATTAAACGAAAAAACTTCGATGCATTGGCATGGATTGTTTTTACCAAATAAAGAAGATGGCGTTCCGTATCTAACGCAAATGCCAATAAAACCACATACCACGCATTTGTACAAATTTCCAATCAAGCAGCACGGTACGCATTGGTATCATAGTCATTATGGCTTACAGGAACAAATAGGGATGTACGGTTCTTTTGTAATGAATAAAAGAGCAGACGATCCTACATTTAGAAAAGGCATTGACGATTTACCAACTGTTCCGGTTGTTTTAAGTGAGTGGACAAACTACAATCCGAAAAATGTGCATCGCATGCTCCACAACGCTACAGATTGGTTTGCCATAAAAAAAGGAACTACACAAAGCTATGCGGAAGCCATTAAGCACAAACATTTTAAAACTAAACTTAAAAATGAGTGGAAACGAATGTTGGCGATGGATGTGAGCGATGTTTATTACGACAAGTTTTTAATGAATGGGAAAAATGAAAATCAACTCTCGCAATTTAAAGCAGGAGATAAAGTTCGTTTACGAATATCAAACGGAGGAGCTTCAACTTATTTTTGGTTGACTTATTCAGGAGGTAAAATAACTGTTGTTGCTAATGATGGAAACGATGTAGAGCCTGTTGAAGTGGATAGATTGATAATTGCTGTGTCCGAAACGTATGACGTAATTCTTACTATCCCAAACGATAGTACCTCCTACGAATTTTTAGCAACTTCAGAAGATCGTATAAATTCAACGTCCTTGTATTTAGGAAGCGGCATCAAACAGCTAATATCCCCATTACCCAAACTAAAATATTTTGAAGGAATGAAGATGATGAATGGCATGATGAAAATGAATGGGGATTTAGATGAGATGGGAATGCACATGAGCCTTAATCAAATGGATATGAATGTTGTGATGTACCCTGAAATTACAGGCGGGAGCATGCCTGCCAAGCATGATATGAAAGATATGAAAATGGGAGAGGATCAATATAATAGTAATCAACTTTCAGATATTGTAACATTAAATTACGCCATGTTAAAATCACCCACAAAAACAGCTTTACCAAAAGATGCTGTTGTAAAGGAACTGCGTTTTGAACTCACCGGAAA
>JANYIQ010000129.1 GCA_025362575.1 Bacteroidia bacterium
CTTTTATTGGGCATCAAAACTCAGGAATGAGAAGTTTGCCCTTGCAACCGCCGATAGTACTGGTCATGGTGTTCCGGGTGCAATTATGAGTTTATTAAATATTACCAGTTTAGAAAAGGCTATTGAAACACAAATAGAACCTTCGGATATTTTGAACTCAACTCGCAAAACAATTATTGAACGTTTAAAAAATGATGGAAGCATAGATGGCGGTAAAGATGGAATGGATTGTAGTTTGTGTGTGTATGATTTTAAGAATAAGAAGCTGTTTGTTTCAGCAGCACAGAATCCGGTTTGGATTGTTAAAGGAATTGATTTTATCGAGGTAATGCCCGATAAAATGCCTGTAGCTAAACACGACAGACAAGATACGCCATTTACAATGCAAGAAATTGATTTACAATCTGGTGATGTTATATATACCCTTACGGATGGGTTTCCGGATCAATTTGGTGGCCCTTTGGGCAAAAAGTTTATGAGTAAGAAATTACGGGAATTTTTAGTTTCAAATGCTCATTTACCTATGCATGAACAAAAGCATTTACTAGAAAAAACATTTGCCGACTGGGTTGGCAATTTAGAGCAAGTAGATGATGTAACGGTAATTGGGATTAGGATTTAAAACTGTCGCATAATATTAATAAAAGCTTTAATCCCGTATTTGAAGGAAAATAAAAAGAGATTCAGCAAAGCTGAATCTCTTTTTGGTCTACTTCGTTGGAAAGTAGGTTGTACACATGTGAACAAAAACAAGCTATGTGTCCAATAATTTATAAAAAATGGACATATAGTAGTATCATGTCCATTTTTATCTAAAATTTATACCTGACAGGTTTCTCATGCAAAGTTTTTATACATGAGAAAATAAGCCCTTTTCAAAGGGTCACCTTTTACTTATTCCTACGGGTCCACACCAGGTGAAAGCACACTCTGAATAGATCCGCTGCCTTTTTTACCCCACACAAAATCTGTTCATTTCTAGGGATAATTGTTGATTGTATATGGGCTTTTTATTGCATGAATCGGCTACCTTTGTGGCTTAGAATTTTTGTAATAAACGATATAAATGATCCATTTCTTCGAAAACCAGGCCAAGAACGTTTATGCTGTTCAAACTAAGGCAGAGCTTGCTTTAGCAGACATTGAAAAGCTAAATTGGTTATTTGGTAATGCCTCAAAAATTGAGAAGACAACATTAACTGATTTATTTGTAGGCCCCCGTGCAGCCATGGTTACACCTTGGAGTACCAATGCAGTGGAAATCACTCAAAATATGGGCATCAAGGGAATTATCCGTATCGAAGAATTTGAAAAAATAAACGATGATCTCACGGTTTTTGATCCTATGCTTTCGCAAAAGTATAAAGAACTTGATCAGGAGATTTTCAGCATCAACATAAAACCGGAGCCAATACTTGAGATCTCAGATATTGATGCATACAACAAAACTGAAGGCTTGGCTCTTAGTTCAGAAGAAGTTGAGTACTTAAAAAATTTGTCAGTAAAAATCGCACGCAAATTAACCGATTCTGAGATATTTGCTTTTTCTCAAGCTAATTCAGAGCACTGTCGCCATAAAATATTCAATGGTAGATTTGTAATTGATGGTCAGGAAAAACCAACATCGCTATTCAAGCTCATCAAAAAAACTTCTGAAGCAAATCCTAACGAAATTGTTTCTGCCTATAAAGATAATGTGGCTTTTATAAAGGGCCCGAAAGTAACGCAGTTTGCACCCCTCACAGCCGATAAACCTGATTTTTATGCAGAGAAGGAATTTGATTCTGTCATTTCCTTAAAAGCAGAAACACATAACTTCCCAACAACAGTTGAACCTTTTAATGGTGCGGCAACCGGTTCCGGCGGAGAGATCCGCGACCGATTAGCAGGCGGACAAGGCTCATTACCATTAGCAGGAACCGCAGTGTATATGACAGCCTATTCGCGACTGGAACCTTTAGATTCCGCTCAGGATGACCGTTCATGGGAAAAAGGAATGGCGGAACGGAAGTGGTTGTATCAAACACCAATGGATATATTGATCAAAGCCTCTAACGGTGCATCCGACTTCGGAAACAAATTCGGACAACCGTTGATCACAGGTTCAGTATTAACCTTTGAACACGAAGAAACGGATAAAGCATCAGGTAAAAAACGCAAATTAGGTTTTGATAAAGTGATCATGCTGGCAGGCGGAATTGGTTATGGCAAATTAGATCAGGCGCTAAAATTAAAACCAAAAGCAGGAGATAAAATTGTAATTCTCGGTGGCGAAAATTATCGAATTGGAATGGGTGGCGCTGCAGTATCATCTGCAGATACCGGTGCATTTGGTTCAGGTATTGAGTTAAATGCCATTCAACGTTCGAATCCCGAAATGCAAAAACGCGCAGCTAATGCTATTCGTGGATTGGTAGAAAGCGATCATAATCCAATTGTATCCATTCACGATCACGGAGCGGGCGGACATTTAAATTGTTTATCAGAATTAGTTGAAGCTACCGGTGGATTAATTGACTTAGATAAATTACCTGTTGGCGACCCAACACTTTCTGCAAAAGAAATTATTGGTAACGAGTCGCAGGAGCGCATGGGATTGGTGATTGGTGAAAAAGATATTGAAACCTTAAAACGCATTGCAGAACGCGAACGCTCGCCAATGTTTACGGTTGGTGATGTTACCAACGATCATCGCTTTACATTTGCATCAAAAACAACCGGCCTAAAACCGATGGATTACGCTTTGGAAGACTTCTTCGGAAGTTCGCCAAAAACCATCATGTCGGATAAAACGATCGTAAGAAATTATCCGGACTTGGTTTATAATGTTTCAAACATTTCAAATTATTTAAATAAGGTATTGCAGCTGGAAGCAGTGGCTTGTAAAGATTGGTTAACTAATAAAGTGGATCGTTGTGTTGGTGGGCGTGTTGCAAAACAGCAATGCGCAGGTGCTTTGCAATTACCATTGAATAATGTTGGTGTGATGGCGCTTGACTTTAAAGGCAAAGAAGGCATAGCAACTTCCATAGGGCATTCGCCTGTTTCTGCTTTAATTGATCCGGTTGCAGGCTCGCGCAATTCTATTGGAGAAGCGCTTTCAAACATTATGTGGGCTCCTTTAAAAGATGGATTGGGCTCCGTTTCCTTATCGGCCAATTGGATGTGGCCGTGTAAAAATGAAGGTGAAGATGCTCGTTTATACGAAGCAGTAAAAGCTTGTTCAGATTTTGCATTGGAATTAGGAATTAATATCCCAACAGGAAAAGATTCTTTATCCATGAAGCAAAAATATCCTAACGATGAAGTGATTGCTCCGGGAACTGTTATTATTTCTGCAGCAGGTAATTGTTCGGACATAACAAAGATCGTTGAGCCTGTTTTGAAACGTAATGCTGGAAATATATACTACATCAATTTATCTCAGGATACTTTTAAATTGGGCGGCTCATCATTTGCACAAGTACTCAATGCAATTGGTGTGGATACTCCAACAATTACAAACGCAGCTTATTTTAAAACAGCATTTCAAACCATTCAAAATTTAATCAAAGAAGGAAAAATAAAAGCGGGACATGATGTTGGAAGTGGGGGATTAATTACCACCTTATTGGAAATGTGTTTTGCGGATGTGAACTTAGCTGCGCATTTTGATTTGTCGGCCTTGAACGAAAAGAACAGCGTAAAAGCGTTATTCAACGAGAATATATCTATTGTATTTCAGGCAGACGCCTCTATAGAAACTATTTTTGCTGCGAATAAAATTGAGATATTTAAAATAGGTAAAGTAGTAGAAGGAAATGAAGTGATCATCAAAAATCATGCTGATTCATTTTGTTTTAATGTTACTGAAACGCGAGATACCTGGTATAAAACTTCTTTCCTATTAGATTCAAAACAATCTAAGAATGGAATGGCGAAAGAACGTTATAACAACTACAAAAATCAGCCTTTACAATTCACTTTCCCAAAACAGTTCGATGGAAAACCACCGGTGATCGACTCGAATGCGAAACGACCAAAAGCTGCGATCATTCGTGAGAAAGGAAGTAACTCTGAGCGCGAAATGGCAAATGCAATGTATTTAGCTGGCTTTGATGTAAAGGATGTTCACATGACGGATCTTATTTCGGGAAGAGAAACACTTGAAGATATTCAGTTCATTGGAGCTGTTGGTGGGTTTTCTAATTCAGATGTTTTAGGTTCGGCTAAGGGATGGGCAGGGGCATTTTTATACAACGAAAAGGCAAATGCAGCACTGAAGAATTTCTTTAAACGTGAAGATACTCTGTCTGTTGGTATTTGCAACGGTTGCCAGTTGTTCATGGAACTAGAATTGATAAATCCTGAACATGAGGTTCATGGAAAAATGCATCACAACACTTCTCAAAAACACGAAAGCGGATTTACCTCAGTAAAAATCCAAAAGAATAACTCAATAATGCTTTCAAGTTTAGAAGGCGCAACATTAGGCGTTTGGATCTCACACGGTGAAGGGAAATTTAAATTGCCAAAATCAGAAGAGCAATATAATATCGTTGGAAAATACGGTTACGAAACTTATCCTGCTAACCCAAATGGTTCAGATTTTAATGCTGCCATGATGTGTGATAAAACCGGCAGGCATTTAGTGATGATGCCTCATATTGAACGTTCTACATTTCCGTGGAACTGGGCAAATTACGCAGAAGGCAGAACCAACGATAAAGTATCGCCTTGGCTCGAGGCATTTGTAAACGCCCGTAAATGGTTAAGTAAATAAGCTGGGTTTTTAAAGATAGTACTTCTACATTTGAAACAACAGTGCTTACTAATGCTGGAAACTACCATGCCTTCATAGTGAAACTTTCAGGCGCAAGCGGAATAAAGGAACTTAGTTCAAATAGTTCTGCTGTTGTTTATCCAAATCCTTTTACTATAACTGCAACATCTGCTCCTTTTAATCATCGATAATTTAACGCTTCTCAGCACTCTAAATGTGAAGAATATCGAGAATCCTGAGGCCCAATTCTAATTTCCTCTAAATTCGCCTTCAATTTTAAGGTCAATAAGGATCGTGCCTCCAAAAAAATGAAAAGGGTTTTACTATTTATTATCTTAATTTGCTTTCAATGCTCCTTTGTATTTTCAGATAATGCCTCATTTATTTTGATCAATGGCCGATACAAAAATCAAACTGATATTCAATGCGAGATATTTACTCTTCATGGAAAAAATGAAGCAAGACCACATACCACTTTGCAAAACAAAAGAACATTCAAAGTTAAATTAGCCACAGGTGAAAAGTATCTTATTAAGTTCACTTCAAAGAATGGTAGAGTTAAATATTTTAATTTAGATGTTGTCGAAGGCCTTAGAATTGTTTTAACCGTTGATTTTTCGAGGGAAACTTCGGCAAGCTTTATCTACAAAGGTAATAACGAATACCAAATTTCAGATTATCATCATGAAGAAATGAGATATCTTCCCGTTAAACATTAAATTCGCTGCAAACCATCTTTTTATTATTTACCAAGTACTCTGCGCGTTTTACGACTCGCTTTACCGGAGCTGCTTGAGTTTTTAAAAT
>JANYIQ010000132.1 GCA_025362575.1 Bacteroidia bacterium
ATATTGATGTTGGTCAGGTTCATTGAAATTTGTGCCACACCATATTCTTCAATATACCATCCAATTGCTTTTACACTTTTTAAAGAACCCGGAATTGACTTCGGAGTTCCATCCGCATTCTTAACAGGTTTTCCATTCTCTAACAGAACACGGCCTGCTTCACGCACATCAAAAGCAATGGCATTTGCGCGACGTGTTGAAGTTGTGTTTAAATTGACATTATAAGCCACTAAAAAATCGCGGGCGCCAATAACAGTTGCGCCGCGTTTTACATCGTATTCAGCAGGACCGAAATCCGGCTTCCAGTCGGGTAATTTTATTTTCTTGAAAAAACCTTCGTATTCTCCAGCTCTGATAACAGATAAATTACTGCGCTTTTTATCTTTCTGAGCAGCTTCATATAAATAGATCGGCAAGTTCAATTCTTTTCCAACTTTTTCTCCAAGGATCTGCGCATACTTGGCAGTTTCTTCCATTGTGATATTGCTAATTGGAATAAGCGGGCAAACATCAGTTGCACCCATGCGTGGATGTTCGCCTTTGTGTTTACTCATATCGATCAATTCGCCTGCTTTTTTTATCGCTAAAAATGCAGCTTGAACCACCGCATCGGGAGTACCAACAAAGGTTACCACGGTACGGTTGGTTGCTTTACCCGGATCGACGTTCAAAAGTTTAACACCGTCAACACTTTCAATTGCATTTGTAATTTGTTTGATGATGTTGAGATCGTGTCCTTCACTGAAATTTGGAACACATTCTATGAGTTGTTGCATAGCTTTGATTTTTGGTAAAGATACTAAATTGCTTTGTGCTTATTTCTTAATATTTTGCGTGGTTTTAAATTGAGGACAAGTCACTAAATGATCATTTACCATACCTGCAGCTTGCATGTAGGCATAACAAATCGTAGAACCGCAAAATTTAAAGCCTCGTTTTTTCAAGTCTTTTGCCATGGCGTCAGATTCAGGTGTTGTAATTGGTGTATCGTAAGAGAATTTTAGTTTTCTGATGATGGGTTTATAATTTACAAATTGCCAGATGTAACGGTTAAAGCTTCCGAATTCTTTTTGTACTTCCATGAATGCTTTCGCATTGGAGATACTCGCTTCGATCTTTAATTTATTTTTGATAATGCCATCATCTTTCATTAAACGCTTTACATCCTGTTTATTGAAAGCGGCCACTTTTTTATAATTAAAACCTTCGAATGCTTTTTTAAAACCTTTGCGGCGATGCAAAATCGTTTTCCAGCTTAAACCGGCCTGAAAACTATCCAAAATAATATACTCAAAATGCTTGGTGTCGCTTAATACAGGCACACCCCACTCTTCGTCGTGGTATTTTTGCATTAATTTATCGTCGCCTGGCCAGTCGCACATAAAACCAATTTTTGATATCCAAATTTAATGGTTTTTTCGTAAATTTGTTTTACAGTTGATAAAATCATGAAAGGTGTTAAATACATAACAAACAAAAAGAATCATAAAACCGCGGTTGTAATTGATCTGAAAATTCTCAAAAAATATAATGAGCAAATAGAGGATCTATTCGACACGATCATTGCTGAATCCAGAGCTGAAGAACCTTCTGTTTCTTGGAAAACTGTGAAGAAAAATCTGAAGAAAAAAGGCAAATTATAATCATGTTCCAAATATTCTTCAAAAAATCTGCCGAAAAAGAGCTTCAAAAATTACCTACCACAATTCTTAAACGAATAGTTCCTGCAATTGATGATCTATCGGAAAACCCTCGCCCCAAAGGCTCAAAAAAACTAGAGGGTAATAAAGAAAATATTTGGCGTATTCGTATTGGTGATTGATCGTGTAGTTTATTTGATAGAGGATAAAATACGAATCATCGAGGTGCGAAAAGTCGGTCACCGGAAAGATATTTACGAAAAATAGGCCTCTATTTCCGCGAAAAATTAAGCAAAAAATCCACTAAAAACTGTATTTTTACAGGAATGCAGATCACTAAAATTACCCAGCTCGTTAAAAAGGAGTTTCTTCTGGAATTCAGGCAAAAAGCCAGTTTGGGCGGCATATTGATCTACATCGTTTCCACGGTTTTTGTGAGTGCACTTTGCGTAAAAAGTACCATTCCTGTTTACGTTTGGAATGCCTTGTTTTGGATCATTCTATTATTTGCTTCGGTAACCATCAGCACTAAAAGCTTCATGAAAGAGGCAAGGGGCATGGGTTTGTTCAACTATTTACATTATTCGCCCCGAAGTTTTATTCTTTCAAAGATCATTTTTAACATGGTTTTAATGGTGGTGATCAGCATTATTACATTGTTTTTTTACTCTCTTTTCATACCTCAAATTATTGGGAATTTTACCTTGTTTTTCATAACTCTTGTACTTACTTCCAGCGGATTTGCGGGGGTTTTGAGCCTAACCAGCGCCATTGCGGCAAAGGCCAACAATAATTTTTCGTTAATGAGCATTTTGAGTTTCCCTGTTTTAATGCCATTGCTGTTGATCTCGATCCGCCTCAGCAAGCAGGCTATCGACGGGCTTAGCTGGGGAGTAAGTTATAACTTTTTGTTAATATTGGTAGCCCTAAACATACTTGTAATAATGCTCGCAAATCTATTATTTCCGTATCTTTGGAACGATTAAAAAAGTACTGAGTTTATTGTTGAGAGTTGAGAGAAATCTTATCGAAAAAGCCCCAACTCCTAACCCTAAACTCTGAACTCTCAACTATGAAACATTGGTATAAAATAGCAGGTACAGTTTTGGTTCTTTATACCCTGATCTTCGGATTATTGAATCCGGTTCCGAGATTGGATATCTTGAACGAAACCATTCGTAATTTATATTATCATGTGCCTATTTGGTTTGCCATGTTATTTCAAATGTCGCTTTCCATCTGGTTTGCCATAAAATATCTTTCAACAGGCGACTACAAACACGATCTTGCAAGTCATAATGCAGCACAGGTTGGATTTTTCTTCAGCATTCCGGGTTTACTAACCGGTTCGTTATGGGCAAGGTTTACCTGGAATACCTGGTGGACCTTTCAGGACCCGAAGTTGAACGGTGTTGCCATTGCGATATTAATTTATCTTGCTTATTTTTTATTAAGAAGTTCCGTGATCGATGAAATTAAACGGGCCAGAATTTCGGCGGTGTATAATATTTTTGCTTATGTGATGATGATCGTATTTATTATGATTCTTCCACGTTTAACGGATTCGTTGCATCCGGGCAACGGTGGCAATCCTGCTTTTGGAAAATACGATCTGGATAATAACATGCGTTTGATATTTTACCCTGCCGTTATGGGCTGGATACTGATCAGCTGTTGGATATTGAACGTTAAATTAAGGATCAGTGAATTAAACCATTTAGCCAATGATTAAGAAGATCACACTTTTATTTTTTATGATGCTTGGCTTTATTGCCAATGCACAGAATGCTGAAATGGCTGATAGTTTCAGGCAAGACGGAAAAATTTATGTAGTAACGGCAGTTATCGCCATTATCTTTTTGGCCATAGTGGTTTATTTAATAGTGATCGATCGCAAAGTAAAAAAACTGGAAGAGGATCTTAAAAACAAAAATTTATAGTCCTTCGGCAGGCTCAGGATGACTCTGTCTTTGATTTGAAATATAGAAAAATGAAAAAGATACACATTGTTGGAATAATAGTAATAGCAGTAGCTATTGGTGTTATTTTTACTTCGTTAAGAAGTTCGGCTACCTATTCTGATTTTACGGAAGCACTTGCCAATCCTGATACAGAATATCACGTAGTAGGAAAACTGGATAAAAATCAGCCTCAAGTTTATGAACCGAAAATTAATCCGGATGAATTTACATTTACAATGATCGATAATAAGGGCGTTGAGAAAAAAGTGGTATTGCACAAAAGCAAACCGCAGGATTTTGAACGCAGCGAACAAATTGTTTTAATTGGAAAAATGCAGGGCGATGAATTTCACGCTAATGATATTTTAATGAAATGCCCATCGAAATATAACGACGGGAAACCACAAATTTAGTCGCGAGGCTAAGCTAGCGATGACGAGTTTGCCTCGCCATTGAGAGTTCTTAGTTCGTAGATGCTCTCCGAATTAAGAACTACGAACACCGAACTATGAAAAACGAAATAACATACATTGGAGAACACTTATGGGCAGGGCAATTGGGCAATGCCTTTTTAGTTTTGTCTTTCGTGGCTTCGTTTGTTGCATTGGTTGCTTATTACCTTTCCAAAAAAAATTTCGAATACTTAAAATTAGCAAGAACCGCGTTTTACACACATAGCCTGAGCGTGTTCGGAATTGCGGCTACATTGTTCTACATGTTATTCAATCATTTTTACGAATATCAATATGTATGGCAGCACAGTAATAACAGCATGCCTATGCGTTATATCTTTTCCTGTTTCTGGGAAGGACAGGAAGGAAGTTTTTTATTATGGACCTTCTGGAATGTTATATTGGGATTATTTTTGCGGCGTTCTTTAAACAACGAATGGGAAGCTTCGGTGATGACCATTTTTTCATTAGTGCAGGTTTTTCTGGCGAGCATGTTATTAGGAGTTTACATTGGAGACTACAAGATCGGATTAAATCCGTTCTTATTATTACGCGAGCATCCTGATTATTACAATTTACCTTTTGTGCAGAGCTACATTCAAAATACCAACTATCTTGCCAAAGTAGATGGAAAAGGTTTGAATCCTTTACTGATGAATTACTGGATGACGATCCATCCTCCAACATTATTTTTAGGATTCGCATCTACCCTGCCACCTTTTGCATTTGCCCTTGTTGGTTTATGGAAAAGAAAATACACACAATGGCAAGGCATGGCTTTACCATGGACCTTTTTCAGCATTATGATCTTAGGTATTGGTATTTTAATGGGTGGTGCCTGGGCTTACGAAGCATTGAGTTTTGGCGGCTTCTGGGCATGGGATCCTGTTGAGAATTCGTCGTTGGTACCCTGGCTATTAATTGTTGGTGCGGGTCACGTGATGATCATCAATAAAAATAAAGCGGGTTCGCTTTTTACAACACATTTGTTAGCGATCGGTTCTTTTTTACTGGTACTATACTCTACTTTTTTAACGCGAAGTGGTATTTTAGGGAATGCCTCTGTTCACGCGTTCACGGATCTTGGAATGCAGGGGCAATTAGTACTATATGTTCTAACTTTCGTTTTACTCTGCGTTGCTTTTTTACTTGATAATTCTTTGCTCAGAGTTTCTTATGTAATGACCTCCGTGCTGATGGTTTTCTTTACAAGCATTTACGGTTATCAGAAATTTGCCTTTTACATCTGGATCACCGGAAGCATTGTTCTTACCTTTTATGCTTACAACAAATATTTTCCGAAAGAGAATGATGAAGAAGAATTATTTTCGAGAGAGTTCTGGATCTTTTTAGGATCGCTGATGCTGTTACTTTCGTCTTTGATCATTACTTATTTCACTTCCATTCCGGTTCTAAACAAACTGTTCGATATTAATAAAGCTCCTTTAAAAGTAGAAGATTACAACCTCTGGATAGCACCATTTGCCATACTGATCGCGATATTGATGGCCTGTGCGCAGTTTCTGAAATACAAACACAGCGATAAGAAACAATTCTTTTCAAAATTAAAATATTCGGGTATTGCTGCTTTATTATTTGGGGGGATATGTTCGGTGCCGCTTTATTTCATGAAGGATTTTTCAGAGGCCAGTTCCTTACAAAAATGGAATCTGATCTCTTACGCCCTGCTTCTTATCAGCGCATCGTTCTCGGTTTTTTCTAACATTGATTACATGCTCAGAATGTTGAAAGGAAAAATTTCTAAGGCAGGGGCTTCCATTGCGCATATCGGATTTGCTTTGATCTTAATTGGTGTTCTGATCTCTACATCAAAAAAAGTAACACTTTCGAAAAGTGCGGTTATTAAAAAAGCAGAGAATGTAAATAAGGAACTTGATTCTCAAAAAAACATCTTACTGACTCAGGGCGATACTTTACCAATGGGTCCGTATTTGGTTACCTATATTGGCAAAGAACGCGTTGGTATTGATGTTTATTTTAAAGTGAATTACTTTACGTTGGACAAAGACAATAAACCCATACTTGCCTTTCAGTTACAGCCAAAAATTCAGGATAATCCGCGAATGGGTCAGGCTGCGGACCCTGACACCAAACATTATCTTAACCGTGATATTTATACTCATATTACTGCAGCAGATCTGAATACAGAAGTGAATACAAAGAACAAAGACGCTTTTAACTCGCCAAAAAATTACATTGGGCATATTAGCGATACCATTTATGCCAGCAATGCCATTATCCGAATTGATTCGTTAAGAACGAATATGAACGAACAGCAATACGCGAAGAATGATTCGCTATTGGAAGTTACTGCCGTTTTAAAAGCGATGAATGAGAACGGAGAAGTATTCTGGGCTTATCCTAAATACATTATTAGAAAAAATATGATCGAACCAAGTGTTTATGAGATCAAAGAACTTGGGTTAAAATTCAGTTTCTGGAAGATCAATCCCCAGGATGGAAGTGTAGAAATTACCATGAGCGAAAAAGTAAAGAACTCGAAAGATTTCATTGTAATGGAAGCCATTATGTTCCCATACATCAATGTGCTATGGCTGGGATGCCTTACCATGGCCTTTGGTACGGGCATTGCCATTATTGAACGCTTACGAAAATTAAAAATAAGTAATTCGAAGAATGCCTCCTAAAAAAAATACCGATCCGAAGGCCGGGCAGGCTAAGACCAAAATTGTTGTCATAGGCAGCGGTAATCTGGCCTGGCATATTGTTTCGCATCTTTCATTTTTTAAGCGCTTTGATATTCTCGTTTACGGAAGAAATACTTCTGTACATTTAAAACAGATCAAAAAAGAATTTAAGGTTTCAACTACATCTGCATGGAATGACATTCCTAACGACGCTGATGTTTATTTCATCTGCACCGGCGATAAAGCAATTACTGAAGCAGCATTGAAACTCAAAAAAATAAAAGCAGAGGGTTTGGTTTTACACACCTCGGGAACTGCTGATATTACAAGCATTTCGAAAGCATCAAAAAACACAGGTGTATTTTACCCGCTACAAACATTTTCGTTTGGTTTAAGTGTTAATTGGGCCGATGTTCCGGTCTTCATTGAAGCAAGTAATCCAAGATCTTTATTGGCTTTAGAAAAAATGGGGAAAGTTTTTTCTAAAACGGTCGTGAAACTGAATTCTACTCAGCGGTTAAAATTACATCTTGCTGCTGTTATTGCCGGAAATTTCAGTAATGCCATGTATACATCCTCCTATTCCTATTTGGCAGGCGAATTAAATAAGAATTTTTTCGGTTATTTATTTCCACTCATTTTGCAAACAGCTAAAAAGATAAAAACCAGCGAACCCTCGAAAGTTCAGACAGGGCCTGCCGTTCGAAAGGATAAACTCACTCAGAAAAAGCACATTGCCCTTCTAAAAAAAAATCCCGACCTTAAGAAATTATACAAATCGCTCAGTAAATTAATTGTGAAACAGCAAAAACCCAATGTTAAACTTTAAGCAGAAACTAAATAAGATAAATACGTTTATTTTTGACGTGGATGGCGTTTTAACCGACGGTAAAGTTCTGGTCATGGAAAATGGCGAAGTGGTGAGAAATGTAAATTCAAAGGACGGATTTGCAATTCAATTAGCAATTAAAAAAGGTTACACACTTGTTATTTTATCGGGTGGAAATAATGTTGCGGTTAAAAATTTACTTTTAAAAACGGGCGTTCAGCATTTATTTATCAATCAGCACGACAAGCTCGCTTGCTATAAAGATTTCATTTATACTAATAGCTTAAACGACGAGCAGATACTTTACATGGGCGATGACTTACCCGATCACGAGGTTATGAGCAGGGTTGGCGTGGCGGTTTGTCCAAAAGATGCGGCACCGGAGATAAAAGCGATCTGCTCTTACATCTCTCCAAATAAAGGAGGCGAAGGCTGCGTAAGAGATGTTATAGAACAGGTAATGCGTTTACAGGGAAACTGGGAAATATCTAACTGGTAAAAAAGTGGTAAATAAATTACTCGAAAATAAATTTTTTGCTTTTCTGAAACTCATCAGGATAGAGAACCTGCTTATTTTGGTTTTTACCATGGCTTGCATGCGTTACTTTGTGATCGAATCCTTATTCACTAAAATTTATTTTTCAGAAGGCTTGTTCTGGGTACTTGTATTGGGCACAGTGTTCATCGCAGCTGCAGGTTACATCATAAATGATTATTTTGATTACAAAACGGATTCCATCAATCATCCTGAAACAGTTGTGATCGACAAAGCCATTAACAGACGCTTTGCAATGTTACTGCACATCATCTTTAACGCCATCGGTTTATTGCTCGGTGCTTTTTTAGCTTACGAATGTTACGCTTTGAGATTAGTATTATTTCAACTGGTGGCAATTGTTTTGTTGTGGTTTTATTCTACCAATTTTAAAAAGCAACTGCTCACCGGCAACATTGTCATAGCACTGCTCACGGCATTAATTCCCATTATGCCTTTGGCTTACGAAGTATTGTCAGGACTTCACGTCAACTCCGCTTACTTTGATGAGAGTCCGGATAAAATAAAACTCAGTACCATTATCATATTTTTATTCAGCGGCTTTGCTTTTTTAACATCGCTCATTCGCGAGATCATAAAAGACATGGAAGATTTTAAAGGCGATATCCAAACCGGATGCAAGACCATGCCTATTAGCTGGGGCATCATAAGCACCAAAGTGTTTTGTTTTTTCTTAATTGTAATTACCATTGGTCTATTAAGTTTTTCGATACTTAAATTATGGCATTGGCAGCAGAAACCGGCATCTTTTTATTTGATCATGACCGTGCTATTTCCTCTTCTGATGTTACTCTTTTTAGTGATACGCGCAAAAACACCTCAGCATTTTAAAATGACCAGTTTATTCCTTAAATTCATAATGTTATTTGGAATTGCCTTTACTTTCTTAATAAAACTCATTTATGAACAGTACTGAGAAACATATAAAGAAATTTCCTTATCAGATCATTTTAGGCTCTGCTTCTCCGCGCCGGCAGGAATTACTAAAGGGTCTTGGTTTTAATTTTATCTGTAAGCCCGTAAATGCAGACGAAAGTTATTCAGACGATCTAAAAGCCGGCGACATACCGCTTTATCTTGCCAAAAAAAAAGCCCGTGCCTACCCTGATCCTTTAAAGGATAATGAACTTTTAATTACAGCCGACACCATTGTTTGGTGCGATGACAAGGCACTTAACAAGCCTGCCGATTTTGAGGAGGGGAAAAAAATGCTTCAAAGTTTAAGTGGCAAAATGCATCAGGTGTATACAGGGGTGTGTTTAAAAAGCAACAAAAAAGAAACCATTTTTCTTGGCTCAAGCAATGTGTATTTTAAAGAGTTGAAAGATGATGAAATTGAATATTACCTTGCTAATTTTAGTCCTTACGACAAAGCGGGCGCTTATGGTGTTCAAGACTGGATAGGATACATTGGTATAGAAAAAATTGAAGGTAGTTTTTACAATGTAATGGGTTTACCGGTAAGACAATTATTTGAAGAATTAATACATTTTTAATTATGCGCAGTTTATTAGCATTGGTTTTTTTGTTGAGTTCGTTTTTAACACGATCACAATCCGAATATGAAATTCTTTTGTACGAAACATCAGTAAATGAATTTGATGTGTTTGGTGAAGATACTTACGAAAAAAAGAATCGCATTGTTCAGGATGTTACTGAAAAATTAAAGCCCGAAATTTCGGCCACTGCAAAAGCAGAGCCAATCGGTTCGGAAAATTTTGAAGCGAAAAATCTACTCGACGGAAACATGAAAACCTGCTGGATGAGCAGTGGAGACGGTAAAAACGACGGTTTTGAAATTATAATTGATCTTGATGAACAGGAAGGAATTAACACTGCGCAGATCACGGATATTTACTTCTTTAATGGCTGGCGTAAAGATTATCACACCTGGAAAGAATACTCCCGCGTAAAAAAAATGAATCTTACCATTAACGATGTGCCATTTGCTGAAATAAAATTTGAAGACACCTATAAACTTCAAAGCATAGATCTTGAAAAACTTAAAATTGACAAGAGTCGTCGCTGCCGGATAAAATTCAGGATAGCTGAGATCTATCCGGGCACAAAATACAATCAGGTTGCTTTAAGCGATGTGCAGTTAATTGGGAAAGTAAAATAAATTAAAGCGCCGCACTTATTCTTTTTGCAATTTCTTCGAATTCCTCTTTTGATAACTTCAATTTTTCGTTCGCGAAATTACAATCATTCATGCTATTAATGGGAATTAAATGCACGTGAGCATGCGGAACCTCCAGACCAATAACAGTTAGTGCAATTCGTTTGCAAGGCATTGCTTTTTTAATGGCCACACTCACTTCTTTACTGAACTTCATCAAACCTTCATAGGTAGGATCATCAAGATCAAAAATATAGTCTACTTCTTTTTTTGGTACAACAAGAGTATGTCCTTTCTTTAAAGGAAAAACGTCTAAAAACGCAACAAAGTAATCGTTTTCGGCTACTTTGTAGCAGGGAATCGCGCCGGCAATGATCTTGGAAAAAATACTTGACATTTAAAGACTGATCTCTACAACCTGAAAAGGAATAACGCCTGCAGGAACTGAGATCTCGACCTTATCACCAACTTTTTTTCCGAGTAATCCTTTTCCTATTGGAGAGTCTACTGAAATTTTTCCTGACTTAAGGTCGGCTTCATTTTCTGCAACAAGAGTGTATTGCATGGTGGCATTATTTTTCAGATTCTTTATTTTAACGGTCATCAGGATACTCACTTTGCTTACATCCAGCTGGGTTTCATCTACAAGGCGGGCATTTATCATTACTTCCTTAAGCTTTCCAATCTTTACCTCAAGTAAAGCCTGTTCTTCGCGGGCCGCATCATATTCAGCGTTCTCACTCAGATCTCCTTTTTCGCGGGCCTCGGCAACGGCAGCAGTGCATCTTTTGCGCTCTACCGACTCAAGATGATGTAATTCATCCTTGATCCTTTGTAAGCCTTCTTCTGTATAGTATCCGATAGCCATAACCACTAAAAAAAAACAAGAGTCCCGAATTTATCGGGACCCTTTCATTAATAAAAAATAAATAAAAACTATAAGTTTATTCTAAAGCCAAAGCTATGAACTCCGCCAAACGGATTTGTAAAACGGTACGAGTAATCTACACCAAAAGTAGATTTCTTCTCACCAAAAGGAATTTCAACTGTTGCGCCGCAAGTTGGGCCGGTAAAGGCTGTCATACGTTGCTGATTAAGATTATCATTCCCTTTTTTGAAAATATATTTCTCAGTGTATAAACCACCACGGATAAACAAAATATCTTTCCATGAATACTCTAAACCAAAAAGGTAATTATCGTAAGTGAAGGAGTTAGATGTAAAGTTAGCAGCAAGAGTAACACGGTGAGTTTTTAATACACCTGCAGTGTCGCGTGTTAAGTAAATATCGTAAGCACCACCAATGTTAATTAAAGAAGGTAACTCGAAACTTGCCGAACGGTTACTCATGGTGAACTGATATTCGAATCCAGACTGACTGTTCTGAACGATCATTTGCTCAGTTAAACCGTCACCTTTGTACTGCATTTTCGGGCCGATGTTCTTTAATGAGATACCAAAATGGATCTGATCATTTTTACCGGTTTGGTACTGGATACCTGCATCAAAAGCAATACCTCTTGCAGATACGTTAGATATTTGCTCAGAGATAACCTTTACGTTAATTCCACCGTAAATATTATCAGAAAAACCTTTAGCATAAGATAAGTTGATGTTATAGAAGGTAGGATTAAAAGTTCCTAAACCCCCTTCAGGAGAATCTTCAGTAGTTCTGTCGATCTTACCTGCATTCAAAGCAACAACACCAAATCCAACTGCTCCTGTTTCGCCAACGTGCTGGGTTAAACCAAAAGCATTCATGTTAATACCTGAACCTGCTAACCAATTTGTTCTTACAAAATTGATCTCGGTCTTTTTGGTAAACGCAGTTCCGGCCACATTTAAGAATTGTGATTCAATACCTTTTATTTTCGACTGGTTAGAGCCTGCCATACCGGTATTACGCGCATAAGGATTTATTAATAATTGCGAAGCTCCTGCCTGGCCTGCACGCTCAGGGTTACCTGCAATAATAAATGTTGAACTGGCCATTGCAGTTACTGCAACCATCAACTTTACTTTTTTATCTAAATTTCTAATCATAATCTGTGCAATTAAAAAAATTAATAGCTCTGTATATCAAGTGGGCGCATAACTCCGAACCATTTCAATATCTTTTCACCAACACCCGGAGCATCGATATAGAAAATATATAATCCACTGGCAACCGGAATACCGCTTTGGTTCTTCAGATCCCACTCCAAATAAGGAGCACGTTTAGACTGAGAGAAACTGTTGTTCGCCTCAGTAGTAATATCTTCCTGACCACTAACATCACGTTTAAATGTTCTCACTAAAGTTCCGTTCATTGTAAAAATCTTAATTGTACAATTACTTGGAAGGTTTGTGACCCTGATCTTACTCTCTAATCGTTTTTCTTCGTAAGTAGAGTGTGCATAATAAGGATTTGGAACAATTCTGATAAGATCGAGTGCATTCTTTTGTGTAGAAGCATCGGCATACATGGTATAAATATCTGCAGTAGAGAATTCATACATGTTCAAGTTGTTGTTCTGCGCTTTACCTGCACCAATAACCGTATCTAAAGGTAAATTGCTGGCCGGGGTTGGAACCGGAATATACACAGGACCAACACCATAATAATTCGCAGCAGCAGGTAACCTGTTCGACCAGGTGGTTGAGTAACCGTATCTGTATGGTTTGGCAACCCTTAAACGAACCTTAACATCGCACGGGATGCTGGTTTGGCTCTTGAATGCATATTCCGAACTACGTAGTAAAGGAATGTTTACCCACATCGCATCACGCAATACATTTCGTGTAGCATTTGCAACAGAACCGGCGTTAGATACAGCAGTACTTGTGGCCGAGAAACCTACTTTTAACTGTGTGTAGATCTGCTGACTGTAATCGTATCTTCCTGCGCCCATTGGTTTACCCGCTAAACTGGCAATTGCCAATTGAGAAGCAATGTTTATAGTATTACTGTAAACCGCATCTTTATTATGACCGAACACATAGATATAATGTCTTCCACCAAATGCATTTTGATAGGTATTGGCGAAATTTACAGCTGTAGGATTCCACAACATATCGTTACCGTTATCTGTATAGTTATAACTGTCTTCGCCGAAAGCCATATTTAAGCGCTCGCCTGTTTCAACGTTAATTGCATAACCAGGGAACCAACCCATACCGGTTTCAGAAATAAAATTGGCAGCGTTAATGTCAGTGGTTTGACTGCCGCTGGCAAGAGGTGCATAATTTCCGCTCTTGTCAACAGATTGATGCCTTCTGATTGTAAATTTACGCGCCTTTCCTTCAGCAAGTAAAGAGTCGTCTTGCATTTCAAATACAACACAACGTGTCCATTTGCTTTGATCAGATGTAATTACAACGTCAACACTTGAAATGTATCGAGGGTCTGTATCCTTAGGGCTATTTGCATCAGCACCTGTAAAGAAGTTACCTGAATATCCCGGACCTGCGCCAACACCGCCGGTTATTTTGTTAGTTCCTGCAACTAAGCAATACGGAGCCCATGTGCCATCTAAAACTTTAGCGAAAACTTTATTGCGGTCAGTCGCATAATCATCCCATTGATCAGCTGTAGGAAGAGTTTCCTTAGGACCTGACCTGATCCAATTTACAGGCGTATCAGAATCATCATCTTTTAAACCGGTTAACCAATGGCTGCGTGGATCTGCAAAAGTCATTGACGCCTCAATAAAAGCACCCGGTTGAATTGCATTAGTTAGAGTACTTGTAAAAGAAGCGCCGGGATCAGTAACCTGTTCAATGTTAACAGACATACCAATTTTGTTGAAGAAATATTCTTCTCCAATTTTAATGGATTTATTAGGGTAATATTTTTCATTGGTTGCCAAATTGGTTAACACCCATGTTAATGAGTCACCTTTAAGTGCACCAGCAGCTGTAGCATATTTGTAACCATAAGCATAAGGCGAAGCTGAAGTAGCCGTTCCTGTTAAAGTTGCCCAAGGCTGAATTGTTTGAAGATTTGTGTTGCAAATATTAGCAACAGTATTACTTCCGGTACCTGTAATATAGTACTGAGCGCCTGTTGCAACTACAGCAGTATTTGTATAAACCGCATAAGTACTTGAACCCACAGCAATAATGTTAGTAACCGGTAATTTTAAAAACTTAACACTAAATGTTGAGTTTGGAATGTTCAACGGATCCACCACTCTAACCTTAATAGGGCCTCGACCATTTTGATACTGCGGGTTTCTTACGAAATTGTTATTAAGGATATCAGTAACTGTTGCATCTGTTAGATCAACAGGATTTCCACCATTACCCTGACCTTCAATACGTGTGATCTTTGGACCGTATCCAAAAGAAGACTGATAAACTGTTCCGTCTTTTTCTGTATCTGTATTATGAGGAATACCTGCAGCTTTTTTGATTTTACGTCCTTCAAGATAAGGATGCTTCTGTCCAAAATAATTAGCACAAGCATTAGTTGCAGGATCAGTATCAGGCTTATATTGAACATAATTATTATAAGCATAAGCGAAAGCAATAAAATAGTATGTTTTATTGTTCACTAATTTTTTGTTCACTCCTGTAGCAAAAGCATCTTCAGTTACCTGGAATGTTGTTACAAGTCCTGCATCTGCACCTTCAACTTTTACTTTAGGAACATCAGCACCAAGGGTTCCGTCGTAATTATAGTTTATCAAACGAGAAACACCATTCTTAACATCGCTCTGAAAAACCAATTTAGCTTTTGTTTGATCTTCGATATCAGTTTGAGAAACCTGGTTATTAATAACCTGATATATTTTGTATCCTTCGAAACGATAGAATTTATCAGGATTTGCCAAAGTTGATGTTGGCGTTGGTACTACGTTACAAACAGAAGTTTGACCCGGTACAGCTAAAATTGTAACGTCTGCTTCTTTGTATTGATTTAAGTAGTTGTTACTGATCGGCTTGTTAGTTAAGTAGATCAATAAAGAGTTGTTCATTTCCTGAACGGTCATATCCGGAGCTTCAGGACCATCAAGAATTTTAAAACAATTATCAAATAGGGCCTGAGCTTTATCATCAGCAATTTTTAATAATGCGACAGAAAATAAGTTACCGTTCTTAACAGGTGTTTGAGCCCAAGGTAAACCAAAAGTAACGTTGTTTACAGCACCAGGTTTCAATGTAAACGGACCAGCCGACTGTAAGAAACGGCGATCACCTGCAAGGTTACCTGCACTGAATTCGTTCCATCCTGTCGGAGTTGGATATAATTCACCATCATAAACATAGTTAACAGGTGTAGTTCCGCCATAAGCGTTACCACCTTGAGTAAAGGCCGAACCGTCTTTCCAGAAACCGGTCATATAGCCATAATAGTGAGAAGCTAAAGACGGGTTAGTGGTTTGAGGAGGGAATGAACCAATGTTGTTGTTGTAGTATAAGAACTTAGACATACCAATTGTTTCGCCAACCTCATCTATTATACCGTTAAAGTTATTGTCAATACCGTCACCTAATCCGGTACCGGCATCGTAATCTGCAAGAGGACCTCTGAAGAAGTCGCAACCTAATGCAGGCGGATAATCGCCATAAGCGTTAGTACCTGAACAGCTTAATTTATCTACTCCTGTACTGTTGTAGATGAAACCTAAACCACGGCTAACATCACAACCAACGTAGTCATCAAGATAACAACCTAAGTCAGCATCTGTCCAAACCGTGAAATATGTTTTATTTAAAGTGTAAGTTGAACGGTTGATAACCTCATAACTGTAAAAGGTCATGTTATTGATATCATCGTTTGTTTTGAAACCAAAAGCCTGACCGCGGATCTCAAGACCAATTGATTGACCACCTGTTTCAGTGTGAATATCTCCTTTATCGTTAAATACCCACCATAAAGTTTTATCACCGAATAACTTTGCTTTACAAACACCTAAATTATCTTTTTCAGCTTTGTTATAAATATCGTAGTAAGGGTAATCACCTGCTGCCGGATCATAAAAATTATCACCTGCAACATCCCAGAAAGGAGCTAAGTTTGGATCGTGACCTTTTGTGATATCACCATTACCCGGCCAGTTCTTTACGTTATCAGAAACAACACCTAACAAAGCAGCATCTTCAGCTTCTTGTCTTGTCATAACGAAAATTTTATCGTATGAATTACATACATCTTCGTTTGTAGTTGCATTGGCAACAACGAGAGGACCAGGCCAGAAATCGTAACCATTCTGACGGTAAGTCATTGCGGCAACCTTTAACTGTCCACCCACGTCTAATCCACCGATCCAGATAGATCCTGAAAAGTTTGATGAGATCATGGTAGCTTTATCCTGAGAACCCGGCACGCCATAAAATGCGTTACCGCTTCCGAACAAGTCCCACCACATATCACCACCAGTGAAAATAATGGTTCTAACGTTATTAACCCAAAGTTCCTGACTGGCAGCAGCACCTTTACATGCGCTCATTACCTTGGATGCTGATTGAGTAGTATAATTTTTATGCTCTCCGCCTGTTGATTCGCCCGGCTGCTTTTCTCTGGCAGA
>JANYIQ010000161.1 GCA_025362575.1 Bacteroidia bacterium
TCCTTATAAATATTCAGTTAATAGCTCTGCATTCAGTTCTCAAAGTACTTACACTAATTTAGCTTTCGGAACTTATTTTGTTTCCATAAAAGATTCGATCGGTTGCATTTTAAATACCAGCGCAACATTAAATCAAAGCAGTAGTTTGCCAACGCCTGTATTCATTGCCTCAACAAGAAATACAAAAGGTGATACCATTGTGCTGGTAGATCTTACCATACCAAAACCGGATTCTATTCAGTGGGTCCTTCCTCTTTTAGCGAATAAAATAGGTGGCGATATGTTCAATCCCATTATTGTTTTTGCAGACACCGGAAGTTTTTTTATCACCGAAAAAGCTTTTTATGCCAATTGCAATATTAGTACCACTAAATTAATTCATGTAGCTCCTTATGATTCAAGCATGGCCACGCTTAAAAATAATAATGGTATTAAATCACTTACTCTTTTTCCAAATCCCAATAACGGACAATTCACCGTTCAGGTTGAATTCTACAAAAAACAAAATTCAAGCATTCAGGTATGGGATGCGGTTGCCTCAAAACATTTTCAGCAAAATTTCTCAGAAATGGATCTCATAAATTTACCGGTAAACGTTTCACACCTGCAAAACGGAACCTACATTCTCAGAGTTATTGGCGAATACAATTCAAAATATCTGAATTTTGTGATCAGTAAATAGCAATACATAACTCAGCTCAATAATTTCAGATCCAATATGCAAAATTGTGTTTTAAAGGCCTTAAACAGTAACCTCTCCTCTTAGATTAGTTTCAAGCTGTTTGGCGATCTTTGCGTAAGAAAGTTTTTGTCCAAGTAAAAACATGAGTTTTGTTACTGCCGCTTCAAAGGTCATGTCGTTACCACTCACAACCCCTATCTTTTTAAGTTTGCTGCTGGTTTCGTATTTACCTTGGATCACTTTACCCACATTGCATTGGGTTATGTTCAATATGATAATGCCTTTTTTAATGGCCAGATCCAGTTCATTAATGAACCAATCTTCGGTACTCGCATTGCCTGCACCAAAAGTTTCCAGAACAACAGCTTTAATACCCTTGGTTTGTAAAATGGCTTTTGTTATGTTCTGATTTATTCCCGGAAATAATTTAAGCACCACAATATCATTACTCAATTGTGTATGTGCTTTTAATGTTTTGTTAGTGGTTTTAAAAAAAGCACTGTTGTTGTATTCAATGTCAACCCCCGCCTCTGCCAGAGCCGGGTAATTCGGTGACTTAAAAGCATCGAAATGTTCGGAGTTAAATTTAAAAGTGCGATTACCGCGATACAATTTGTATTCAAAATAAATACACACTTCACTTACAACAGGCTTACCTTTAATTTTTGCTGCTGCAATTTCAATGGCAGTGATCAGATTTTCTTTTCCATCGGTTCTGATGATACCAATGGGTAGTTGTGA
Organism: Bacteroidia bacterium; assembly: GCA_025362575.1. GTDB lineage: Bacteria > Bacteroidota > Bacteroidia > B-17B0 > Aurantibacillaceae > JAHEYG01. Next base: position 1,424 of record JANYIQ010000161.1, read on the forward strand.
CCCCGTTAAGATAACCGGCTTTGCAAGATTCTCGAGCATAAAACTTAATGCACTTGCAGTAAAGGCCATAGTATCTGAACCATGTAATATAACAAAGCCATCATGTTTACTGTAATTGTTTTTTATGATCTCCGCCAGCTTAACCCATACATCCGGGTGCATGTTCGAAGAATCAATGGGCTTATCAAAAGAAATGGATGATAGACTTACATCAAATTTTTCGAGTTCAGGTATTTGAGAAGTTAATGCCTTGAAATTAAAAGGTTTCAACTCCCCTGTGCGCGCATCCTGCATCATACCAATGGTTCCACCGGTATAGATTATAAGTACTTTAGATTTTTGAGTAGACATATAGGTTCAAAAATTAAGACACAAGACCAAAACGCAAATGTATCTTGTATCTTGTGTCTTAAAATCTTGGTTCTATTAAAACGGTAGATCGTCGTTATCACCAACATTGCTGGTAAATACCGGACTTGAGTTATTTGTTTCTGTTTTACTTGCAGTTTGATTAACATTTGGAGCCCCAGACGATGCAGTTGCACCTGCACTCGCTTTTTCAATTCTCCAGGCTTCTAAAGTATTAAAATACTTGATGCCTTGTGGACCATTCCACTCTCTTCCACGTAAATTAAATTGAATTTTTAATTCATCACCCAAATTGTATTGATCTAACAAATTACACTTATCCTGAGTAAGCTGAAAACTTACATGTTGAGGATACGGTGTACTTAATTCAGTTGATAAAACGAATTCGCGTTTTTGAAATTTCTCACTGATACGCTGCGTGTCGAATTTCATTTTTAATTGTCCTGTTACTTCCATGATATTTATTTTTTATTGTTTATTTACTTTTTTAGCCGTAGGATCATTGACACAACGGGTTGAATTATACACTCAATAAGACCTTCCAGGCCTCATTCACTTTTTTCTGTTCCAGTAAGCCTTTTGCCAAGTGATGCAAATGCTCTTCTAGTTTATGTTTATCGTTACTGTAAAGTTCAACGATCTCATTAATGGCACCTGAACTTCTAAAACTCTTGATCTCATCAGCACTTGGCAATTGCTCCACATTTCCTAATTGCCCAAGATTATTTCCGGTTAAAACCATAGAGTTTCTTATTTTATCAGGTATCTGATCAATGCCAATACCTATCGTAGTTATTGGTTTTTCAATCTCAAACAAAGCATCGCCATGTGCCCGGCAGTACCAATTTCCTCCCATGCGCGCTACCAGATCTATCTTTTTCTGATCAATTAATTTGTTGGCATCCAAAATTTCTTCGTTAACATGAATCATCACCACCTCACACATTACCAAATTGCAGGCATTGATCTCCTTCACTTCAAACACCTTGCATTCTAACTGCACCGGACTTTCCTTAACCCTTGGTGGTTTAACCAATAATGAAGGAAGTTCTGTAAAACCTGCTTTGGTGAATTCGTTAACTCCTTTTGGGTAAGGACTGCTTGCGAGGCTAGTTTGCTGCACCATGTTGTAATTAACAACATTGATCACACACTCGGGCACTTCCTTTACATTTTCGTGAGTGTCTTTAGTTTGGCCCGTTTTGCCGCTTCTATTTGGCGAAAAAATGGCGATCGGCGGATTGGCCGAAAACACATTAAAAAAACTAAAAGGCGCTAAATTTACCTTGCCGGCTTTGTCAATGGTACTGGCAAAACAAATCGGACGAGGACCCACCGCTCCCAGTAAATACTGATGCAATTGAGGCACACTCAGCTCTTTTGGATTTAAACTTAGCATAGTATACAAAAATAGCCAATAAACAGTGGTTTTCAGCGTTTGTTAATAATTGAGCAAAATTGTGAATTGCCAAGGTTTTTGGGCTCCCAGACCAGGAACGCAGATCAATTCCGTTAAATAATTATAAGAAAATTTACCCCGTAGGACCTTTGGTCCAACGGGGTAAATCATTTAGAATAACAATGTGTATATTAGCACCAAAATGAGCCAAAACCTTGTCATAATTCCAACTTACAACGAAATTGAAAACGTTGAAAAAATGGTGCGCAAGGTTTTTTCCTTACCCAAAACATTTCACATTTTAATTGTTGATGATGGCTCTCCGGATGGAACCGCAAAAAAGGTAAAAGAATTGCAGTCGGAATTTTCAGGAAAACTTTTCATTGAAGAACGTACCGGCAAACTCGGGCTGGGCACCGCATACATTCACGGTTTTAAATGGGCTATTGCTAAAAATTACGATTACATATTTGAAATGGATTGCGATTTCAGTCACAATCCCGAAGACTTGATCCGTTTATTGGATGCTTGCGAAAAAGGTGCCGACATGGCCATTGGTTCACGCTACTGCAGAGGAGGCCGGGTAAAGAACTGGCCATTGGGACGTATTTTAATGAGCTACTTTGCCTCTGTTTATGTGCGCATCATTTTGTGGCTCCCTGTGAAAGATACAACTGCAGGCTTTAAATGCTATAAGCAAAAAGTTCTTACCGGCATTAATTTAGATGGCATTCGTTTTATGGGTTACGCCTTTCAGATTGAAATGAAATACACTGCTTATAAAAAAGGATTTAAGATCGAAGAAGTTCCTATTTTGTTTGTGGATCGCATCGAGGGCATAAGTAAAATGAGCACCAATATTTTTAAGGAAGCATTTTGGGGTGTTCTTCAAATGAAATTCAAAAAAATTGACTAATCTCATCTTTAAAACCATTCATTTTCTTTACTTTCGCTCAAAATTTTGATCATGCGTTTTTTTTATACTCTCCTTTTAATATTCAGTATTTGTTTTTTATCGGCTCAGGAAAAACACCTAAAGAATTTAACCCGTTTAACCAATGGCGGCGATAATGCTGAAGCCTATTTTTCTCCGAACGGAAAATTCGCAAGCTTTCAGAGTAATAATAAGGCCTGGGGACTTGAGTGCGATCAGATCTTTGCATTAGACATAAGCAAAGCCCGTAAAGACAGTACTTACAAACCACCGATGATCAGTACCGGCAAAGGCCGCACCACGTGTAGTTTTTACATGCCAAATGGCAAACAAATTTTATATGCTTCTACACACAAAGCCGCTGAAACTTGTCCGCCTGCTGCTGTAATAAAAGGCAAATATCTTTGGGCAGTTTATAAAGATTTTGATATTTATGTTGCCGACCTAAAAGGAGAAATAAAAAAACAACTTACCAATACGGACGGTTATGATGCAGAAGCAACTGTATCGCCTAAAGGAGATAAAATTGTTTTTACAAGCGACAGAAGTGGTGATTTAGAATTATGGACCATGGATATTGATGGTAAGAATCAAAAACAAATTACAACCGGATTAGGTTACGATGGCGGTGCTTTTTTCTCGCCCGATGGCAAAAAAATTGTGTTCCGTTCGAGCAGACCCAAAACAGAAGAAGATATAAGAGAATATAAAGATCTTTTATCTCAGCACTTGGTAGCGCCATCAACTATGGAAATTTACACTTGCAATGTTGATGGCAGCGATCTAAAGCAGATCACCAACCTTGGCAAGGCCAATTGGGCCCCGTTCTTTCACCCTAGTGGTAAAAAAATAATCTTCGCAAGTAATCATCACAGCAAAAAAGGTTACGATTTTCAATTGTTCATGATCAACGACGACGGAACCGGATTGGAGCAAATTACAAATGAAAGTGTGTTCAACGCCTTTCCAATGTTTTCTCCCGATGGTAAGAAATTAATTTTCTCTTCTAACAGAAATAACCACGGCACAAGAGATACGAATTTATTTATTGCGGATTGGGAAGATTAATCTGCGGAACCCTGCGTAAACCTCTGCGAAACTCTGCGAGAAAAAAATGGAGCTAGTCATCTTAGTAGACAATAACGATAATGCCACCGGCACCATGGAAAAAATGGAAGCCCATGAAAAAGGATTGTTACATCGTGCCTTTTCGGTTTTTATTTTTAATTCTAAAAGTGAATTGTTATTACAACGAAGAGCTCTCAATAAATACCACAGCAGCGGTCTTTGGACCAACACCTGTTGCTCGCATCCAAGGCCGGGAGAAGACACTCAGTTAGCCGCACAACGCCGCTTAAAAGAAGAAATGGGTTTGGACATTTCTTTAGAATACAAAACCAAATTCACTTACAAAACACCTTTTGATAATAATTTGACTGAACATGAAGTAGATCATGTTTTTGTTGGAAAGAGTGATACGGATCCAAAAATTAATTCAGAAGAAGTAGATTCTTATTGTTGGAAAAACATTGAAGAGATTAAAAAAGAAATTGCCTCTCATCCCGAAAAGTTTACAACTTGGTTTGTTATTGCGATGGAGAAAGTGTTTGAAGCACAAACATGAATGATCTCAAGCACTCATTCAAAATTCATAATTTATCATTCAAAATTTCAGCTCCTCCACACTCCAGGCCTGTGGTTTATCATTGAACAAAATCTTCGTCCTGCCCCACACACTCGCAAACAATTCCGAATCACGATAGGCATTCAATGAATTTTCGCTGTCCCAAAGACTGTATGTGAAAAATATAGAAGGGTTATTTTTATCCTGAAGCAATTCAACATGTGAACAGCCTTTAAATCCGGCGATGCGCCTCCAGTTCTCCTTAAAAACGTTTTTAAAATCGTTCACCTTTTCAGGATGAAAGGACATTTTTACAATTCGCTTAATCATTGAATTCTACAATTAAATTAAAATCGAAACTGCGGCCAACATCCCGCGGATAAAGCATCTTATAAGCCGATTTACCGTTCAGTGCAATTTCGAGATGACCGAAACTGTTAAACAATGCCAGAGCATCTCCTATTTTCGCGTCATCGTAAGTATTGGAAATTTTCTGAATTCTTGAGCCCGGCAAAATGATCGAGAATTTTCGTGAGCCTAATGACTTGTAAAATTGCTCTTTGGTAATATTAGTGATAATGTTCCCGAAATCATCAATGTAAATGGATTTGCCTTTTAAATTTTCGGGCGATGTAAAACTTGAGAATTGAAATGCCTTATAATAATCCGTTGTTTCGCTGGCGATCTCTTCCAGGGCCTTTCCTGATGAGATATGTGCAGCAACATCCACAAAAATATCCTTTATGAAAAAGTTGTGCTGATTGGCATCATTAAAATACAACTGATATACCTTACCTTCAAAAGCTTCATCCAGTAAAGTGATAAAACCATTGTCAGGAGAAACAACATACTGATCTTTATACCGCGTTAATAAATAGCGGGTGTTGTCAACGCCTTTGTTTTTCCCTAAAGTACTCGCACTATTAATGAATTTTACACCAACCAGGTGAATGCTGTTCTCAGGAAAATATTGAATTGAATTTTTTAAAATAAATGCAGCATCCGAAATATTATTGTCTTTTATATCGCAGCTCAGATCGATTATTTTTACATCGGGAATGCTTTTTATTAAACACACTTTCACTATGGCCAGATATGGGTCGCGGTAGCCTAAATCAGTAGTGAGGGTAATAATTGGCATAAATTGCTCTTTGTTCAAAAATAACCTAATTTTAGGGATTGATTTTTCACAAAATAAAGGTTTGATTAACAGTTTTATAAACATTTAAAATCCAGACTGTGTCCGAGAAAATTATTGCCCTCGAAAGCGTTGATCCTGTTGAGATATATGGCGTTAATGATGTCAAATTGAATGTCATTAAAAAATATTTCCCAAAACTTAAAATTGTGGCAAGAGGCTACAGCATTAAAGTACTGGGCGACGATAACGAAATTGCACACTTCGAGAAAAAACTGGAACTGTTGCTCGAATATTACTACAAAAGCGGCATTTTAACCGATACAGTAATTGAACGTTTACTCGGGCAAACCGGCACTAACCTTATTGAAGCCAAAGAGAACGCCGCCATCAATGATATCATTGTATTTGGTAATAATGGTCTGGTTGTAAAGGCCAGAACCGAAAACCAGAAGAAAATGGTGAGCTCCATCACTAAAAGCGACATGCTTTTTGCTGTTGGTCCTGCCGGAACCGGAAAAACATACACTGCCGTTGCTTTAGCGGTAAGAGCCCTGAAGAATAAAGAGGTAAAACGCATCATTTTAACCCGCCCTGCTGTTGAAGCAGGCGAAAACCTGGGCTTTTTACCCGGTGATCTGAAGGAGAAACTTGATCCTTACATGCAGCCATTGTATGATGCCTTAATGGATATGATTCCCGGCGAAAAACTGAATCAATACATAGAAGCGAGGATCATCCAGATCGCACCGCTTGCTTTTATGCGTGGCCGTACGCTTGATAACGCCTTTGTTATTCTTGATGAGGCACAAAACACAACAGAAAGCCAGATGAAAATGTTCCTGACCCGTATGGGCAACAGCGCCAAATTTATTGTTACCGGCGACGTTACACAGATCGATCTGCCAAGCAAACAGCCATCAGGCCTGTTGCAGGCAATACGCTTATTAAAAAAAGTCGAAGGCATTGATATAATAGAACTGGATCAGTCAGATGTGATCCGTCACCGCCTCGTTAAAGCAATTATTGAAAAATATGAGGGCTCTAAATAAAATTTCCATTAAATTTACATATGAACGATTTTATTAAAATAAAAATAGCTACTTCGATTCACCTGAAAAATTCCTTGCTGGAAAATGAACCAATACTGAATACCGTTTCAAAAGTGGTTGAAGAAATTACCAATTGCTACAAACACGATGGCAAAGTACTTTGGTGCGGTAATGGTGGCAGTGCGGCAGATGCACAGCATTTATCTGCAGAGCTAAGCGGCAGGTTTTATTATGATCGTCCGCCTTTATTTTCGGAAGCGCTGCACGTAAACACAAGTTACACCACTGCAGTTGCCAACGATTACAGCTACGATGTTATTTTTGAACGTCTGGTACATGCCATGGGCCGTAAAGGCGACGTGCTGATAGGCCTTTCAACCAGTGGTAATTCAGCGAATGTTATCAACGCTTTAAAAGCTGCTAATGAAAAAGGCATCATAACTGTTGGCTTCACCGGAGAAACGGGCGGCAAAATGAAAGAACATTGCAAATATCTGATCAACATTCCTTCTAAAGATACACCACGCATACAAGAGTGTCATATGTTATTTGGCCATACCATTTGTGAAATGGTTGAGATAAATTTATTTCCTAAACCTTAATACGCGAATTGATCCGTGATTAAGGAAGCCATTATATTAGCCGGAGGTTTTGGAACCCGCTTGCAAAGCGTGGTGAGCGATCTGCCTAAACCAATGGCTCCAATAAATAACATTCCGTTTTTAAATTATCAGCTCAATTATTTAAAACACTTTGGTGTAAAGCATGTGGTTCTATCGGTGGGGCATTTAGCTGATAAAATTCAGGACTACTACAAAACATCCTTTAACGGAATTTCTGTTTCCTACACTAAGGAGTTAAGTGCGATGGGCACGGGCGGCGGTATTCGCCTGGCTTTAGAAAAATGCGATGACAAACAGGCTATTGTTTTGAACGGTGATTCTTTTTTCGATATTAATTTAAAGGACTTTTATCATTTGCATTACATTCACGAATCTGATTTTTCTATTGCCGGAAGAAAGGTAGAAGAAGCCGGAAGATACGGCACCATCAAACTTGGGAAATTCTTTTTGCCAAGTTATAATGGCGACGACAGCAGAAATTTTTACCGCGCGGAAGCTTTTCAGGAGAAATCGGAAAAAAATGAAGCCGGTATCATTAATGGAGGAATTTACATACTAAACAAAAAACAATTCTTCAAACATACCAAACCTGCACACGCTTTCTCCATTGAAAAGGATTTTTTTGAAAAACAGACCCAAAAGCTCGACATTGGTGTTTACCTTAGTGATGGCTACTTTATAGATATTGGCATACCGGAAGATTATACAAAAGCTCAGCATGACCTTAAAGAATTTAAATATCGATAAAAGCTGGTCGCTTTTTTTAGACCGCGACGGGGTTATCAATAAAAAAATTGATAACGATTACGTTAAGCACACCATAGAATTTGAATTTATTGATGGTGTAATTCCGGCCTTAAAAGCATTGAAAGAGTTTTTCGGAATAATTGTAGTGGTAACCAACCAGCAAGGAATTGGCCGCGGCATAATGCGCACCGAAGATCTGGAATTGATACACAAAAATATGCTTTACGAAATTTTGTACATGGGCGGAAGAATAGACAAAGTTTATTTTTCACCTTTCCTGGCTTCCGAAAACCACCCAACGCGAAAACCCAGTATTGGCATGGCACTAAAAGCCAAAGGCGATTTCCCGGAAATTGATTTTAAGAAAAGTATTATAGTTGGCGATAGCATGAGCGACATGGAATTTGGAAGAAAAGCCGGAATGAAAACCATTTTCATTTCAGACAAAGAAGTGAAAGATGAAAAAATTGATTTTAATTTTAAGAGTTTAAAAGAGTTTAGTGAAAAAATATTTCACGCAGATTGCCAGCGTTAAGAAAATGTGCAGTGCACATTTTTAGCGACCGGCAATGGCTGTTAAAATGTTAACTTTATGACTGCGTGAACCAAAAAAATGAAGATCTCCATCATAACAATAACTTACAACAGTTCAAAGACCATTGAACAAACCATAAAATCGGTTTTAAATCAAACCTATCCGAACATTGAATACATTATTGTAGATGGTGTTTCTTCCGATAACACTTTAGAGATCGTTAACAAATACAAAGATCAGATCCATAAAATTGTTTCTGAAAAAGATTCGGGAATTTACGATGCGCTGAACAAAGCCATAAACCTAGCCTCCGGCGAAGCGGTAGGCATTTTACATTCCGATGATTTTTATATTGACGCGACAGTAATTGAAAAGATCGCGAACACATTTGATCAGAATAAATGCGAGGGTGTTTATGCGGATCTATATTATGTGAATAAAGACAATACCGATAAAATAATTCGTAAATGGCATTCGGGAAATTATTCGGAAGGTTCTTTCATAAATGGCTGGATGCCTCCTCACCCTACTTTCTTTGTAAAAAAAGAATGCTACACCAAATACGGCGCATTTAATTTAGACTTTAAAACATCGGCCGATTACGAACTGATGCTTCGTCTCATTCAAAAAAATAAAATTAAATTAGGCTACTTGCCGGAGTATATTATAAAAATGAGGCTTGGCGGGCAAAGCAACATCACAACTAAGAACAGGATCATTGCCAACCTCGAAGACCGCAAAGCTTGGGAAGTAAACGGATTGAAGCCCCGTTTCTATACTTTGTATTTAAAACCTTTGAGGAAAATACTTCAATTCTTTTAAGACATAAAAAAAAGGGAGCTGTTCGGCTCCCTTTTTCATTTCAATTATTTCAAATTTATTTTGCAACAACAATTCTCTGACGAGTTACTTGCTGATCATGTGTTCCTATCATGAAATAAATGCCATTTGCTAAAGCTGAAACCTGAGACTGATAGTTATTACTCTCATTTAAAGAAAGTGTTTTAACTTCTTGTCCAAGTTCGTTAACAATACTAATATTCATAATAACATCAGACTTCACGGTAAACTCTCCACTATTCGGATTTGGATATGCTGCCACACCGAAGTTAGAAGAAGTAAGACCCTTGATACCAATACAAGTGGAAACAGTTTGTGAAATTGTGAATGACTTTGAGCAGCCGGCAGTGGTACCTGTAACTGTGTAGTTAGTAGTAACAGTAGGGCTAACCGCTACAACAGCAGTAGTTGCTGTTGTATTCCAAACATAAGCAGAAGCTCCGCTTGCCGTTAAAGTAGCTGTTTGACCTACACAAAGAATTGAAGTAGAACTTACAGCACTTACAGTTGGTGATGGTGATACGGTTAATTGTTTAGAATAAAAAGTTGGACAACCATTGAAGAAACTTGCAACACTATATGTTGTAGTTACTGTAGGTGTAACAGTTATTGTGTTTGTGTTTGCGCCGGTATTCCAGGTGTAAGTAGGTGTACTTCCTGCAGTAAACGTTGTACTTGCCCCTAAACAAATAGAAGATGTACCAATAATGTTGATCTGCTTATTAAGCAATACTGAATGACTTGAACCACCATAATTCGGTACAATAACATCAGGTTTATTATCACCATCAAGATCACCAACACATGGGTGAAGATTTTGTGTAACTCCCGGGATCGTGAAAGGACTATTTGTAGATGCAGTATAACCGCCTAATCCGTTTCCATAGAACACACTGCTATTGGCTGAACTGAATCCACTTACAAACACATCGTTATTTCCATCTAAATTGAAATCTCCTATTGCTGCTCCCCAAACTGCAGCAAGTGCTCCTGTTGAAGTAAGACTTGGTGCAGAGAAACCACCTGTTCCATTACCTAAGCAAGTATAGAAATTAGCAGAAGCAGATCCTGCTCCGGCAACAAGATCCAGTTTACCATCATTATTCACATCACCAACCGAAACCTGCGCTGCACCAGCAACACCTGTTATAGGAGCATTAACTGTGAAACTTCCGGTTCCTGTTCCGATCAATACGCTTAAATTACCGATACCATTCTGAGCATATACAAGATCCATGTTTCCGTCACCATTAAAATCCCCTTTTTCTACCCACCACTGCGTACCAGCAATAGTATAAGGTGAACCGGGAAATTGTGTAAACACACCTGCACCGTTCCCTGAATAGATATATGCTAAATTGTTTGTATTGTTCGCAAAAGCAACATCCAGCTTTCCGTCGTTATTAAAATCGGCAGGGATAGCTCCGTAACCTGAAACTGCGCTAGGGAAACTAACGTTACCGCTTGTAGTAAATGTTCCTGCACCGTTTCCAACATATAACCTAAAGTAACCTGTGTTTGTAACGATAATATCTTTATTTCCATCGTTTGTAAAATCACCGGAAGTGATCCCGAAACAATTGGCTCCTGTATTATAAGGTGAACTTGGCGCTTGCGTGAAAGAACCCGCTCCAACACCCATATAAACGTTAAAACTATTGCCGGCAAAATTGTTCGCTGCAAAATCTTTTTTTCCGTCGTTGTTAAAATCATCAATTGTAGCATACCAAGGATTAGTGGATCCAGGGTAATTTGTGGAAGTATAAGTGAAGCAGGTTTGTCCAACCGCTGCACCCATCATTAAGCTTAATGCAAGTGTGTAAATTTTTTTCATTTTTCTATAATTTTAAGTTGCACAAATATATAATGATTTTTGCTTGCATTTTTCAATAAATATCAAGAAAGACTTAAATCATTGTGGGAAATCTCTTTATTATGACAAAAGTCACGAATGAATTGTTAAAACATCAATCGAACCTCAATGTTTTTATAGGAGTTATCTTTGTAAGGATAAGCGTTGGCAAAAACATCATTATCAGACAGGAAAAAATGATCCCGACATTTAACATTAAGATGTAAAGCGGATCAAAAATAACAGGCACATATTCTACATAATATGTTTCACTATCCAAACCAACCGGTTTAAAATAATACTGGATCAAAACCAATCCAATGCCAATGATATTACCATAAAGCAAGCCTCTCCAAAGTAATCTTAATGAAATATAAAAAAAGATCTTTCTTACTTTCACGTTGCTCATTCCGATCGATTTTATGAGTCCTACCATGTTGGCACGTTCTAAGATCAAAATAAGTAAAGCTGTGATCATGTTCACTCCTGCAACCATTATCATTAATGTAACTATAATAATTCCATTCACGTCAACCATATCCAACCACGAAAAAATATTGGCATGCAATTGCTTTACAGAAGCTACATTGTAATTATAACCTATAACATCTTCAAAACCCTCTAAGTAAATATCCAACTTTGAAAAATCGTCAACAAACACTTCATAATTGCCCACTTCATTATTTTGCCAGTAGTTCAAGCGCTGGATCTGTTTGATATCAACATAAGCCAGGTTATTATCAAACTCAGCAAAACCAGTATTGAATATTCCGCACACATTATAATCCTTTACGCGCTGTTCATATCCCATCATGTTACTGCCCTGCGATGTTGAATCATTTGCTCTTTTTCGGGTAATAAAATAAACCAATACTTTCTGCCCAAGTTTTATTCCGAGGCGGTCGGCTAATTTTTTTGAAATGAGCAATTGCTTACTCACTGCCGTATCATTGTATTCGGGGATCTTTCCTTCTACCAGATATTTTTTCAAGAACGAAAAATCATAATTACCGGAAACTCCTTTTAAATAGATCCCTTCATTTTCGGCCTTGGTTTTTATGATGCCGTTCTTTAACGCGGTTGTCTGCAAATGCTTCAGGTAAGGCAAAGCTCTCAGCATCTTTAATGTATCTTCCGATATTTTTATGGGATCCTGTTCGCTGCTTGGATTAATGCTGACATTCGTGATCGTAATGTGTGAAGTAATGCCCGTAATTTTATTGATGATCTCGCTTTTGAAACCAAAAACAATTCCTATAGTTAAAATCATTACGCTTATGCCTAAGGCAATGCCAATAATTCCTATCTTTACAATGGGCTTAGAAATATTATTGCTGCCATTGGCAGAATGCGTAATTCGGTTGGCTATAAAACGTTCTAAATTCAATTAAAAACAAAAATACATAATTGATGTATAAATCATTACTTATAATCTCCCTTTTTATCAGTTCTTTTATCAGTTCTCAGACTCCGCTTAAGGTATTAACCGAAAAAGACGTAACAGTTGGAGCAGCCCGTTTTAACGAGTACTTGCCAAAACTAGCTAAAAAGAATGTGGCTGTTGTTACCAATATCAGCGGACTTGTTGGTAAAACGAGCATTGTTGACACACTTTTGAAACTCAATGTTAGGGTCAAAAAAATATTCGGACCGGAGCATGGCTTCAGAGGTATTGCAGATGCCGGCGAAAAAGTAAAAAGCAATATTGATAAAAAAACCGGATTGCCCGTTATTTCTTTGTACGGAGCTCACAAAAAACCAACTAAAGAAGACCTCAAAGGAATTGATGTAGTTATATACGACATACAGGATGTTGGAGTTCGCTTTTACACTTTTATTTCTACGCTCACTTATGTTATGGAAGCCTGCGCCGAAAATGGCAAGGAATTAATTGTAATGGATCGTCCGAACCCGAACGGATTTTATGTAGACGGCCCTACAATGACAGATAAATACAAGTCGTTCTTAGGAATACATAATGTGCCTCTTGTATACGGAATGACAATTGGCGAGTATGCTTTAATGGCAAATGGTGAAGCTTGGTTAGTTTCCAAAACAAAAGTCGCAAAAAGTGATGAAGTAATTATTACAAAACTAAAATGCAACTTAACTGTAATTTCGGTTAAAGGCTACGAACATAACTACACTTACGATCTTCCTGTTAAGCCATCACCTAATCTCCCTAACTTAACCTCTGTTTTATTATATCCGTCATTAGGTTTGTTTGAAGGAACGGTAATGAGCCTCGGTCGCGGAACCGACATGCCTTTTCAGGTTATTGGTCACCCGCAATACAGCAAACACGATTTTAGTTTTACTCCCAAACCAAATGCAATAACAAAAGAACCAAAATACAATAATGAAGTTTGTTATGGATTGGATCTTAGAAATGAAAGGATGATCGAGAATCCTAAAAGACAAATTCAACTGAAATGGCTAATTGAGTTTAATAAAGATCTTAAGATGGATGAGTTCATAGACAAGAATTTCAATGCGCATTCGGGCAACGACGAATTAAAAGAACAAATAAAAGCCAACAAAACAGAAGAAGAAATTAGAAAAAGCTGGCAAAATGATATTGCTGCATTTAAAGTTATCCGCAAAAAATATTTATTGTATAAGGATTTTGAGTAGTTTGAAAGTTAGAACACGGATCGTTTCTTATTCACACAGATCAAAACAAATTTAACTCCGATCCGCGTTCCTTAAAAATTTCGCTTACTATTTCCTCATAAACACCCCGCACATAAATGCTGAGCTGCAGCTGATAAGCAAGAACGAAAATAATTTAGCAGTTACTGCTTTCATGGCTGATAAATTTTCGATCTGAGCTGCAATGATTTTACCGTGATCTGCAACTTTAAGATTTTTATTTCCTTTCAAAAATTCAAGATAATCTAAACTGTTGTAATATTGTATCGACAGGTCTTTCAGTTTCCACTCAAATTCGATGTAAGTATAAGTGCTTAAAAAAATAATGGAGATTCCGGCAACACCCAAGGCTGCACCAAAAGCTTCCTTGCCACTGATCGATCCGCCTGTATCCTTATCACGAACCTGTTGTATCGCCAAAAGCATAAAAGGAATAATGGCAAATACCGATATAATATGGGAGTAAAAAAATCCGAATTTAGTTAGCTGATATCCGCCTAAAATAATTATCAGTTTATAAATGATAACCAAGGCACTGTAGCTAATTCCAATAAAGACAACCCTCTTATTCATTTTTGTTGATTAATGTTTCTTGATGGAACTCATCGTTTATAACTTATAACTCATCGCTAAACTACCCGTTCATACTTACGAGGAATTCTTCATTCGATTTGGTACGGCGTAAACGATCCAAAATAAACTCCATGGCTTCCTGAGGATTCATGTCACCTAAGTGTTTACGAAGCACCCAAAGTCTTTGCAGCATTTCTTTATCTAATAACAGATCATCTCTTCGTGTTGAAGATGCCATAAGATCAATAGCAGGGTAAATTCTACGGTTAGATAATTTACGATACAACTGCAATTCCATATTACCGGTACCTTTAAACTCTTCGAAAATTACTTCGTCCATTTTAGAACCGGTCTCCGTTAATGCTGTTGCAATAATAGTTAACGATCCGCCATTCTCAATTTTACGGGCAGCTCCAAAGAAACGTTTTGGCTTATGTAATGCATTTGCATCCACACCACCGGTTAATACTTTACCGCTGGCCGGAGAAACTGTATTGTAAGCACGTGCCATACGCGTGATACTATCTAATAAGATTACAACATCATGTCCGCACTCAACCAAACGTTTCGATTTTTCTAAAACGATGTTCGCAATTTTTACGTGCTTCTCGGCAGGCTCATCAAAGGTTGAAGAAACAACCTCAGCTTTTACGCTGCGGGCCATGTCTGTAACCTCTTCAGGACGTTCATCAATTAATAAAAT
>JANYIQ010000164.1 GCA_025362575.1 Bacteroidia bacterium
CACTCGCCAAATTTGCAACGGGCATTTGTGATAATGTAGTTACAGCTTGTTACCTATCGGCACGCAAAACCATTTTTGTGGCACCTGCCATGGATCTTGAAATGTATCAGCATCCAACAACAAAAAGTAATTTAAAAATTCTTGAAGCAAACGGAAACATAGTGATACCGGCCGAAAACGGCGAACTGGCAAGTGGATTGACAGGCGAAGGACGAATGGCGGAGCCTGAGAACATTATTGCTTTCGTGAAAAATTATCTTTCAAAAAATCTCCCTTTAATAAATAAAAAAGTACTTGTTAATGCCGGACCAACTTACGAAGCCATCGATCCTGTTAGGTTTGTTGGCAACCGTAGTTCAGGCAAAACGGGCATTGCAATTGCCGATGAATTTGCAGCTCAAGGTGCTGGTGTTACTTTAGTTTTAGGACCATCTTCATACAAACCAAAGAACAGTTCTGTTAAAGTGATAAATGTAGAGTCAGCCGAAGAAATGCATAAAGCCTGCATTACAGCTTTTAATGATTGTGATATTGCCGTTCTTTCTGCTGCAGTTGCCGATTACAGGCCAACAGAATCTCAGACTCAAAAAATAAAAAAATCGGATGCCGCATTAAACATAGAGCTAACAAAAACGAAAGATATTTTAGGAGATCTTGGTAAATTAAAAAAACAACAGTGTCTTGTTGGTTTTGCTTTGGAGACCGAGAACATGATCGAGAATGCAAAACAAAAATTAACAAACAAAAATCTTGATATTATTATTGGTAACACCACTTCAGCCGAGAATAAGGCCTTTGGCAGCGATAATAATGCTATTACAATCATTGATAAACACAATAAAATGGTTAATTTTGAGTTAAGAACTAAAGAAGAACTGGCAAAGGAAATTGTAAAGCACATTAAAACATTTTTAGGAGCAAAATAAGCATGTTCAGGAGTTTAATCATAAGCATAAGTATTTTAGTTTTTTCGGCGCCTGCCTTTTCACAGGAGCTGAACTGTCAGGTTAGTATTGTATCGCAGCAGGTTCAAGGTACTACGGAACGTCAAATCTTTGATCAGCTGCAAAAGTCCATTTTCGAGTTCATGAATAATAATAAATGGACAAAAGATCTCTATACAAGTCAGGAGAAAATCGATTGTTCCATTTTAATTAACGTTACCACAAAAGTTAGCAGTGACGAATACGCCGGCACCATACAGGTTCAGAGCCGTCGTCCGATTTACAAGAGTTCTTTCAATGCACCGCTTTTAAATTACATGGATGATAATTTTCAATTCCGTTTTCAGCAGTTCTCTCAGATTGAATTTAACATTAACACCTTTCAAAATAATTTGACCTCAGTATTGATGTTTTACGCTTATGTGATCATTGCTGAAGATTACGACAGTTTTTCACCAATGGGCGGAACAGAATACTGGCAAAAAGCACAGATCATTGTTCAAAACGCTCAAAGTGCTCCCGAAAAAGGCTGGAAGTCGAACGAGAGTAATAAGAACAGATATTGGTTCGTTGAAAACCAACTCCAACCCTTGTTTGCAGGCATCAGAGATTGTATGTACAAGTATCACCGCACGGGCATGGACCTGATGAGCGAAAAGCCGGATGAAGGCAGAGCTGCAGTTCTTAAAGCCATTCAGGAGTCTTTAGTACCCGTTTATAAAGCGAGGCCAGCCTCTTTTAACATGGAATTATTCTTTAATGCTAAGGGCGATGAACTGGTAAACATGTTTGCAGGTGCCAGTCCTGAAGAGAAAAGCAAAGCCATCGAGGTTCTTACCCAGATCGATCCCGCTAACACCACCAAATACCTCAAGATCCAGCAATAAAGTGCCTCCAGGCAAGACTGGGCTTTTCACAAGACAATGTGCATAAAACAAATCTCAGGTCGGCAAAAGCCAGCTCTTGTTTTGTAATATTTGTGGTATGCGTAATTACATTTATTTAGTAGCTGTTTCAGCCTGTTTATTAGTTTCTTGCAAAAACGAACAAGTTGCTGAAGATTCAAGAACCGTTTTTAACTATAACGAGAAGCACGGGATCACTTCTCTTGATCCTGCAGCCGCCAGTAGCTTCGAAAGCATAGGCGCTGTTAATCAATTATTCAATGGTCTGGTGCAAATGGATGATGAATTAAATGTAATTCCTTCCATCGCAAAACGTTTTTCAATGAGCAAAGATGGCTTAACTTACACGTTTAATTTAAGAACAGATGTTTATTTTCATGATAATGTGGTCTTTGAAGGTGGTAAAGGAAGAAAAGTAGTTGCCAAGGATTTTGTTTTTTCGTTCAACCGTTTATACGATAGTCGTGTAAGTAGTGCCATGTCTCTACTGACAAACATTGATCGTAGTGAAAAAACCAATTACAAGGGCTTTGCAGCTATTAACGACAGCACGTTCGAGATCTACTTAGCAGAACCTTTCAGTGCTTTTTTAAATATATTAACAATGAAGTATTTTTCAGTTGTTCCTATGGAAGCGGTTGATGAATACAAACAAGACTTCAGAAGAAATCCAGTTGGTACCGGACCATTTGTTTTTAAAATGTGGGAAGAAGGTACAAGACTTAACATGTTGAAGAACCCTAACTATTTCGAAAAAGACGAAAAAGGAAATCGTTTGCCTTATTTAGATGCTGTTTCTATTTCGTTTGTGAAAGATAGAGAAACGGGTTTCATGGAATTATTGAATGGTAAGTTTGACATGTTAAGCGGAGCGGATGCTTTGAATATTAATGAAGTGTTAGATAAAAGCGGCACCTTGCGCGATACTTATGCTAAAAAATTCTATTTACAAAAAGCAACCTTCTTAAAAACAGATTACGTTGGTATTTTAGTCGATGAAAAAATTGATATCGTAAAAAATTCTCCGCTTAAACTAAAAGCAATTCGTCAAGCCATTAACTATGCATTTGATCGCGAAAAAATGATCAAGTATTTAAGAAACGGGGTAGGCGTAACCGCTACAGCAGGCTTTATTCCTAAGGGATTGAAAGCTTACGATCCGAGCAAAGTAAAAGGGTATTCATACGATCCTGATAAAGTTCGTCAATTATTAATTGAAGCCGGTTACCCGAATGGAAAAGGTTTGCCTGAAATTACTTTACATACTACAGAAGATTATAAAGAACAAATGGAATTCATTCAATCGCAATTAGCTGAAAACAATATCAAATTAAAGATCAGTGTCGATAAATTCTCTGTATTGCGTCAGGCGGTTGCAGCTTGTGAATATAATATGTTCCGTAAAAACTGGGTTTGTGATTATGCGGACGAAGAAAATTTCATGAGCATGTTTTACAGCAAAAATTTTGCACCGGTAGGATTCAATTTCTTCCATTATAAAAACCCTGCTTTTGATGCTTTATTCGAAAAGGCACTGGTTGAAAAAGACATGGCATCAAAAATTGCAATGTATCAACAAATGGACCAAATGGTAATTGATGATGCACCGATCGTTCCTTTATATTACGATCAGGTCATTCGTCTGGTAAACCATAACATTAAAGGTTTAACAAGTAACCCAATGAATTTATTGAACCTTAAAACGGTTACTAAACAGAAGTAGTCAAAAAGCGTAGCGAGGTTTCTATAGCGCTTTCGATCACTTAATGCTAAAACTGTGCCAGCCTGCCATTATCATTTGCAGGAGAGTGAAAATTTAGTATATTGCATTAAAGTAATATACATTGAGCGAGGTAAGTATACATCCTGATAAGGTTAAAGAAGCGTTTCACAATTCTACGGAGCGTTTTCATGCCATTTATTGCTGGATGGGAATTGTACTCAACATTGTTTGGTTCATCAGCGATTATTTTGTTTTGCCTGATCACTGGATTCCTTTTCTGGAATTCAGACTTGCCGTTTCCTTAACTACACTGGTGCTTTTAGTAAGCCGAAAAATAACAGGACTTAGTATTTACGCGACCATTTTCTTTTTGGTGTTGGGAATCTCTATTCAAAACGCTTATATGTGGAGCGTAATGGATCTTGCTCACTTACAAAAGCACGCCTTTGCATACATGGTTCTGTTTATTGGTGTAGGCATGCTAATGCTCTGGGAGGTTTGGTATTCCATTGTTCTGGTGATAGCCACTTTAATTGCCAATGTTATTTTTTACAAATTGAACAGCCCGCTTAGCGTTGATGAATTTACAATTAACGGTGGCTTGCTTATTTTAACTGTTGCCATTTTTAGTTTGTTTTTGATAAGAACCCGCTATCGTTTAACCTTAAATGAGATCAGGAGTCGTTTGGAATTGGAACGATCCAAAGAAATAATAGAAGAAGAACATAATGTGGTAATTGCTCAGAAAAAAGAACTTTCGCAACAACATGATGTTTTGCAAGAAAAGAATAAGGAAATTACCGATAGTATTAATTATGCCAAGCGAATTCAAACTGCATTTATAAGTACAGAAGCCGAGTTTAACAGCAATTTTTCGGATAGTTTTGTGTTCTTTAAACCCAAAGACATTGTGAGCGGTGATTTTTACTGGATCTACAGAAAAGGCGATAAAATTTATTATGCTACTGCAGACTGCACCGGACATGGGGTTCCCGGCGGTTTTATGACCATGTTGGGACTTTCGTTTTTAGATGAATTGATCGAAAGTAAAAATTCAGATAACCCTGCAGAAGTACTGAATGGTTTGCGCGAAAAAATCGTGAATACACTTAAACAAGGTGCAAGCTCTGAAGAAAGTAAAGATGGTATGGACATTATTTTATGCTGTTTAGATAAGAAAGAACTGACTCTTAAATATGCTGCAGCTAACAATTCTTTTTACATCATGCGAAATAATGAGTTGATGGAATTAAAAGGCGATAAACAACCTTGCGGATTTTTTCCGGATCCAAAACCATTTACATTACGCGAATATAAACTCGAAAAAGGTGATTGTATTTATACATTAACAGATGGTTATCCCGATCAGTTTGGCGGAAAAAAGGGAAAGAAATTCAGATATCGTCAACTGGAAGAACTTTTTGAACAGCACCATGGCAAGCCTTTTTCAGAACAAAAACAAATTTTGAGCGACACCATGAATAATTGGGTTGGCAACCTTGATCAGGTAGATGATATGCTGGTTATTGGTGTTAAGATAGATTAGTTGTAAACGCGCCTTTATTTTTTACCTGCAGGTTTTTTAGCAGCACCTTTCTTATCAACACTA
The DNA here is from genome assembly GCA_025362575.1 of Bacteroidia bacterium. GTDB lineage: Bacteria > Bacteroidota > Bacteroidia > B-17B0 > Aurantibacillaceae > JAHEYG01. Next base: position 5,182 of record JANYIQ010000164.1, read on the forward strand.
ACACTGAACTTCATTTTAGTTTCAGGATTGGTAACTTTAGAACTTTGCTTTTTACCACTCACCTCTAAGTTTACAATATTCGATTGAGTTTTTAAAAATTCGTAAAGCAACTTGTTTTCAATGTTAAACGTCTTTGGTTCTTCCACTCCTGTTATTTCTAAAAAAGAAACAATGTAATCTTCATCTTTCTCGTAACCGATAAAATTAAATGTAAGCGCTTTGCCGTTCATGTTAATGATCAACCTTTTTTTGATGTATTCAGAAAGCATGTCTTCAACCACTTTTTTGTTCGGAGGGTTTAAAACATCAACTGAAGTGGTGTTGATCTTTTTAAGAGCATCTTCAATATCGTTTGCAAACATTTTGCAGGTGATCTCAATTGATTTTTGATCATAATTGTATTTAAGAGAGGTTACACTTACATAAAAAGGATGTGCAAAAACAAACAGAAAAGGAACTAAGAGCCAAAGGAATTTCAAATTGATTTTTTGACGGATGCTATTTAAAATAGTTAGATTCATTGGTATAATGTTGGTATTGGATTAAACGTTTTTAATATATTTAAGGTTTCAAATTTTGAATTTAGTTATTAACTAAGCACAAGGCGACAAAGATACTAATGTATGAGTGATTTTGACATCTGGTTTATAACAGGATTCCAACATATTCTTGACCTGGAGGGCTACGATCATATCCTGTTCGTAACACTTTTGGCAGTTTCTTTTCCTGCTCAGGAATGGAAAAAACTCCTGGGGCTGGTAACCGCTTTTACTCTGGGCCACTCATTAACTCTGGCTTTAAGCGTATTGAATGTCATTAGGGTAAGTCAGATCTACATAGAGCTATTAATAACGCTAACTATTCTCACCACCGCCATTAACCTGTTTTTTAGCTCTAAAAACCACCCAAAAAGGGTGATGCATATTTACTTGATTATTTGTTGCTTTGGGTTGATACACGGTATGGGCTTTTCTTATCTTTTAAAATCAATGCTTTCATCAGGTGATAATATCATTTGGCCGCTGTTTTTATTCAATACCGGTATCGAGGCAGGTCAGATCATTATTGTATCTTTTGTTCTGCTGATCTCCTTTTTGTTAATTCGTTATTTAAAAACTCCGTTTCATCTCATTCAAAAAACAGTGGCAGTAATAAGTATTATCTTTGCCGCCACTATGAGCTTTCAACGTTTAATTGCAATTTTCTCATGAAAAAAAATCTAACATTATTGTTTTTGTCCGCTATTCAGTTCATGATCGCACAAAACATTCAGAATAATCCAAGTTCAAACCACGGAAATAAGTTCGAACAGTTAGGAACTATTTTACCTACTCCTAACGAAAACCGTACCGCCTCAGGCGCACCCGGAAACAAATACTGGCAACAGCGTGCCGATTACGATATTGATGTAACGCTTGACGAGCCTAATTTAACCGTAAATGGCAGCGAGTGGATCACTTATACCAACAATTCGCCCGATAAGCTGGAATACCTGTGGTTACAGTTAGACGAGAACCAACACGACCCAAATAACGAAGCCAATTATTTTGATGAAAATAAGATCAGTGAACCAATTACGAAAGGTGAGATCAATGGCTTGATGCAAAAAGAACGCTTGGCAGGTTTAGGAGACAAGATCTTAGAAGTTACTGATGAAACGAATAAGCCTTTAAAATATACCATCAACATTACTA
>JANYIQ010000175.1 GCA_025362575.1 Bacteroidia bacterium
ACAACAAATCAATATCAAAACAAAAGGCAGAAGTATCTTTTTCACTTTATTCCGTTCTATATAAAACATGGTCAATCTCTATATTAACAAATGTAAACTATTATGTTAATTCTTTTAAAAATTCTTATTAATGCGTTATTAAGTTTATGGGCTTTGGCGTTGTTTTTAACAAATAGATTAATTAACTTTATGTATTAAACTAAAACTATGAAAAAATTACTTATTCTCCCCGTAATAGCTGTAGCTCTCACTGCTTCAGCGTTTGTGTTGACTACAGCATTCGACGAGCTCCCTCTTAACTCTGTTTTGCCGGAGGCATCTTATAAGATGAAAGACGTAAGCGGAAAAGATATTTCCTTAGATGAAGCTAAAACAGCTAAAGGTATTTTAGTTATTTTTTCATGTAATACCTGCCCTTATGTTAAATTGAGCGAAACCCGAATCAAAGAATACAGCGATTATTGTTCAACAAATGGCATCGGCTGCGTTATTGTTAACAGCAACGAGGCCCAGCGTAACGAAGACGACAGTCCGGAAGAGATGAACAAATACTACAAGGCCCAAAACCTTAAATGTTTCTATACCATTGATGTGAACTCCAAACTAGCTAACGCTTTTGGCGCTACACGTACCCCTCAGTGTTTTTTATTTAACACAAAAGGCCTGGTTTACAAAGGTGCCATCGACGATAACGTAAAAGATCCTGCAGCCGTTAAAGCCCCTTATTTAAAAGACGCCTTGGCAGCAGTTTCTAAAAACGAAACTCCAAAAATTCAGGAAACAAAATCGATCGGCTGTACCATTAAACGCGCTGATTAATTCACGAAACACATATTAAAATGGATCCCGGTTTAGGCCGGGATTTTTTTTGACCGGTATTGAAAATTAAAATGGAATGGGTAAAAACGATTAACAGCGTCATCCGCGTTCCTTCTATAAACATTTCACCCCCTCTGGGGTTTTTATTTCATGCCTCCAAAAAAATCCGTGAAAATCCTCTACATCCGTGTCATCCGCGTTCCATTTCTACAAATATTTCACCCCCTCCGGGGCTAACTCATAATTAACAAGCAGACAAAACTCATCACTCTACACTTATCTCTTAACACTCATAACTCTACACCTATCTCTTAACACTCATAACTCTCCCATTAAAAATTATCATACCAATTCCTTTGTCTCGGAATTTTTATGTCGCTAAGCATGCTTGTTTTTAAATTGATGGTTACGCTGTAGCTTTTCCGGAAACCAAATGGCACCCAGGAAATTCTGGCCTCCCAGCATTTCAAGTCACGATAAACGTTCACGCTGGTATAACTTAATTTATTATTGGTGAAATCGTAACCGCTTGTTACACCTACTTTCCAGAATTTAGTGACACTCACATCGCCACTGAAATTCAAAGTTTGAATTGTCTTCACCTTTACCGTGGTTGCTTTATCGAAGGTAAGGTTATAGAACAAACTCAAATTCCAGGGAAGTTGTTCATTGTCTGTATTTATTTTTTCGGCACCTTTTTCTGCTCCGTTGGTGAGGTTAGGCGGCTTGCGGGCAATAGCCATTGCTCTGAGTGCATTAGAGCTAAAGTTAGCGTTCACAGCCACATTAGCGGTTGTAAATCTTGCGATCTTGCCATCGTACTCATAACTGTAAGTACTAAAACGATGCTTGGTTGTATAATCATATCCGTAAGGATCGAACAAGGCATTTCCAACAAGATCAAAGAACTTCCAGATCTTAGTTCTTGCACTTACATTTACCAAACTCATTTTAAAACTATCGGCAGCAAAATTATAATTGGTCGACAAACTTAAGTTCTGTATCAAGGTAACTTTATTGAACACAAAACCGGTATCGGTTTTGTGACGCACTTTAGCCTCCAGGTTATTATTCAAATTAATTCCTAATGAATTTTGTTTGCCAATGCCCGGACCGCCAAAAATAGTATTCTCAAATTTGCTGTAGTTTTGATAATGGCCGAGAGTATCCGTATTCACCTTCTTCCAAAACCCGTATTGTTCTTCTCCAAAATCCGGACGATAAACATAAGTTACAGATGGGATCAACAAATGACGAACTTGTTTTAATCGTTTTCCGCGAAAAATATAATCCATGAACAATTTTGTATTTACTGCTGTACTAAAATTAGCATCGTAACCGGCACTAAAAGCATTAATGGTATCGCTTTTCACACCGTAAATGGTTCCGGTTTTAATGAATTCCTTTTGAGTGGTCTTAGTATACATTACCGAACTTAAATTAATTCCGGGTGTAACGGTAATGTATTTAAACACATTGAAATTAGTAGAGATAGGAATGGTATGTCTCACACCATATTTCATATGCTTTTCCATATCGCCCTTAAACAAAAGCGAATCGTAAGTTGAATAGGTATTCCGCATCTCCAATAAATAATTTATACCCAGTTTATCAAAAACATTTTGCCTAACCGCATTTTGTCTTTTAAATGGGAAGAAACGATTCACGTTAAAAGTTAATTGCGGAAAAGAAATATCTACCAGTTTGGTAATGGTATTCTGACTATGTGTAGCATTGATGCTTAATGAACTCCAGCGATTACTTTTTGTAAAATTAATGTTCGATTGAAATGTGTTGGTCAAATAATTTCCTGAATTAGTAGGACTGTACTTATTATATTTTTGATTCACATAATTTACATTGGCTCCAAAACGAATGCTGGGATTATTTTTATTGTCCTGAGTATGCATCCATGTTAGGTGATACGATTTCTGTTTATTGTATCCTGCCGGAACATCCTTATCACCTATTACAAATTCAGAATAACCCAGATTCAAAGCGCCTGCATATTTATAAAGCACGTTGTAATCGTTGGTGGTTCTTAATCCCCAGCTGCCGTTCGAATATAGATCGCCATGAATGATCATGTCGGTTCGGTCATTTATTCCCCAATAAAAACCTGCGTCTCTCAAAAAATAACCTTGTCCCGGCGAATTACCAACATAAGGAATTAAAATACCGTTATGCCGTTTTTTAGTATTCGGAAAATAACCAAAAGGCAATAATAACGGTGTGGGCACTCCTCCAATTTCGAGATACATTGGTCCGGTTACAATTTTATCATCGGGTATCACCTTTGCTTTTGATGCTTTGAATTTTGTTCTCGCATCCTGATCCTGACAAGGAATGCACTCTAAATTCTTAATATAAATTATTTCAGTGCTGTCGCGCTTGATCTGATTTCCAAAAACAAGAAGATCACCTTGTTTGGTAAGCACATTAAAGATCTTCCCTTTTTTGGTTTTAAGATTGTACATTATTTTTTCGGCATTGAATTCCTGTGCACCATCTTTAAAAACGGGAGTTCCCGCTTTTTTTCCGGTGGAGTCGATATAACCGTAAGCTGTGACCAGATTTTTAGAATAATCGATCTCAATGAACTCAGCTTTCAGGTTCATGGTGCCATATTCTACATAAGCATCGCCAAACAAATAAAATTTATTGCTGTCAGCCTCGTATCTACTCGAATCTCTGGCGTTATAAATTACTTTGGTGTCGAGTGTTTCGGGCTCAGAAATGGTGTCAACCCTCAGTTTCTTGATGGTATCACCTGGAAAAACCCTGTTTACAGCGCCAATAAGGGGGGTAGATATTAACATTACCCATAAGAAAACTAATATGATCCTTAAATAAAGCGTCAAACGATATAATTAACTTTGATGTTTACCTACAAATCTAATAAATACTTGGGTTTACAAAGAGTGCATCGGTTTAAGATATCTACAAAAAAACTTAAAAAACTTACCTTAAGGGGTGCTGTCAGCCTTACTTTGGCCTTTTTTCTGTGTTCATGGGCTCCCGAAGGCGACCCTCTTCACCGTGATGAGCCAAAAGGCATCAAAATCA
>JANYIQ010000193.1 GCA_025362575.1 Bacteroidia bacterium
GCCATTTCCAACGAAATGTTGAAATGTTTCAGTGCCTGTTCTTTTGCACCGGTTCTCTGATAAATGTAAGCCAGGTTGTTATAAGTGCTCATCAAAACCTTATTATCCTTAAACTCTTTACTCAGTTCAATACTTTTATAATAATATTCAATGGCCTCATCGTATTTGCCCATGCCGCGATAAATAATGCCCAGATTATTATACACACCGGCTATCCTGTCTTTACGGTTAATTTTTTGATACGATTCAAGCGACCTGTTAATATATTCCAGCGCTTTAACATTATCGCCCTGCCGCCAGTAACACACCGAAATGGCACTGTAAATAGAACTGATGCTTAGTTTACGATTGTGTTCTTCGGCAAACTTTAAGGCTTCGAAATAACATTGCAGGGCAGGCGAGTAGGCACCGTGATCTGAATAAATGGAACCAAGATCACCAACTATAAAGCTTCTGAGTGTTGTATCATTTAAACGCTTGGAAAGTTCCAGCGATCTTTTCAGAAAGTGAATGGCCAGATTATATCCTTCGGAATGATCGTAACTGTGAGCGAGATCATAATAAAGGCTCATTTTTTTGGTACTGTCGGTACAAACTTTTAATGCATCCATTATGGAATCAGCTCTGCTTGTTTGAGCAAGAGAATGATTGAGCCCCGCAAAATTAAATGCGACAATTAAAATTAAGTATTTAAAATATTTCATTTAAGATCCTTAAATTCTTATTCCGATCACACAAACGTCGTCAACCTGTTCAAGTGTACCTTTCCAGGCATTGAAGGCGTTCAGTAAAATGTCTTTTTGTTCGTTAAGAGGTTTATCGTGATTTTTAAATAATAATTCGTTGAATTGTTTGTGTTTGAATTTTTTTCCGTCAGGCCCGCCAAACTGATCGGCATAACCGTCGGTGAAAATATAAACCAGATCAGAAGGATTCAGTTTAATACTGTGCGTAGTATATGGTAAAGGAATATCTATTTTACCGATCGATTGTTTATTGGGTTTGTATTCCGAAAAAGTATTATCGCGAATAAGCCATAGTGGATTGTTAGCACCCGACCATTTTAATTCGTTTGTTTTTTTATTGATGCAGCAAAGCGAAATGTCCATTCCGTCTTTTACTTCATTCTCGCTGCGTTCAAAAGTTTCGGTTACAAGTTCGCGGGCTTTATCCAGAATTTTTCCGGGATCGGTAATTCCGAATTCTTTTACTGTACGGTTCAGTGCGTTTGAACATACCACACTTACCATGGCGCCGGGAACCCCGTGGCCTGTACAATCGGCGGCGGCCACAAAAACAAGATCTCCAATTTGCTCTAACCAGTAAAAGTCGCCGGCAACAATATCTTTAGGTTTGTAAATAAAAAACGAGTTCGGTAAATGCTCCAATAATAAACTTTGAGGTGGTAAAATGGCTTCCTGTAAACGCTTGGCGTAAGAAATGGAGGAGAGGATCTCGGTTTGTTTTTCCTCAATGATCAGTTTCTGCTCTTCGGTCTCTTTATTTTTCGCTTCAATAATTAATTTCTGCTTTTTAATGATGCGGAAACGGTTGTAAAGAATCCCACCACCTACAAACAGCAAGATCAAACCTCCGGTAAGTGCAATTTTTTCGGTGGTATCCTGATCGATCTGCGCTTCCTTAGCCATGATGAGCGCGTCTTTTACCTTCTGACTCTCGGCATTCTTAACGCTATCCGCAGCCGCTTTTTTATCGTATTCAAAAGTAAGTTCTTTGCGCTCGATCTCATTTTGATTATCTGCTTTAAGGATGCTATCTTCCAAAACCGAATAAAGCTCAAAATACTCAAGGGCTTTATTGGTATTATCCATTTTCTTATAAGTAGTGTAAAGTACTTTTAAGGCCTGGCGTTTTGCAATAAAATCCTTTGAATCTTCGGCATTTTTTTGAGCTAACTCTCCAAATTCTATTGCTAATTTGTATTTTTTAAGTTTGAGATAGGCGTTGGCAATGCTGGCTCTGGTTTTGGCAACCGCACTCCAATTCTCATCTTCAAGAGAAATATTTAAACTCTGCGTATGAAATTCAATTGCCTTATCAAATTCATTTAATCCAAAATAAATATCGCCCATATTTCCATAAGCAGCGCTTAAACCGATCCGGTCGTCGAGTTCTTTGTACATCACCAAACTGCTTTTCGAATATTCTATCGCTTTCTGATAATCGCTAAGGTTGTTATAGATCAAACCAAGATTGTTGAAGGTACTGGCCAGGCCTGCTTTATTACCCAGCTCGCTGCAAACTTTTAAAGCTCTTAATTCGTAATCAAGTGCTTTATCGTGTTTACCTAAGGAGATGTAGATACTGCCAATGTTGGCGAGCGAAGCAGAGATGCCTTGTTTATCGCCCATTTCTTCACGAATCTTCAAACTCTCCTGATAATATTCGATGGCTTTAATGAAATTACCTCTTACCTGAAAAGAAGCACCAATGGTATTTAAAGATTTTGATTCCCACTTTTTTAGTTTTTTTAATCGTGCCATTTCGAGCTCTTCTTTTCCAAGAATGAAAGCCGAATCGGGATTGGAGTAAAGATATTCCCAGGCAATATCGTTAAAGGCACCAAAGCGAACGCTATCGGGATTTTTAACATTGCGGAATAATCTCCACAAAGAATCCATGTTTTGTGAATAGGAATTTAGGCCAATGAGCAAAGAAAGGAACAAAATATAGGATGATCTTTTTATCATTAGTGGGCCAAAAAAAATAAATTTTTATATGAGTTGAGCATACGGCGTTAAAAGGCTATCAATTACCAAGCCAATTTCGGAATTTAAGTTAAGAATTTCTTTTTGTTCTTTAAATGAATTGTTTTAATTATCTAATAATTAGATATTTAGCTTCAGTTATTTTCATTTAATCTGTTCAGGGATTTTTCAATATACTTATCGTTTGTGATAAGAGCCGTTTGAATTCTTTTAGCATACTTAATGCTGTCTAAGATCTCTTTTTGTCTTTCAGCCACTTCCGCCGCTTTTTCTTCCACTAATTTTTTCTGCTCTGAGATAAGGTGATTGGCTTTCCGTTTCTGAGTATAAGCCCGGTAAGAAATAACAAAGAGCATCAGAACAATGCCAACAATTCCAATTAAATAATTTCGCTGGCGGTTCTGTGTCGTAATTTCAAAATCTTTTTGCAGGAGTTCGTTCTCTTTTTTACTGATGTCGTATTTCACTTCCATTTCCAGCATCTTGGCGTTAAGAGATTCGGAAGCAAGCGTGTCGTCGTACATGCTGTATAAAGCATGATTCTCAAAAGCGTTCTCAAACAGTTTTTTGCTTTTATAGCATTGGGCAATATTCAAGTAACAATCGCGGATACTTGAATAATTTTTCATTTGCATTGAAATGGCCAAAGCATCTTTAAAATTAGTTAAAGCCGAATCGATCTTGTTCTCAAGAAGGTCGATTTTACCGAGAATCATTTTTGCGTTGGCAATTCCAAGTAAAATATTAGTACTCTCATAAATGTGTTTTGATTCGTTTGCTTGTTTACGGGCATTTACAAGATCGTTCTTAATGAGGTTTATTTCACCTAATCCCAAAATGGAATTGGCCAGGCGCGATGAATTATTATTCTTTTTAAAGATCTCAGCCGCTTTTGTTCCGTATACAAAGGCGCTATCCGTATTATTCTTGTTAAGATAAAGCAAACAAATATTATTGAGAGTAATGGCATATTGATCGAGATCGTTCACCGACGCAAAATAGTTCATGGCCTTAGCATAGTAGGGCATGGCTTCGTCGTATTTTTGCTGTTTGCAAAGTAAATTGGCAAATAAGTTATAGGTTCTTAAAAGTTCTTCTTTTTCATTGTGTTTTTCGAGGAAGTCAATGTATTTGAGGCAGTAGTTTAAAGCCACATCGTACATGTTACGGTGAAAAAGATTGGTTATTAAATACGGCGAGATCCTTTTGATGCCATTGCCATATTCAAGCTTATTGGCCAATTGCAAAGCACCGATGAAATAGTTAATGCGCTCCTTTGAATTAAAATATTCATATTGGTAACCAAGATCAAAAAGCAGGTTCACTTTATTGGTATCTTCTTTTGCCTTTAAAAGGGCATTTTTAAGCGAATCTTTTTTGGTAGTACTTGCTATGGATTTGAACGGGCGGTAAACGTTAAAGACCAATAAAAGAAAAAATAAACTGCTCCGTAAATTCATTAGCCTAATTTTTTATGAATTTACAGGTTATCACTGAGCCAAGGCCTCTGATTTCCGCAAAGTACAAACCGTTTTCCAAACCTGACAGATCAAGAGGTTCAGTATTTTCCACGGTTTTAAAATAAATTTCTCTGCCAAATGCATCTCTGATTCTAAGTTTTGCTCCGGAGGTAAGTGGGTGTTTTATCCTGAAGATTCCATTATTAGGGTTAGGGAAAACACTTAACGATCCTAAACTGTTTTCGTTTTCCTTGACTGAAGTGGCAGCTCCGACTGAAATTTTTCTCACACAATGGTTATTATAATCCACCACATATATTTTAGTGCCGGAGGCATTGGCCACAACACCTCTGGTATAATTGAATTGTGCATTCACATCAATGCCATTAACATAACCCGCTAGTCCGCTGCCTGCAAGGTTTGTGATATTGCCTGAACTCACCATGCGAACGCGATTGCTGAAGGTATCGCCAATGTATATAATAGCCCCGGTGCTATCGCAATTAACTTCAGTTGGTACATTTAAAGAAGCCGTACTAACCGGACCGTTAGAATAGCCACCGTTACCAACACCGATGGAACCGCTTCCTGCAACAACGCTGACTTGTCGGGCTGTATCAATGCGACGGATGCGGTGATTGTAAGCATCAGCTACAAAAAGATTTCCGTTCTTATCAATAGCCATGCCACAAGGAGTGTAAAAACGGGCAGCTGTATCTTTTGCGTTTACAAGTGAACCTACACTTGAAACACCGATCACCGTTCCGCCACCGGCATAAGTACTGACATTTCCGGATGGTGAAATTTTTCTTACACGATGATTCCAGCTGTCGCCAACAAACAGATCGCCGGCTTTGTTACGACAAATACCGCGAGGGTAATTGAACTGGGCCAGGGCAGGGGAGCCATCCAGATAACCGGCCGTTCCGCTACCGGCAACAGTGGTCACATTACCCAATACACTTATTTTACGGATGCGCTGGTTTTGAAAATCGGCTACATAAACATTTCCGGAATCATCAACACATACACCGGTAGGGCTATTAAATTGTGCAGAAGCAGCGGCACCATCAAGATAGCCAGCTGCACCTGTTCCGGCCAAAGTGGTTACTGTACCGGTTGCTGTAATTTTACGTATGCAGTTATTTCCTGCGTCGGCTACATATAAATTACCGGCCTTATCCATGCAAATGCCGAAAGGAGTTTTGAAACGCGCTGATGCGGTATCACCATTGATAAACCCTGCGGTGCCGTTGCCCGCGTAGGTGTTCACCATGTTTTGCGCATGGGCGGCAAGACCTGCTAAAAAGATCAAGCTTATGAAAATTCTGTTGATCATGTTTTATTGTTTTGAAGTTTATTTAAACTTTTCTCAATGTATTTTTCGTTGGTGATCAGGGCAGTTTGAATTCGTTTTGCGTAATGAATGCTATCAAGAATTTCCTTCTGATGTTCCTCTACCAGTTCTTTTTGCTGTTCAACAACTAATTTCTGTTCTGAAATGATCTTATTGGCAGCGCGCTGCTGTTTCAATCCTCTGAAAATAAAGAATGCTAAGCCAAAAGCAATCCTGCAATAATAAAATAAGAAAATGTTTTTTGATTATCAATGGTTTTAGTAGATAATTCATTTGTGACCTTTAATAACTGATTTAATTTTTCTTTTTTGTCAGTTTGGTATTTTGTTTCCATTTCAGATATTGCCTTACTGTTTCCTTCATTAAAAAGTAATTTTGAAAGGCTGTCGTATCGCATTAAGAAAAGAAGTGCTTTATCATTTTTTTTAGATTTGATATAAAGTCCCGTCATTTCATAATAAAGATAATTCAAGTCAAATTTATCGTTTCGCTCCAGATAGATCTGCAATGCATTGTTATATGCTTCTTCCGATTCATTATATCTGTTTAGGGCATTTAAAGCAGCACCTTTTAATCCGAAAGTGTAAGCCAGATCCTTTTTATAATCGTCAAAATCGTTTTTTAGTGATTTGGTTTTGATTAAACTTTGAATCGCTTCGTTTGCTAAAGTTAATGTTAACTCATAATAACTTTTGTTACCGGTTTCTTCAGCTTTTGAGTAATAAATGTTTCCCAGGTTGGCAAGAATATTAGGTATTTCTTCAATAA
>JANYIQ010000213.1 GCA_025362575.1 Bacteroidia bacterium
CGGAATTTCCAGATATTAGTCTATGCCAAAATGGAGTTTTGACAAATAAAATCTAATTTTTTATGAAAATTAGGGTTTTTGAGCATTAAAAGAAATTGATTCCTACAGAATTAAAACAGGATTGGAACCTATATTTAACACAAATTACTCATAAATTTATAATATCATGACATATAAAATTTTGCTTACTGCCATTATTGCTTTTGGAATTTCCTTCTTTTCAATTGGACAAAATTCCTGGACACAAAAGCAAAACCTCACAGGAGCGGCTCGTAATGGAGCTGTGGCTTTTTCTATTGGAACAAAAGGCTATGTTGGCACAGGAGACAATGGTTCGGCATCTGCTGCTTCTAATGATTTTTGGGAATGGGATCAGGCAAGCAATTCATGGACACAAAAAGCAAATGTGCCGGGTGGAATCAGACGCGGAGCTGTAGGATTTTCAATTGGAACAAAAGGTTATGTTGGAGTTGGAGATTCAGCAGGAGTTAAGAAAAAGGATTTTTGGGAATATAATCAGGGAATGAATAGTTGGGTTAAAAAGGCTGATTTTGGAGGAGGAAATAGAACAACTGCTACCGGATTTTCAATTGGAACAAAAGGTTATATCGGCTTTGGTGATTCGACTGGGGTTGCTCCATTTATTGGAGATCTATGGGAGTGGAATCAGTCATTAAATTCATGGTCGCAGAAAGCAACTTTTCCAGGTGTAGGAAGAACCGACCCTGTTGGTTTTTCAATTGGAACAAAGGGCTATATAGGTATCGGCGAGGCAGTATCTTTTCTAAACGAATTTTGGGAATGGGATCAAACTCTGAATTCTTGGACAATGAAAGCGAATTTTGGTGGCGGTGTGCGAAGCACAGCTGCAGGGTTTTCTATTGGTAATAAAGGATATATAGGTGCAGGTGATAATGGAACAACTCTTCAATCTGATTTTTGGGAATGGAATCAAGCAACAAATATTTGGACAGTTCGTGCAAATTTCGGAGGAGGAACAAGAAGTGATCAGTCAGGATTTTCTATTGGCAATAAAGGATACATGGGAATGGGAGCAACAACGGTTAACAAAAAAGACCTATGGCAATATTCCGATACTATTTCAACACTAAGCGTAAATGAAAATTTGGCGTCGGTGAATAATATACTTCTTTACCCAAACCCTTGTAATGGCAATTTTAAAATTAGTATAAATCACTTTGGAACAGAAATGTTAGAAGTGAGAATACTAAATTCAGTTGGAAAAACTGTTCATACGCAGTCTCTAAATGTAAAATATGAGACCACACAAATCTCACTTCCGGAAACTTTAGAAAGCGGTTCGTATTATTATAACATTATTGATAAAAATGAAATTATTTCAAAAGGTAAAATTGTTATTTGTAAATAAACTATATTTTTTAACTAAATTAATACAATGGTTTTTCGCTTAAATGTTTACAATTGTTATAAAATCTTGTTGGTAACCGTTTTGCTTTTTTTTATTTCGTGTAATCAGGAAAGGCCAAGCGAAGTGAAAAAAGAGAATAACCATGAAGTTAGAGCCTTCCAAGTCAAGGATAGCTTGGGTAGCTTTATTGGTTGGGGTTATGATATTTATTTAGATAATAACAAAATTATTCATCAACCAATTATTCCGGCAATTGAAGGGATGAAATCATTTAAAACAAAAGAAGACGCTCTGAAAATTGGGAATTTTAGTATTAGCAAAATTCAAAATAAAAATAATGGGCTTCCAACGATTTCAATTATAGAATTGGATAGTTTGAAAATTTTGAGATAAAATTATTTTGCATTATGTAGGATAAATTGCGATTAGTGTTTTGTTTCAGTCCTCGTTAACCTCGAAAAGAATAAGAGTTTAAAACAGATATAGAGTTGAATTATAATATTGATAAATTCCAAACACGGAATGATTGCCAAAATTAAATTAGGAACAATGGATATAGGTTTAAAAAATGCGGAAAAACAATTAATCAATAAAGTACCGCAGGTAACGCTTTTCTTTTGGATCATAAAAGTATTGTGTACTACAGTTGGAGAAACGTTTGCAGATTTTTTGAATGTAAACTTAAATTTTGGATTAACTGGAACCTCAGTAGTGATAGGGGTTTTACTTGTAATTTCTTTGTTTTTTCAATTCAGAGCAAAAAAATATATTCCGGCTGTTTATTGGATTACTGTAGTTTTCATAAGTGTTTTTGGAACTTTGGTAACAGATAATCTAACCGACAAAATGAATGTTCCGCTTGAAACAAGCACCATTGTTTTTAGTATCCTTTTGCTGTTAACTTTTGCTTTTTGGTATGCAAAAGAGAAAACGCTTTCTATTCATTCTATTTATACCAAAACCCGAGAAGTTTTTTATTGGCTTACCATCCTATTTACTTTTGCCCTCGGTACTGCTTCCGGAGATTTGATGGCCGAGAGTTTAGGTCTTGGGTATTTATTAACCGGTGGTATTGTAACAATTGTGATTATTTCTACTGTGGTGGCAAGGCAGCTTAAACTTAATCCGGTACTTTCATTTTGGATAATTTACATAATGACGCGCCCTCTCGGCGCTTCAATCGGAGATTTGCTTTCACAACCCACTAAGTTTGGTGGTTTAGGTTTAGGAGCAACTATTACAAGCGTACTATTCCTCTTCGGAATTTTAGTTATAATTTTATACTTCACTTTCTCTAAGCGCGATGTTATTACAAATACAATAGTTGAAGAAAATGAAAGCGCAGAATCAAAAGGGTTAATTTGGCAAACAATAATAACTGTTATGGTATTTATAGTTGTGAGTGTATCGGCTTATTTTTGGAGACATAATACATTGCAAAATGAAATTGAACAACAAGTCTCCACCATTGCTTCTGACAAAAATACTGCGCTATCCCCACTTGGAGATTTATCTATATTTATTAAAATTACCGGAGACACCAGAGATTTAGTGGTAGCAAATAAATTAGCTGAAGCGGCAACCCGAATATCCGATATTGAGCATGAATGGGACAATGCACAATCCAGACTTAAACCAATGAATGGCGCAAGGTGGGCTGAAATTGATGATGCAATTGATAAAGTGTTAAGACATTTACGTTCAGTTAATCCAAATCAACAGGAGTGTAAATCATCATTGGATGCTCTATTGCTTGTGCTTAAATAATTATTTAGGTATACATTGAAATTAATGAAATCTAGTAGATATTTAAAAGCATTAATATTCTTAACGATACTGTCCGTTTCCAAAAATGTGACAGTTAGAGATTATCTCAAAGATGCTTAAACAGGTTAGACTAGATGAAAATTCAGCGGAAATCTACGATAATCTTGATAAACAAAAATTAGCTCAATATAATCCGTTTATAGAACCTGTTTTCTTAAAAACAAAAATTGCCGATTGCATTGGTGTTTTTGGATCAGAGCTTGTTTCTGATTCGTTGCTTTTTGTCTCCCCTGAATACAACTAATGAAGAACACCTTTTTATATATATTATTTTCTTTTCTTTTGATAGTATCAGAATCAAAATCACAAGTTCTTTTTAAAATGGGAGATTATCGGAATTTGACTTATTCTAGTGGAGGATATAACGGATCATTTGGAAATGTGACATTCGGAATTGCGAGAAGGGATTACATTCGCCTTATTAAAAAAGAAATAATCGGCATACTTGATGTATCGGAACCAATAACAAATCAATTTTTTACAAGACGGGTCGTAAAAAAAGGGTTGCAGATTGACTTATTTAAACATAAGTCTTTTAAAATCCCTTTTACACTTGCTTCCTCCTCGATCGTTAGACAAAATAATTTTTTTAAATACCACGATATTACTTCGGAATTCACCATTAATCCTGGCATATATGATCAAAGATACACACTTGCTTTTGATTTAAAATACGAGCTAATTTTATTCAGATACATTAAATATTCAACGCAGTACAAACAAGAAGTGGATAGTAAGGCTGCAAATCATTGGTCGCAACCTTTATTCGACGTTTTTAAATTGGGTGTTATTGGCGGCCTTAATTACAAAAGATGGGTGGTATATATAAAAACTGGATATGAGAGAAACCCTTTTTCCTTTAAAAAATACATTCCCGGTTATATAGTATTTGGTTTTGGTTTTAAGTTTGGTAATAAACCAATGAAAAAGAACAAAACTAAAGAATTGCAATAGCATAGGTTTATAATATTGCAAAATAAAATATAAAAAAACCTGTATAAAACTATGTATAAGGTTTTGGTTTCCTTAAAATTACTTATTTTACATATTAATTGAAGCTAATAGCCGCAATAATCGAGAATTTTGCCCTTTTCTATACAAAAACCGCATGTTTTCGATAGCCTTGTTTTTATCTAAATATCTACTTAAGAAATTATCTTTATTAGGCGGTATAAAAGTGGAATACTTAAAGTTATTATATATACGTGGGTGCCAAATGTTAAAATTTCAGGTATCTTAAATTATCAATTTTGGCTAAATGAGCATATAAAAGGTTCGGGCGTGTAACCTTCATCCGTACACAATGAACAGAAAAGGCAAAGCGTTTAGCTTTGCTTTTTTTGTTTACATAAGCGATCGAAGCTTTGCTTCAGTGAGCGTGTGTAAACAAAAAAACAAAACCTTATCAGGTTTTGCCTTTTCTTTTTGCAATTGACGGATCGTAAGGGACCTTTGCAAAGCAAAACTCCCTTCATCCGTACTTAACTAGAAAACCCCTGATAAATAAAACTTATCAGGGGTTTTATTTCATACAGGATCTAAATTATTTTATTTTTTCTTATTGTCTACACTCGCTCCTGCACCATAACCCACTCCTGATCCCACAGCACCACCGACAATTCCACCAACTACCGCACCTTTTGTTTTATCTTTACTTGTAGCAGCACCAACTACCGCGCCTGTCAAAATTCCGGCCCCGGTACCAATAAGAGCTCCTTTTGTTTTATTACTCATTTTTTTCTTTTCTTCGGGGGTAGAAGAATTATCACCGGTGTTATTTTGTGCCGTTGAATTTCCATTTCCATGATTAGAGGTGTTGTTATTACCACCGTTATTCATCTGCGAATTTGCTGAATTTGCAGCGTTAACTGAATCGAGGAAAGCTTGTCTTGTTCCCTCTGTTAATGGTTTAGAGTCACTACATGCCACTGTGGCTAACAATGGTAAAATGAAAATCATTTTTTTTATGCTATTTACGAATACTGTTTTTTTCATGTTGAATGTTTAAGAATTACTATTTACACAAAAATGCGGACATTCGTTCATGTCCAAGCTACACAATCTTAGCAACTCTTTACATAATTCACGCCTATGGGTAGAGATGCTCTGAGTTTTAAATTCAGAATAATTTAATTCGAGTTTGATCATAGTTAATTGCTCGGCACGTATAAATAAGGCAATGAACCCTTCAATCAAACCTTCTTCAACCAATTCTTTGGGATTGATACTATGTGAAACCGCGTGGCATTCGTGAATTGATTGATGTCGCTTAAAATACCTTGCGTTCCAACGATATTTCCTTCCGAATCATATCTTAGCGAAACGTTTATCGAAATGTTCACTTTATTACCATTCTTCGCTTTTAAAACCGCTTCGTAATTGCTTACTTTTCCGTTCTTCCTTAATTATTTCTCTAACCTTCATCCGTACACAATGAATAGAAAAGGCAAAGCGTTTAGCTTTGCTTATTTGTTTACATAAGCGAGCGAAGCTTTGTTTCAGTGAGCGTGTGTAAACAAAAAAG
Organism: Bacteroidia bacterium; assembly: GCA_025362575.1. Classification (GTDB taxonomy): domain Bacteria; phylum Bacteroidota; class Bacteroidia; order B-17B0; family Aurantibacillaceae; genus JAHEYG01. Next base: position 5,742 of record JANYIQ010000213.1, read on the forward strand.
CCAAAACCTAATCAGGTTTTGGCTTTTCTATTTACAATTGACGGATCGTAAGGGACCTTTGCAAAGCAAAACTCCCTTCATCCGTACTTAACCGGAAAACCCCTGATAAAACCTTATTTATCAGGGGTTTTTGGTTCGATAAAGTAGCTTCTAAATAAAAAATAGTTCGTTTACAAGTAGTTACTTGTTCAGGTTCTCTATAGTTTTGATTCTAAAACAGTATCTTTCTTGCTCCAATAAACTATCGATATTAAATTTTAGTCAGTAAAAATGGGTAAACACAGCGGTAAAAATAATTTGAAGTGTATAATAGTTTTTACTTTACTAAGTAATTTGCTTTTTGGGCAAAAGTATCAAGGCGAGCTTTCTGAAATCGAATATAATATTCCTGTAAAAAAATTAGATCATTTATATCAAATCATTGAAACTAAAAACAAGTTTTTGGATTTTATGGCTATAAAAAAAGGCGCTGTAGTTGCTGAAATTGGTTCAGAAGACGGGGTGTTTATTGGAACGATAGCAACTTTATATGATAGTGTAATATTTTATGCTCAGGATATTGATCCAAAAGTTTTATCAGAAAAAAACTTTAACAAGACAATTAAATCCTACTATCAATATAGAAAGACTCCTGAAACTAATTCTTATAAGATCGTTATCGGAACAGAAAATGAATCAAAACTTCCGAACAACACGTTTGACAAAATATTTCTCATGACAGCTCTTCATGATTTTGACAAGAAAAATGAAATGCTTTCCGATATTTATAAGAAACTAAAACCTACCGGACAACTCATTATTGAAGATGGTTTTTCTTATTCAAATGACACACTCACATGCAAGGAATTTGGATGCCATAAATATATGATCATGGATACATTAGTAAAAATGTGTGAAATGAATAATTTATATTTAACTAAAATGAGAAACCCTAATTTTCATGCATCACATTATGCAAATATTTTAGTATTTGAAAAGAGCAAAACGAAATCAGAGCAATTTTTTAAAAAGAAAAAAGCCATAGATAATATAGTGAATCAATCTTTTCTTTTAAATGAAAATAAGATAGCTTCTGATTCAACAAAAGTCAAAGCAATATCGGCAAGTATCCTTCCTGAAATTCCAAAAATTAGTGCTGTTTACGAAGAATATGATGTTTGGTTAAAAGAATTGGCATTAAAATATCTTCGAAATTCAATGAATCAATCAGCAATAAATATACTTAAAGCTAATGTTAGTTTTTATCCAAATTTATATCAAACATATTATTGGTTAGGTGTAGCATATCAAGAAAACAAACAGTATGAATTAGCTTTAAATTATTTCAAATTATCCCTTTCAATTAATCCAAATAACTACATTGCTTTGAATAGAATAAAGACAATTGAAAAATTAAACAAAAAAACTACCCGGTAACAGTGGATTAAATTATTTAATGCAAAAGCGAATCACGTTTCATTAAGGAGGTGACCGTACACGTCCCAAATCATAGCTAAACGCTTTACCTTTTCTATTTGCAATTGACTGATGGTAAAGAACCTTTGCAAAGCAAAAGCTCCTTCATCCGTACTTAACGAATCAAATGATCCAGCCATTGGCAGGACTATTTGTTTGTTTTCAAATTAGGTTTGTACAATTGCGAACAACCCAAATAAAAAACCCTTTCCTGATCAGAAAGGGTTTTAATTTATAAATGAACCCGTTAAATCTTACTTCCAGCCTCCGCCTAGCGCCTGGTAAATGTTTACCCTTGCATTCATTTGCTGTTTCTTGGTTTCGATCAATTCAAATTTAGATTCTAAAGCATCTCGTTGGGTCATCAGTACCTCCATGTAATCTGCCCTTGCCGATTTAAAGAGCACGGTAGAAATATCGATCGATTGCGTTAGAGCTTGCACTTGCAGTGATTTAAGGTCGTAACTTTTTTTAAGATTACTGATGTTAGATAATTGATTGGTAACTTCAATATACGCATTCAATATCTTTCGTTCGTAATTAAAAGCAGCTTGTACCTGGCGTGCATTAGCTGAATAATAATTGGCCTTTATTGCATTTCTGTTAATGAGTGGTGCAACCAGATCACCGGCCAAAGAAAACAATAAAGATTGCGGTGTTTGAATAAGGTATTTAGGATCGAATGCCTGGTAACCACCTGCTGCCCTTATCATAAATGAAGGGAAGAACTCTGCCCTGGCTGCCTTTATATCTAAACGCGAAGCAGTTAATTGCTGCTCGGCTTGTTTGATGTCAGGCCGGTTTGCCAAAAGCTGAGATGGAATTCCGGAATGAACTGTATCAGGAATCATGTTGAGGAAATTTGCAGAATTTCTTGAAACAGGTTGAGGAAATCTTCCCACCAGAAAATTTATCCGGTTCTCAGTTACAGTAATTTGTTGTGCAATGTAAAATTGCCGGCTTTGATTCTTCAATACCTCTGCTTCAAATTTTCTTACAGCTAACTCAGTAACCTTAGCCGAACTTTTTTCCAGCTTCACGATCTCCAATGCATTTTGCTGTATCTCGATATTTTTTTTCAAATTGTCGAGTTGATTGTCAAGAGCTACTAACTCGTAGTATGAATTAGCGATCTCGGCGATCAAATTGGTTACCATGAAATTCTTTCCTTCAATGCTGGCTAAATATTTGTACGCCGCCGACCTTTTCGAATTCCTTAGTTTTTGCCAGATATCAACTTCCCAGGAAATATTAGCGCCAAACATAAAGTTACCAAGAGGGTCCGGGAAATTTTTTCCGGGCATGATCTCTGTATTAGCATCGTTAGCACCTTGGCTCGTATACCTTCCTACTTTATCTACACCGCCACCTGCACCAATACCGAGAAAAGGAAGGTATGCTCCTTTTCGCGCACGCACTTCATTCTTCGCAATGTTGATCTCCTGCAACATAATGTTCAACTCCTGGTTTCTATTAAGAGCTGTGTCGATTAATGCAGTTAGATACGGATCCGTAAAAAAATCTTTCCATTTGTTTTTTGCCGTATTCACACTATCCTTCACATTATTATATGATGAAGGCACAGCTTTGTTCTCTTGCCTTTGAGCGGCTTTAGGTCCTATACACGCAGTGTACATTAAGGAAATACCTATGATCCCTGAGTACTTAAAAATTATTTTCTTATTCATTGTCATCTCCTTCCTTTGGTTGTGGAAAATTATCCATTTGATGAACCAGATCTTCTGTCAACGAACTGTCATCTTCATTCTTAATTAATTTTCTTCCTTCGGCAATTGATCCGAAAATATAATACAGTCCCGGAACAATGATCACTCCAAAAACAGTTCCGAAAAGCATTCCGCCCAATGCAGAAGATCCTATGGTACGATTACCAATTGCACCGGCACCATGCGCTAATATCAACGGTATCAATCCGGCAATGAAAGCAAAGGAGGTCATTAAGATAGGTCGGAAACGGACTTTCGCGCCTTCAATAGCAGCGTCCAGAACTGTTGCTCCTTGTCGTTGTTTCTGCACCGCAAACTCTACGATCAACACTGCATTCTTTCCTAGCAATCCTATGAGCATCACCAAGCCTACCTGTGCGTAAATATCATTGGCCAATCCCATTCCTTTTATCATTAAAAATGATCCGAATACTCCTGCAGGTAATGAGAACACCACCGACAGAGGAATGATGAAACTTTCGTATTGCGCCGCCAAAACAAAATACACGAATATCAACACGATAATGAAAATATATATGGCTTCGTTTCCTCTTCTGGTCTCATCATAAGAGAGCGCAGCCCAATCAATATCATAACCATGCGGCAAGGTTTTTGCAGCAACTTCCTGCACTGCTTTAATAGCTTCACCACTGCTATATCCTTTTGCGGGTCCGCCACGAATAGCAGCAGTATTGTACATGTTGTAGCGGTTTATCTCATTAGCTCCCTGCTTCTTTTTTATTCTCATGAAAGCCGAAAAAGGAACCATCTCATCACGATCATTTTTCACGTACAAATTCATTATATCCGTTGGAAGTTTTCTGAATTCGGGTGCTGCCTGAACAAACACTTTAAAGAAACGTTGATATTTAATAAAACCCAGTTCATAGGTGCTTCCAACAAAAATAGAAAGTGTATTCATGGCATTGCCAATGGTGACACCTTTTTGCATAGCGGCCTGATTATCGATCTCTATTTCATATTGAGGATAATTAGCGCTGAAAAAAGTGAACAAGCCCGTGATCTCTTTTCTTTTTCGCATCTCGTTCATAAAATCAGTAGTTACCTTTTCGAGTTGCTTATAATCGCCGCTATTGGTCTTATCCAACAATTGCAAAGCAAAACCTCCTGCCGCACCAAAACCGGGCACAGCGGGCGGATCGAAGAACTCGATGGTGGCACCCGGAATGGATTTTGCTTTTTGTTCTAATTCAGCAATGATCTCTGAAACGCTGTGTTTTCTTTCTGACCATGGTTTTAAATTTATCAAACAAGTTCCTGCATTCGATCCTCGTCCTTCTGTTAACACTTCATAACCAGCAATGGAAGAAACTGATTTTACTCCCTCTACTGAATTGATAACACTCACCAATTTATTAGAAAGATCATTGGTTCTTTCCAACGTTGAGCCCGGAGGTGTTTGAATAATGGCGTAAAGCATTCCTTGATCTTCGCTTGGAATGAATCCTGATGGTAAACTATTACTCACACCAAAAATCCCTAACGCAAAAACAAAGAACAATCCAATGGTTATTAGTTTACGATGCGCTATCTTTCTTAAAATGCCAACATATCTTCCCGTAAGTTTTTCAAAGCCACGATTGAAACTATCTATGAATCGATTCATCAACGTTTTCTTTCTTGGTTTACCATGATTATTTTTTAGAATCATGGCGCACAACACAGGCGTTACAGTTAAAGCCACAATTCCTGAAAGGACAATGGAAGATGCCATGGTAATGGAAAACTGACGATAGAATGTACCAACCGGACCACTCATAAACGAAACCGGAACAAAAACCGAAACCATCAATAAAGTGATCGCTATAACAGCACCACTGATCTCACCAATAACTTTTCTAACCGCATTGTATGGCGAAAGATGTTCTTCTTCCATTTTTGCATGAACAGCCTCGACGACGACAATGGCATCGTCAACTACAATACCAATGGCAAGAACAAGTGCAAATAAAGTAACCATGTTTATGGTAAGACCAAATAATTGCATGAAGAAGAATGCACCAATGAGTGAGACCGGCACTGCAAGTGTTGGAATGAGCGTAGATCGCCAATCACCTAAGAAAACAAAAACAACAAGAGCAACCAAAATAAATGCATCTCTTAAAGTATGAACCACATTTTCAATGGATGCATCGAGGAAATTAGAAACGTCGTAACTGATCTCATATTCCATTCCGGGAGGGAAAGATTTTTTTAATTCCTCGAGTTTCTCTTTCACTTTTCCAATAACCTCACTTGCATTACTGCCATAAGTTTGTTTAAGAACGAGCGCCGCCGATGGATTTCCATTCATGCTTGAATAAATATCATAATATTCGCTACCCAAAGAAACAGTGGCAATATCTTTCAGCCTTAAATTCTCTCCGTTCGGGTTCGAACGAATGATGACATCTTCGTATTGTTTTGGATCGTTGAATCGGTCTGTATATGTTAAAACATATTCAAGCGCTTCCGCTTGTTTACTATCACCTCTTCCGATCCTTCCGGGTTTACCAATGATGCTTTGTTCACTTAAAGCTTCCATCACTTCATCGGGAGAAACTTTATACGCACGCATGCGATCAGGATTCAACCAAATACGCATCGCATATTGCCGGCTTCCTAATATTCTCACTTGTCCGATACCGTTGATACGCTGTAACTCCGGAACCATGTTAACTCCGGCATAGTTGAACAAATATTTCATGTTCGCATTTTTATCTTTACTATAAAGGTTAACGTACATGAGCATGCTGGGAATTACCGGCGTAATTACAACACCTTCACGCTGTACCAATATTGGTAAACGATTGGTTACCTGTTGAACACGATTTGATACCTGGACCAATGCTTGGTTAATATCCGTTCCGGGATTGAACACAACCTGAATGTTAGCTTCGCCGGCACTGGTTGCATCGGAGGTCATGTAGCGCATTCCCCAGGCACCGTTAATGGATTGTTCTAAGGGAATGATAACTGATTCGGCCAACGACTTTGCGCTGGCGCCGGGATATGATGCACTCACCATTACCACAGGAGGTGCAACCTCAGGGAATTGTGATGTAGGCAATGTTTTAATGGCCAGTCCGCCTAAGAATAAAATTACCAGCGATATTACGATCGCAAGTACCGGCCTTTGTATGAATTTATTGAACATGATTTTTTTATTTAATGATTTTTTTACTCGACATAAACTCTCAACTTAGGAAGCACTAGTTTTGGATCTTGATACGTGTAAGTTATTTTATCACCATCTTTTACCTTTCGTATTCCTTCCAAAAGAATTCTTTCATTTTCCGTAACTCCACTTTTAAGAACATAGAGATCGGGCATTTCAGAGGCAATTGTGATCTCACGTGAGTGCACAACATCATTTTTATCAACTACAAAAACATATTTTTTCTCGAGGATCTCGTAAGTAGCTTTTTGTGGGATGAGAATCGCATTTCTAAGAGGAATACCCATTTCTATATTGCCGGTTTCACCATGTCGTAACAATCCTTTAGGATTTGGGAAAGTAGCTCTGAATGCAATGTTGCCTGTTTCGTTATTGAAGTCGGCTTCTATTGTTTTCACTTCACCGGGATATTCGAATGTTTGATTATTGGCCATCAAAAGATTTACCTTAAGCAAATTCTCTTCGGTAACATGCGTTTTATAATTAAGATACTCTGCTTCGGGAACATTGAAGTAAACCCACATTTCACTATTGTCAGACAAAGTGGTAAGAAGATCACCTTCATTAATCAAACTTCCTAACCTTACCTGAAAGTGATCCATGATACCATCAAATGGTGCTTTGATCTCGGTAAATTGCAAATGTGTTTGTGCCAGGGCCAACTCTGCTTTTGCCTTATTTAATTTTGCTTTTGCTAAAGCTAATTCGTTAGGCGATACAACATTTTTATCGGAAAGTTGTTTAGTGTTCTGATATTCTATCTCTGCAAAATCAGCTTCAGCCTGCGATTTTTGAAGTTCGGCATTATAAATAAGCGGCATGATCTGA
>JANYIQ010000290.1 GCA_025362575.1 Bacteroidia bacterium
CGATTTGGAAGCAGACTTAAATGACCTGGTTGCAAAATGGGACCTGGCCTACAAAAAACTAAAGGATGCAACACCACCCGCCCGTGTATTAGGTGAAGTTGATAAAACCAATGCGCTTTTACGCGATTTTTTAAATGAATCGTTCAATGCCATTCACGTTAACGACAAAAAAATATTTGAAGAGATAAAAGTATATCTTAAAAATATTGCTCCCGATAAATTAGATATTGCGAAACTTTACGAAGGCAAAGTTCCAATTTTTGATCAGTTAGGAATTGAGAAACAAATAAAATCGTTGTTCGGTAAAACCATTCACATGAAAAGCGGTGCTTATCTTGTGGTTGAACATACCGAGGCATTGCACGTTATTGATGTAAATAGCGGTAACCGTGCAAAAAGCGATAACTCTCAGGAAGAAAATGCGCTTGAAGTAAACTTGGAAGCCGCTGTTGAAGTAGCTCGCCAGTTAAAGCTTCGCGATATGGGCGGAATTATTGTGGTTGATTTTATTGATCTTCACTCACCCGATCATCGTAAACTTCTTTTCGATAAGTTGAAAGAAGCAATGAAATCTGATCGTGCTAAACATAATATTTTACCGCCAAGTAAATTCGGTTTAATACAAATTACACGTCAGCGTTTACGTCCCGAAATTAATATTGAAGTTTTAGAAACTTGTCCAAGTTGTAATGGTAGTGGTAAAATACAACCTACCGTTCTATTTGTTGACCAGATCGAAAATAATTTACGTTACATTATTAAAGAACAAAATCATAAAGATATTACTTTAATATTGCACCCGTACATTGAAGCATTCATTACTAAAAAGCCGGGCTTCTTTAAAAAGAGTTTACAGGGAAAATGGAATGCCGATTTTGGACAAAAAATAAAAGTAGAACCAATGGCCAGCTTAGGATTTATGGAATATAAATTTTTGAGTAAAGAAGGCGACGAGATCGTACTTTAATTAAAATTTAATTTTTATAAGAACCCTTCGAGCGATCGAGGGGTTTTTTGTTTTTAGAGTGTTAGCTTGTCCTGTCCCGATAGCTATCGGGATGCCGAAGGAGGGCTTTTTTGTTTTTGGGAAGAATGCTGCCTCTGCCTTCTCCTTTTGGGAGAAGGGATAGGGATGAGGGTTGCCAATCCCGACACTTCGGGACTGTCTCTTACAAAGGTTCAAAAAAAGTCGGCACAGATTTTTATTGATATACAGAGATTTGTTTTGGGCGTGCCCCCTGCGGGTCGTCACGACGCGTCGTGATTCGCCACTCGCTTTTTTTGCTCTGCCGCGCTGCAAAAAAGAGCTCAAACAATGACTCAATCCCTTACGCTGATCCAGAATCGCTACCGGATATAAGTTTAAGTCTACCACATTTTAAGTTGTGTTTGCTTTCTTAAGTAATTTGAATTACCTTTCTATTAACGATTATTTGCACAATGAGAAAATACACTAAACTATTCTTGATTCTAATTTGTTTTTGCGTATCAAAAATGAATTCGCAAATATCAAACAATCCGGCTCCTTATTGTCAATCTATTTATTCACCCTCAGCAATTCCTTGTTCTCAACCCGGCTCATCAAATGCAGCCGGTAACTTTATAAACGATTTCATCAATGGTTTTTATACAACAGGTGCAATAATCGATATTAATAATAGCAACTCAGGATGTAGTGGTTTAGCGAATAACTATATTTACTATGATTGTTCTTATCCCTTAAAAGTTTACGCAGCACAAACATTAACGTGTAATTTTCAATCCGGAAATGTTTATGGAGAAGGGTTTGCTGTATTTATAGATTGGAACCAGAACAATATATTCGATATTCCTACTGAAAGAGTTTGCGGAACACCTGGAGTTCCGTCGGCCGGAACATGGTATGCAATGACCTATACAATTCCATCGAGTCAACCTAATGGTATTTATAGAATGAGAGTTAGAAGCGCTTATGCAACGGCCGGAAATACAATTGATCCTTGTTTGAATTATGGTTATGGCGAGGTTGAAGATTATAACGTTTACATTGGAGTAACACCTCCAACTACTCCGATCAGTTATACCGTGAGCGCTAATCCCAATACAATTTGTTCAGGAGGTTCGTCTATACTTTCTGCAACCGGCGCTACAAGCTATACCTGGCAACCAGGCGGTTTTTTAGGCCCTAATATTCTTGTTTCTCCGTCTTCAACAACCGCCTACACTGTTACAACAAACGATACTAGTACCTGTGCCGTTTCTAAAACATTAAGTGTAACTGTAAACACCTGCACTTTTCTTGAACAAAAACAATTCTTCGAGAACTCCCTGCAAATAATGCCAAATCCTTTTAATGAAGAATTAATTGTAAAGGTGAATGGTATCGCAGAAATAAAATTTTTCAATTCACTAGGGCAAATATTATTTGAGAAAACAATTGATACGGAAGAGAAAATACACACTGAATCTTTACCAAAGGCAATGTATTACGTTTCAATCAATAATAAAGATGCGAGTCATGTATTCAAGATCATTAAAAATTAAAATTTGCCAATTGGCAGTTCGGTGATTTTGATCCAAAACGCATCGGGGCTTTGTAGTCAATTCCCTATTCCTCCTAATTCCGCTGGTCGGCAATCTGTGATCCTGACAATGAAATATCAACCATTATTGAGAAGTAATAATGAAGAGCCCGCGTGAGGGATTGTAGCGAAAAGCCCACAGGCTGAGGTACGAAGCCGAGGACTTGCAGCGCAAAGCCCGACCTCCTAAAGCGTGCGAGGTACGAGCTCTGCTTTAGGGAGGGCACGCCCAAACCACTGTTAAACTTATTTAAATCGCTCAAAAGCGTCATTTTCACTACTTTTTCACACTTTCATTCACTAAATTTGTGTAAAGCGTATTACTTCTGCATCTAAAGGTAAATGACAGGTTCAAACAACATATTGATCAATAAACTCGATGAGTTCATACGCAAGTATTACAAAAATCAGCTTATAAAAGGTGCCTTGTATTCAACTGCGCTTTTGGTCTCGGCTTTTTTAGTTGTTGTCGGCGTTGAGTCTTTAGGCGAGTTCAATACAACGGTAAGAAGCATTTTATTTTACGGATTTATCTCTACTACACTTTTTGTATTGATCAAATACATTACCATCCCAACTTTAAAATTAAATAAGTACGGTAAAATAATTTCTTATGAAGATGCGGCAAGTATTATCGGAACGCATTTCAACAATGTACAGGATAAATTATTGAACGTTTTGCAGCTGCAAGCCTCAAAAAATATTCCTGGTTCCGACGAATTATTATTGGCCGGTATTAACCAAAAAATAAACGAATTAAAACCGGTTCCTTTTTCCTCAGCCATTGATCTGAGCGATAACAAACGGTATTTAAAATATGTGTTGCCGCCTTTGTTCATTACAACCGCACTCTTTATCATTTGGCCGCAAATTATCACCAATAGCGCTAAACGCATTGTGCATCACCAAACCTATTACGAAAAAGCTGCGCCTTTTCAGTTCAACATTCAAAACCCCGACTTAAAAGCAATTCAGCAGCAGGATTTTGTTTTGAAAGTAAAATTAAGTGGTAACGAAATTCCCAACGAAATTTTTGTGACCATTGATGGCAACGAATTTAAATTAGAAAAAGAAAACACCGTTAATTTTTCTTACACTTTTAAAAACGTGCAGAACAACACGCCTTTCTTTTTAAATGCACAAGGCTTTTCTTCGAAAGAATATGAATTAAAAGTACTGGCAAAACCCTCTCTAATGCAATTCAACGTCTTACTTAAATATCCGACGTACCTAGCAAAAAAAGATGAGCGCATTGCCAACACCGGCGATCTTCA
>JANYIQ010000293.1 GCA_025362575.1 Bacteroidia bacterium
AACACAACGTTTGGTTAGAGGGATAAGCAACGATGATTGGTTCTATTCTAAATACGATAGAACACATATGCTCAACACCACAGCAACTTATGATCTGAATAAACACTTCAGCTTTTCTGCTAACTTCATTTTCTTAAGTGGAACCCCTGCAACATTTCCGAATGCTAATGTTCAGATCCAAACCATTAACGTACCTTACAATACAACAGGGCAACGCAACAATTATCGAATCACCCCTTATAACCGTTTAGATCTTGGGATCACCTATAACTTTAACGTGAAACAAAGCGCGAATAAGCGTCAGAGCTCGTTGGTGTTAAGTGTATACAACGTGTATAATCGCCGTAATGCTTTCTCAATTTATTTCAGAACTAATCCTGATGATCCATTGCAGAATCAGGCGGTTCGTTATTCAATAATCGGCTCTATTGTTCCGGCGGTAACTTATAATTTTAAATTTTAGAAATTATGCGAAAAATTATTTATTTGATTGCAGTTGGTTTGTTCATCATTTTTTCTGCATGTGAAGATGTTGTACAGATCAAATTAGATCAAGGCTCAAAGATTCTGGTTGTAGATGCCTTTATAAATGACCTGCGTTCTTCACAAAAAGTAAGATTAACTTATACCGGAGATTACTTTAGCGGGGAAAATCCCCCACCTGTTAAAGGTGCTACCGTAGTTTTAAAGGATATGACCAATAATAGTTCTTTTAATTTTTCGGATGCCGGAAATGGAGATTATACTTTTAATTTGGCAACTACCGATACTATTGGTTATGTTGGCCATACTTACCAGCTAAATGTTAGCTACCAGGGAGTAACCTACAGCTCAGTTACAAATTTAAAACGCACAACTGTAATTGACAGTATAAGCGTTAAGTACCACGCGGCATCTACTTTTGAAAAAGAGGGATACACTTGTTCTTTCTGGGCTTTTGATGTTCCCGGGCCGATCACTGATTATTACTGGATTAAATCGTTTAGAAACGGCGTGCTTTTTAATAAAGGAGCTGATCTTAATTTGGCTGCTGATGCCGCGTATTCAAATGGTGCAGATGGTTATCCATTTATTCCTCCAATTGCGGAGGGAATAACTCCCCGTGGTGAGCGCTTCAAATTAAATGATATTTGCAGAGTTGAAATTCATTCCATTTCATTGGATACCTATAATTTTTTACTTCAGGTACAAACTCAAACCACTAATTCAGGTTTATTTGCTACTACGCCCGAAAACATAAGAACGAATATTACAACACCTGATGGGGCTTCTTTAAAAGGTATAGGTTGGTTTAATATGGCGTCAGTTGCTTTAGCGAGCAAGACGATACAGTAGGTTTGATTTCACGCAGATGTGCTCAGATGAATTCGCGGATTTTACGCAGATACATTACTATTTTGATTTTTATCTGCGTTAAATTTGCGTTTTTTAGTCAGCGAAAATCGGTGTTAAACTTTACAACCAATTTTTCAAACTCAATTCAAAAATCTGTCACCATCATTTCTTGAATAATTTACATATCTTGGTAAGAAAATAGTATGAAAACAACTCCTCGCATATTATTATTCTGTCTTGCTTTAATTGCTTTCGATACAATTAATGCACAAAAAAGCAAAATTGATTCTATGTCAATAACCATGGATTGTGCTAAATATGACCATAATATTTCTGTGGCCGACATTTCTGTTGCCGATCTAAAGGACTGTAAAAAACTTGTTGTTACCGGTACAAGTCACGAAAAGTTTAAGATAGTCACTGCCAAGGTTTCAATACTATCAAATGGAAATTTAAAAGAGTTCATTGTAAAAGAAGGCATCTTTAATGAACAACTTACTTTGAAAGTAAGCCAACTTTCCCCTGGTTCAAAAATATTTATTGAGCAAGTGAAAATTCAAAACATTAATGACCCTAAAATAATTAAAAACCTCAAAACGGTTTCTTTTGTTGTTAAGTAATTATTTTTCGAAATTAAAACCTTTTGGTGATTAAGATTATTCAGTGATATGCTATGTGTATTTCACGCAGATGTGCGCGGATGAATTCGCCCGCCCTTACCGAATGGCACATTCGGGCGGGCAGATTTTACGCAGACACATTACTATTTTTGATTTTCATCTGCGTTAAATCTACGTTTTTTAATCAGCGAAAATCTGCGCGAAACTTTACAACCAATTCTTCAAGTTCAATTCAAACATCGAAGAGTTCGAATCGTAATTAAAAAGCAAGATCACATCGTTCTTGATCTTATAAACATTAGGACGAGTATATTTGGTATTCTCTAACAAAACAGAACTCTCTATGGCTTTGGCACCCATTTTTACTTTGTAAAATGTAGTATTGCTTGTTTTAATATCAGTTTTCTTCAGGATCCATTTTGGGTTGGCAACATCATCTTTGCCGTACAACACTTCCACATCTGCCAAAGGTGTTTTGTAAAACAGTTTATCAAGATCTGTAATACTTTTCAGATCCATTTTTCCGTTGATATCTTTTTCGTCTGTCGTGATTAGTCCTGGTAATGAATTTGTATTACTATATATTTTTTCGGCTGTGAATTCAACGCTGCCGGGTTCATCGTAAGTGAAATTAAAGGTAAATCCGGTCTCATACATGAACATTAAACTTTGTCCGATGCTTTTGTAAATATCGCAATACACTGCAAATTCACTCTTCGAAACTTTTTGAATGTCTTTTATTTTGAAATGATAGAACAGAACTGTTTTCGCATCCGGTTTTAAATTTTCAATTTTGATCGGGAAAGGTTTCTCTTCACGGGTAATCACTTCATTCGTGCTATCAAGAACCACGAAAAAGAAAGTGTTGCTCTTATTCAGTCCCGCAAAGGTGTAGGTTTTACTGGTGTAGTTTACCTGAGCCTCTGTAAACACATTTCCCAGCACCAGTAATTCTTTTTTCTCCTTATTGTAATAGTGGCCAGACATTAAAAAATTGCGGGAGTCTCCTTTAATGCTGATCCGTTTTCCTCTTATTAAAGTTCCATTACTTGCATCGATCTTCAGAACCCATTCTCCTTTGTTATTTCCGGTTAAAATGGTTGCGTATAAAAATACCAGTTGAGAATCGGCATAAAATATATGAACGGTATTTACATTCTGTTTCTCTAACGGAAATTGCCAGCTTTGCATATACTCAAAAGGCTTTTTTACATCCACCACATCAAATTTATTGAGGTAGTATTGCAGGCCTGTGCTGTCTGCTGAACTTCTCACTGTGTAAATGGAATTTCCGTAATTGTATTTCTCCTCATCAAAGCTGGCCATGCGATTCACTTTGGTAACATCAAAATTTTCGACTTTAGTAATTAGTCGCAGCGAATCATTTAATCGAATTAAACTTGCCAGCTTTTTGCTATTCGTTTTCTGGAAATAGAAATTAAGATAATTGTGAAGTGTATCGGCGCTGATATCAAGATAATTCTCGATCTTATCTTTTGCCAATGCGAACTGTACACTATCGGTTTTACTAAGATCGTTCGATAATTTGTACAATTTAAAATGAACAGTGCCTTTTTCATTGGTATACCCGTAAACATAACAATGCTTTTTATAATAGAATGAGTTGGCATTGAGCAGCGGCCGTTTTACAGACTGCGCAAAGAACAGAACAGGAGCAAATATGAACAAAATTAAAGATCTCATTTATGTATCTATTAAACCTTTTTTCTCACGTTTATTATAATCTAAAATTAAACCATAATAGGTTAAAACCCCAAAAGCATACAATGCCGAAGTTATTAAAAACACGTTAACAAACGCATATCCCTGCGCAAACATTATTTTTACCATGAATCCGCTTATTACCCAGCTGCCGCTCCAGATAGCCGCAGTAAGGGCACTGGTGATTTCTCGGTTATTTTTGCCAACATAATTCAATACCAGTTCAGAGGTCATGGGCCCCGCCATGTTCATTAGCGGCTGGCGCAATAAATAACAGGCAATGGCAATGTATAAAGCAGCAGTATACTGAGAGTAAAACTGAGTAGTTGCCAAAGCTACCAATGAAATTACAGCAAGCGATTGTGTAGTTGGAATGGCAATTTTGTAACCGATCTCATTTTTGATCCGTGGCACCAGCATGGCCCCCCAGGCTACTAAAACTGCTGCAACCGAACTGATGATAGAAAAACCGCCTTTATCTAAATGATGCACTTTTTCGAAGAACAAAGAAATGAAAGGAATTGTCAATCCCGCGCCGGTAGCAATGATCAGGGTAGGAACCAGGCCTTTTATGATAAGCGACCAATCGGTTGGGGCATTAACTTTTTCGGTTTTTGTCTTTTCCTCAATATGTTCCTTGAACTTAGTAAAGAATAAAAATGGCAAGCCTCCAAAAGCCATTACCGAAAAAATGATCAAAATATTGCGTTCGTTAAATGTTTCGGGGTTTATAAAATCAAGTACTGCAATTAGTATTCCGCTTAAGATCCCTGCAAAACTCCAGGTGCTGTAACTAAGTGCTATTCCTGCAGTATGATTGCTCTTGGCACTGTTTCGTAAAATGAATGGTGAAATGGGAATCTGCATGAAGGTAAAAGAGGCGCCCCAAAGTAAAAGTGTAGTGATGATGAGCCATTTGATCTTTAATCCAATAGCGAATACAATAGCGAGTCCAAAAAATGGCACACAAAAACTAGAAATGTAAAAGAACTTTGCCAGTTTTTTTCCTTTAATAAAAAAACCAAATGGCACCGCTAAAATAAACACACCTAAGAATCGGAAAGTAATGTATAGCGCGATCTCTTCGTTGCTGTATCCCTCTCGACTCATGTATAAAGGCAAGATGTTCATGAACGTGGCATTGACCAGCTGAATGAAAAATTCGGCGATCACCACATTCAGAACCTGTTTCTCTATATTTTTAAAATCTTTTAAAAACGAAAACATAAATTAATGCTGCATTATGATCTCTAAGAATGCTTTTATTTTTTCAAGATCATCAGGACCAAAATTCTCATATTCATCCTGATTGTTGAACCAGGTAAGCTGACGTTTGGCGTAATTGCGGGTTTTTTGTTTGATCACCTCGATGGCTTTTGCAAGCGTCAGATGGCCGTCGAAATACTCGAACAATTCTTTGTAGCCCACGGTATTTAAGGCATTGAGCTGTTTGTGAGCATGTAGTTTTTTTGCTTCCTGTAAAAAACCTTGCTCCATCATTTGTTCGGTACGCTTATTAATGCGATCGTACAAAATTTCGCGATCGCTGTTTATTAAGAGCTTTATGACCTCAAAATTCCGTTCTTTTTTATTCTTGGTTATGAAAGACGAGTAGGGCTTACCGCTTTGCAAACATATTTCCAGAGCACGCATCAAACGTTGTGGATTGTGCACATCCATCTCATTAAAATAATCCGGATCCAATTCCTGAACCTGTTCTTGCAACCAGGCTAATCCTTTAGTTTCATAGTTGGCTGTCACTTTTTCTTTTACTTCAGTACTTACTTCCACAAATTCATCTACACCGTAAAGAATAGCGTTAATATATAAACCGGAGCCTCCAACCAAAAAAACAACTGAATTCTCTTTGAAGAGTGTATCTAAAAGACTTATAACTTCCTTTTCGTATTCACCAACGTTATACGGATCGTGAATGCTTAAATTATTTACGAAAAAATGTTCGACTTCTGCTAATTCAGCATCGGTAGGCTTAGCTGTGCCAATACTCATTTCTTTGTAAAATTGCCTTGAGTCGGCCGAAATGATCTTTGTGCTGTAATGTTTTGCCAGTTGTATGGCTAATGCTGTTTTACCAACCCCGGTTGGGCCGGCTATTACAACAAGGTATTTTTTATTTGGATCCAAAAATTAAAGTACGTTACTGGTTTGTTCTTTAATTTTTTCCAATTCGTCTTTCATTAACACAACAAGCTTCTGCATTTCGGCATCGTTGGCCTTTGAACCAATGGTATTTATTTCCCTGCCAATTTCCTGCGCAATGAAATTTAATTTTCTTCCGCCGGCAGGCTCCATCATGGTCTTTAAAAAATAATCCAAATGGGTTTTTAAGCGCACTTTCTCTTCGTTTATATCTAATTTCTCAATATAAAAGATCAGTTCTTGCTCAAAACGGTTCTTGTCAACTTTTTCGGCGCCTATCATCTCATTTAAATTATTGCTGATGCGTTCGCGAATATGTTTTATGCGTTCGGTATCAAATTTTTTGATCTTCTCTAAGCAATCTTCAATCGTAGCGATCTGACGTTTAAAATCTTTCTCGATCGACTTACCTTCATCGTCTCTGAATTTATTGATCGAATCAATGGCAATTTTAATAACCGACATAATGTCTTTCCATTCATTTTCGTTTGGCTCACGGCGTTCAGCTTTCAACACATCCGGCATTTTCAGGATCTGCGAAAGCAAATTATCGGTGGGCTCATTAAGATCTTGCGCTAATTGTTTCAGCTTTTTATGATATTCTTTTGCCAGTTCTGTATTAACTTCTACAGGTAATTCCTGATGTTTGCTTTCTACATAAACACTCAGATCAACTTTGCCGCGCTCTAATAATTTAGCGATCTCGTTTCTTAAACCTAATTCGTACTCGCGATACATGTTCGAGATGCGTAAGCTCAGATCCATGCTCTTGCTGTTCAGCGAGCGTATCTCAACATTAATGGTTTTATCATCAAACTCTTTTGTGGCTTTTCCAAAGCCGGTCATACTTTTTAGCATTTTGTTTAGTTTTTAGTTCGTAGATCGGTGTTCGTAGTTTTTTCCTATCCAGCTACTTTTTCAATTTTAAATTTTCACTCATCAATCTTTTATCTTTCTGCAATATAACCCTCTGTGTATCTCTGTGTTCTTCGTGTCTCCGTGGTGAGTTTTTAACCAACACTCCAACTTTCTAACTTTCAACTTTTCTATAACTCACCAAATACACTCCAATTATAATAAATATTGCCGATAAAACTTTTATGGGCGTTAATGTATCTTTTCCTAAAATTACTGCAAAAATTGTTGCTAAAAAAGGCTGAGTATAAATGTACATGCTTACAACCGACGGACTCAGCGCTTTTAAGGCATAAGTATTAAGTAAATAGGCTAAAAACGTAGTTGCCACAACAACAAAGCCAATGGCTAAATAAACATTTCTGCTTAGTTCGGCCCATTTTACATGCGGCATATCGTAAATACCAAATGGTGTGATGTAGATCAATCCAAATAAAAAGATCCATTTCATTACTGTTACGGTTTGATATTTCTGCATGTAAGGTTTTGCCATTACAATGAATACAGCCCATGAAGAGGCATTGATAAGGGTCATAACATCCCCCGCAATGGTTTCGCTGCCAAATTGAAAATTTCCTTTGAACAGCATCAAGGTTAATGCGCCAACAATTCCTAATAACAAACCGGTAATTTTAAGTGTGGTGATCCGTTCTTTAAAAACAATGAGTGTGAACACAATTACCATGATTGGATTCGAGATCATGATAATGGCGGAATTGATGGGATGCGTTAAACTTAAGCCGTAAATAAAAAATACCTGATTGATGAACACGCCGAAAACCGCGAGCATGGCCATCTTTTTAAGATCGCCTACATCCAGCGATTCTTTTCTACTGAATAATGAGAGCAGCCAGAATAAAGCACATGCTCCGGCAATGCGCACAAACACAAGGGCAAAAGGCCCAATGTGTGTTGGCATCAGATCTTTTGCAATGGAATAATTGAGGGCGTAAATTACCTGTGCAGAAAATAGAGAGATATGAGCTTTTGCGGCGTTATTCACAGCTATGCAAAGATGCGGGAAAAAATTGGATATTTGCTGAACAAATGCAAAGCTTTACCGACCAAACCGGACATAAAATTGAGCTATTGAAAAAAGCGCCGAAACGCATCATTTCCATTGTGCCATCGCAGTCGGAATTGTTGTGGGACCTTGGCTTGCGCGATGAGCTGGTTGGGATCACCAAATTTTGCATCCATCCAAACGAAATGTTCACAAGCATTGAAAGAGTTGGAGGGACCAAAGAGCTTAACATTGAGAAGATACGAAAACTGCAGCCCGATCTGATCATTGGAAATAAGGAAGAGAATGAACGATCGCAAATAGAAATATTAAGAAAAGAATTTAATGTGTGGATGAGTGATATTTACAATTTGAACGATTCTTTAGAGATGATCAGATGCCTGGGAAGTATTGTAGACCGAGATACACAGGCCTCAGAAATAGTAAATGAAATTGAAGTTAATTTTAAAAAACTGGATACGGTTTCTTTAAAAGGAAGAACAGCAGCATACTTCATCTGGTACGATCCCTTAATGGCAGCGGCTTCCAATACCTTTATCGATTCGATGCTTGGCAAGATCGGTTTTGCAAATGTGTTCGGAAATTTGTCGCGATATCCCGAGATCAATTCAGAGCAGCTTCAAAAAGCGCAGCCTGATTACATCCTGTTATCTTCAGAACCATTTCCTTTTAAAGAAAAGCATGTAGCTGAGTTAAAAAAGATCTGTCCTAATGCTAAGATTTTATTAGTGGATGGGGAGCTTTTCAGCTGGTATGGCAGCCGTTTGCGGCAGGCGCCGGCCTATTTTAACGGGCTTTCCGAGCTTTCTTAAATCTTTTCATTTAAGCACTTATAATTTTAATTAATTATTACATTTGCGGTATGCGAAAAATAACACTATTCATTTTTATTATGGTTTGTGCTTTCAGTTCGAATTCACAAACTACTGATACCATTTACACAAAGCGAAATGGCGATATTTATTGTAAGGTCACAAAAAAAACAAGTATGACCTTATTTTACACAGAGCTGGGAGTTGGAAAATCGATCCCCATGGCAGATGTAAAAAGAACATCTGATCTGAGTAACATTGATAAACCGGTTGAAAAAGTTGCAGAACCTAAAAAAGCCGAACCGGAAAAAGAAGTTAAGTCGAAACATAAAAAAGATGAGATCGATACCATTTACAAAAAATCAGGAGATATTATCGTTTGTAAATTCACAAAGAAAACAGAATTAAGCTGGTTTTACTCTGAAGAAGGCATTGGTAAATCGATCGAATTATCGGATGTAGCGAAGACCTCAAGCCTGGTAAAGTTTTATACCAAAGCTCAGGAAGCCGTTCCGCGCCCAAAGATGCCGGAAGGATGCAGTGTTTCAAAGAAAAGCGATAAGTCCGATAATTCTACAAATTACATTTATGAGTTTGCGGCAGGATGTAAATTAATTAAAAAAGTAATTGGCGTTGACACAACTTACTATGCCGACCTTATGGCCAACGGAAAAACTGAAGATAATTATGGAAGAGGTGTGATCGTTAATTTTAAGGACGGCACAAGTTTTGAGCGTAAAGACGTTGATGTTACTTGCAAACGTGGTAGCGGCGACCTTTACGACTTTACGGTTCATTTTAAATTATCTGCCGAAGAAATTCAAAGTATTGCTCATAAAGTAACTCTTTCTTACAAACTGTATAAAGCTAACAGGGTAACAGGAGAAAGTATGGGAACGAAAATGAAAGAGGGGATGACCTGTTTTGACCTACGCGCCTTAGAAACATAATTGTATTGAAATGAAAAACCCACATAAAGCTATGTGGGTTTTTTTGTTTTCGACTAATTTAACTTCTGAAGACAATATTGCATTAGTCGTTTACGTTTCGTATATTCGGTATGAAAATGCCTGTAAACAAAAAATATATTTTAAAAAAAACCACATTTTTATTAATTGGGTTTGTTGTATCAATAGTTACAAATGCACAAATAATAACTACTGTTGTAGGATCAAATACCCTTGGATATAGTGGAGATGGTGGAGCGGCAACCAGTGCTAAAATAAATGAACCATGCAACGCAGCTTTTGATGTTTCCGGTAATTTGTACATAGCCGATTATCAAAATAATCGGATTAGGAAGATAGACCCTTCTGGTATTATTTCAACATTTGCTGGAACAGGTGCATATGCCTCTTCCGGAGATGGTGGACTTGCGATTAACGCACAATTATGGCTTCCTTGGGGCATAGCCGTTGATGCTTCTGGCAACGTCTATGTTTCTGAAGTAAATGGTCACAAGATCCGAAAAATAAATACTGTTGGAATTATTTCAACCTTTGCAGGAACAGGAATTGGTGGTTTTAGCGGAAATGGAGGCCCTGCTGTTAATGCACAATTACATTCCCCTCAGGGAATAACCTTTGATGCATTAGGTAATCTATATATTGCTGACGAAACGAATGAGCAGATTCGAAAAATAACCACGACAGGCATTATTTCAACTTTTGCCGGGACAGGTGCTTGGGGTTATAGTGGAGATGGTGGATTGGCAACTAACGCACAGCTATATGGGCCAACAGCAATTGATTTTGATGCATTCGGGAATGCTTACATTGCTGATTATGGTAACAATCGTGTTCGCAAAGTAAATACATCCGGAATTATTTCAACTTTTGCCGGAATGGGTTTTCCTCAAGGTTACAGTGGTGATGGTGGACCTGCGATTAATGCAAAATTGGATTATCCTTACGGAATAGCTGTCGATGCTTTAGGGAATGTCTTTATTTCAGATTTCTTTAATCACCGGATTCGAAAAGTAAATCCAGCCGGAATTATTTCCACAGTGGTTGGAACAGGAATTTCCGGTTATGGTGGGGATGGGGGGCTACCCATAAATGCGCAACTTGAATACCCTATGGGTTTAGTTTTTGATGCAAGCGGTAATTTGTTTATTTGTGATTATGGTGCTAACAGAATAAGGAAAATAACTTGCGCGCAACCAATGGTCACAGCAACTTCCCCATCAGCAACTTGCTCCGGTAATATGGGTTGTTTATCAGCAAGTGGCGCCTCAACTTACCAATGGGTTGGGCCTTGTGGCTTTATTTCTAATCAGCAATCACCTTGCTTTCCATTTTATACTTTTTGTAGTTGTAATTATACAGTAACAGGTATGGATGTGAATGGTTGTAAAAATACTGCAACGGTTTGCGTCAATGTAAATGCATTACCAACATTAACTGCAACAACATCTGATTCTTTGTTATGCATTGGTCAAAGTGCAACACTAACAGTAAGCGGCGCTAATACTTTCACATGGAGCACTGGAAGTTCAGCAGCAAACATTGTAGTTTCTCCAACGACTACAACCAATTATATTGTAAATGGTACCGATGCAAACGGTTGTAGCAATAATGCTTTAATTATTCAAAGCGTGTCGTTATGCACAGGCATTACTCCCCTCTCCTTGTTAGAGGGGGTGAGGCTTTACCCCAATCCAAACAACGGTTCCTTCAGTGTCGAATTAAATTCTGATTCTCAAATAGTAATTACAAATATTCTAGGCGAACAAATTCTAAAAGAAACAATTCAATCTGGTAAACAAAGCATCGATTTTCGAAATCAGCCAAATGGAGTTTACTTTGTAAAAGTAAATCAACAAGTTTTTAAGGTAATCAAGGAGTGATCCTGAAAACAAAAAAAGCGACCCTGAGGTCGCTTTTTTTTCTGCTTCATTGGTTGTCCGATCAGGTCTCGAACCTGAACTCTTCTGGACCAAAACCAGACGTGTTGCCAATTACACCATCGGACAGTTAATGAGGTAAATTTTGGTGTGCAAAATTAACATATTTTTTGCAAATCCAAATAATAATTCCAAAAAATCAATCGTTTATGTTTCGGGCATTTTATTAACTTCGCACCTTATCATTATTTAAAACTGAGTATGACTGATTCTTTCAAAAAAATGAACAATATCGTTGGCTGGCTGGTGTTTTTGGTCGCTACCTTTACTTATTGCTTCACCATTGAACCTACAGCAAGCTTTTGGGATTGCGGCGAGTACATTGCCTGTGCCTATAAGTTAGAGGTTGGTCACCCACCGGGAGCCCCGTTTTTCATGTTAATTGGTCGCTTTTTTGCCCTTTTTGGCGGTGGCGACCCTGCTCACGCCGGTATGATGATAAACATTATGTCTGCACTTTGTTCTTCATTCAGTATCCTGTTCTTATTTTGGAGTATTACCCGTTTAGCCTTCAAAGCAATGGTAAAAAAGGGAACAGAATTCTCTATTGGTCAGCAATATGCGGTTTTAGGAGCGGGTGCCATTGGTGCTTTAGCTTATACTTTCTCTGATTCATTCTGGTTCTCGGCTGTTGAGGGCGAGGTTTACGCCATGTCCGCCTTCTTTACAGCAGTAGTTTTCTGGGCCATTTTAAAGTGGGAAGAAGAAGATACCACCGACCCTGTTGGTGCTTTACGCTGGATCGTTCTCATTTCTTATTTAATGGGCTTGTCCATTGGTGTCCATTTATTGAACTTACTCGTAATTCCCACCATTTGCTTCATTTACTATTACAAAAAATACGCTTTCAGCTGGAAAAGCTTTTTCATTGCCGGTTTTGTTTCGGTATTGATCCTTGGAACTGTTCAATCTTTCATCATTCCTAAAACTGTTAAATTCTTATCAGATTGCGAAGTTTACTTTGTGAACACGCTTCACATGGGCTTCAGCACTGGTACAATGGTTTATTTTATTTTGCTTCTTGTTTCGCTGGTAGGTTTCATCATGTATACCACTTCCAAAAAAGAGTCGCATTATAAAATTGGTTTCTATACTGCAATTGCCTTTGCATTCATAGTTGTGCTTAGCGCCGGTAACGGTGGAGCAATGTTCTCAAGAGCATTGTGCTTTTCAGGAATTTTATACGGTATCAATAAACTGAAATCAAAACACAATAATTTAAATGTGTTAATGATGAGTTTAGCTACCATTTTGATCGGATATTCTTCATTTTTCGTTTTAGTGATCCGCTCTCAGGCGAACACGCCAATGGATGAGAACGATCCTGAGAACGCGCCAAACATGCTGTCGTACCTGTTACGTGAGCAATACGGCGACTGGCCAATTTTGTACGGTAATTATTACAATGCACCAACAAAACCAAACTCTCAGTTCAAAGATGCTGATCCCATTTACGCTAAAGATGAGAAAGCAGGAAAATACATTGTAACCGACGACAGAAAACATTCTGTACCGGTTTACGAAGAAGAATTCTGTACCATTTTCCCGCGTATGTGGAGTACACAGAGTCACCACGAAAGCGCATATCGTTATTGGGGAGACGTGGCAAGTAGTCATAAAACAATTAATCGTGTTAACGAACAAAGCGGCGAGACTGAAAGTGTGGAAATTCCAACATTTGGTGCCAACCTGCGTTTCTTCTTTAAATATCAGGTAGGGTACATGTACCTGCGTTATTTCTGCTGGAACTTTGTTGGTCGCCAGAACGATGTAC
The DNA here is from genome assembly GCA_025362575.1 of Bacteroidia bacterium. Lineage (GTDB taxonomy): Bacteria > Bacteroidota > Bacteroidia > B-17B0 > Aurantibacillaceae > JAHEYG01. The sequence continues at coordinate 13,268 of JANYIQ010000293.1, forward strand.
AAGGAATGAATAGCAATACACTAGAGGGAAATGCCGTAACAGGGATAAAAGCAATTGACGATGTTTTAATTGGCGCCGACACCAGTTTAAAAACCCACGTTCTTAAAAACAACAAGGGTACGAATCACTTTTTTGCATTGCCTCTTATTTTAGGATTATTAGGATTCTGGTTTCACTACAAGAATAATAAAAATGGTGCCTGGGTTGTAGGTTCATTCTTCATTCTTACAGGATTGGCGCTTATCGTTTATCTGAATCCAACACCTTATCAGCCGCGCGAACGTGATTATGCCTATGCGGGTTCGTTCTACGCTTTTGCGATCTGGATAGGTTTTGGTGTTTTATTCTTGTATGAGTTCTTATCCAATAAAACCAATGCAAAAACGGCTGCTATTGTTGCAACAGTTGTAGGACTAATTGTGCCAACTGTAATGGCAGCAGATGGTTGGGACGATCATAACCGTTCGTTAAGAACCTTATCACGCGATGTGGCCATTTCTTATTTACAATCCTGCGAAAAAAATGCGATCTTATTTACCAATGGCGATAACGATACGTTCCCGCTGTGGTATGCACAGGAAGTTGAAGGTATAAGAACAGATGTACGTGTTGTGAACTTAAGTTTATTGCAAACCGACTGGTACATTAACCAGATGCGCCGCGCAGCTTACGATTCGCCACCGGTGCCGTTTACAATACCAGCCGAAAAATACAGACAGGGAACAAGAGACGTAGTTTATTTGTTTGAGAAACAAAAAGCTCCGATGAATCTGAAAAAAGCGATCGAGTTTGTTGAAAGCGACGACCCTGCAAATAAATTAGATTACGGAACCGGTTCTACTTTAGATTACATTCCTACCAAAGATTTTTATGTGATGGTAGATTCAATGGCAATTGTAAATAACAAAGTTGTTCCTGCAAAAGATTACGACCGAATTGCTAAAGCAGTAAGCTGGAAACTGAACAGAGGTTATGTTACCAAGAATGATCTGATGGTATTGGATCTTATTGCTCATAATAACTGGAAGCGTCCTATATACTTTGCTGTTACTACTGGTGGAGAAGCTTATGTAGGATTGGATCAGTATTTCCAATTGGAAGGTTTAGCATATCGCTATGTTCCGATCAAACAAACTGAGAACGAACAGATGCAGGGTGGAAGAGTGAATACAGAAAAAATGTATGACAACATCATGAATAAATTCTTATGGGGCGGCATGGATAAACCCGGTGTTAACCTTGATGAGAACTGTATGCGCATGGCAGGTAATTTACGCATGCAAATGTCTGTACTGGCAAATGCTTTGATAGAAGAAGGTAAAAAAGGCAAGGCTAAAAAAGTTCTGGATCTGTGTATTGCAAAAATGCCGGATGATAACGTGCCTTACGATGCTACCATGTTCACCATAACTGCAGGATATTATCAACTTGGAGATATGGCAAAAGGAAATGAACTGGCTAAAAAGCTATTCGATATTTTTGAAGGTGATCTAAAAGTTTACAATGCACAAAAAGGAATTCATCGCGCAGCTTTTGGTCGCGAAATGAATCAGTGTAAAGAATTGTTACGCCGTTTAACCGGTTTAACAACTCAATTCAAGCAAGATGCCTTATCGAAAGAGTTCATGGAGCGTATTCAATCTGTTATTCCTGCTGAAGAGCTGATGCCGCAAAAAGAAGGTCCAACTTTGAGTTAAACTGTTTTTCATGTCAACTGCCGAAAGAGTAAGTGCTACCGATACATCCGACAACTACGTTTTACAGCGAAGCATTTTCGCTTATCTGGAAGCGACAAAATTAGTTAAAGGACAAGTTCTTGAGATCGGCACAGGCTCCGGTTATGGCGTGAAATACATGGCTCCTGTTGTTGAGAAATTTGTGACCATTGATAAATTCAAATGTGATGTTGATTTTGTTCAATATCCTAATGTAGAATTCAAGCAACAAACTATTCCACCTTTTCAGGGCATTGCCGATAACAGTTTTGATTTTGTTGTAACCTTTCAGGTGATAGAACATATTCAGAACGATGATCTTTACGCAAAAGAAATTGCAAGAGTATTGAAACCCGGCGGAAAACTGATCGTAACCACACCTACAAAAACAATGTCCTTAAGCCGCAATCCTTGGCACATACGCGAATACAAGCCAAATGAATTGGTGTTGCTTCTTAAAAAACATTTTAAAGAAGTAGATGCAAAAGGGGTGTATGGAAACGAAAAAGTAATGGCTTATTATCAGAAGAACAAAGAATCTGTGAACAGGGTAATGAAGTACGATATATTTAAAATGCAATGGTGGCTTCCGCGTCAGATCTTGCAAATACCCTACGATTACATGAACCGCCGTAACCGCAAAAAGCTACTTACTTCAA
>JANYIQ010000312.1 GCA_025362575.1 Bacteroidia bacterium
CTATTCCGAACTTGTTGCCTATTTCTTCCCTTAGCTTTAAGCTTTTATTGTAATACTCTATAGCTTTTGGAATATTGCCCTGATTATCAAAAATAAAACCGAGATTGTTTAACGATTGGGCAATATCTATTTTGTCGCCGGTTTCTTCAAGATATTTCAGGCTTTTGTTGAAGCGGACTATGGCTTCAGAAATGTTACCGTGATTAAAATAGATAAATCCAATATCATTTAGGGCAGTGGCGATGTTTTTTTTGATCTTGTTACTTTCTTCGGTTGAGCCTGATTTTGGCAAAAGGTTTTCTTCGATTTTGAGACTTTCATTGAAACTCGATAAAGCCTTCTCAGTATTATTCTTACTATTATAGTAAAATCCAATGTTATTTAGTGTGCTGGCTTTTTGATCAAGGATCTTTGATCTGGAACTTTCACTCAAGTTTCCCGCCAGTAATTTGTCTGCTAATTTTATGGCAGGATCAGCATGTTTTAAAATATCGGTTTCTTCACAGACTTCGCAAAGCTGAATTAAAACATTAAGTTTGAGAGTATCACTTTTTGCATTATTTAAAACGCCGAACAAAGAGTCAATAGGGTCTTTCTGAGCGCTTGATGTTAGCGGATGCAAGATTAGAGCTAATGTAAGCAGAAAATATATTGTTAACTGCTTCATTGATCTTTTTGTAATTTATTCAAAGTTTTACCAATATAATTTTCATTGGTCATAACCGCGGTTTGAATGCGCTTGGCGTAACGAATACTGTCAAGGATCTCTTTTTGTTTTTCATCAACCAGATGTTTTTGCTGAGTAATGAGTTTGTTGTCTTTTTGCTTTTGGCGGTAACCTCTGAAAATGAATAGTGCCAATACCATCACTAAGATAAATCCGATTATAAAATAGTTGCGTTCTTTTTCTTTTTGCACTAATTCTTCTTTGGCGATAACGTCTTTTTTATCCTGTTCGGCTTTTATTAATAGTTCTTTTTTATCGTAATCGTATTGCATTTGTTTTCTAATAGTTGCTTTTTGAGTTTCCTGATTGTTAATACTATCTCTCATTTTAATTTCTAATTCATACATTTCATATGCAGGTTTGTACTGCTTTTGTTTTTGGTATATTTTTTTAAGCATTTCGGCCGCGTTTTGAATGTTTTGAGGATAGCCGATCTCTTTAGAAGCCGCGAGGCTTTTATTCGCATAAATTAGCGCTTCGCTTAATAAACCTTTTTTTAAATTGAGATCAGCAATAAAATTTAAGGTATAGGCCATCCCGTCTTTTTCTCCCATTTCCTCGCTAAGCCTTAAACTCAAGTGGTGGTATTGTAAGGCTTTGCCAACACTATCCATCTCATTATACAATAAGCCAATATTGGTTAATGCGTTAGCGATTCCTTTTTTGTCCTGAATTTGTTCCATTAAAGCTAAACTTCTTTTAAAATTAACTAATGCGTTTAATGGTTCTTGACGCTTTTTATAAATGCTTCCAAGATTAATTGAAGTAAAGGCAATTGCGCGTTTATCTTGAATTGATTCAGCAAGTGCTAAGCTTTTCTGATAATATTCTAGAGCTTTAGTTGTATCATTAAGTTTGGAATAAATTAAACCAAGATTAATAAATGATTCTGCCATTCCTCTTTTGTCATTGATCTCTTCCTTAATGGCTAAACTTTTGTGGTAAAATTCCAAAGCCTTTGGAATGTCGCCTTGATTATCGAAAATATACCCTAAATTATTCAACGACATTGCTATCCCGATTTTTTCGTGAATTTGTTCACGGATCCTTAAACTTTTGTGATGATATTCAATAGCCTTATCAATAGCGCCTTCATTAGCGTATATTTGAGCAATGTTATTCAAAGAAGTAGCAATGCCGCTTTTATCATCAATTGTTTCTCTTGTTTTTAAACTTTTATCATAATATTCTATGGCTTTTTTTGGATTTCCTCGTTGTTGAGCAATGTAACCCAGGTTGTTTATGGCATTTGCAAGGTGTTTCGAATAGCAGATTTTGAGAATTGGAATTGTTGTACTTAAATTGTTTTTTTCGGCTAGTTTAAGCAGTTGGTCGTTGTATAAAGGCCATGTATTATCGTCAGCCTCGGCTTCAACCATTGCATTTAAAATATTGCAACGGGTGGTGTCGTGTTTAGCATTTTTAAGGGCAAGCTTTAAAGAGTCAATTGGGTTTGACTGGCAATACGCTGATTTAAAAGAGCAGTTAAGTGCAATTAAAAAAAAGAGATATGGTGCTATACAACGCATTTCTTACACTGTAATTTAGTAATATATTGTGTAACGGGTCTTAAGATGTTTTACTTTGTAATTAACCTGTTAGGCCGCTTTTTACTTATCAAGGCAACGGCGTAAATGACTTGTATAATTCCCAAGAAAACCATTGCTCTGAACCCTTAGATCATAAGTGCTTTCAACAGTTCGTTGTTCGGGCTTTAAATTGTTGAAATTAATATACACAATGGTGTTCTTACCCGGAAAAAGAGCGAAGCTTCCCAATATACTGTCTTTATCAATTGTGTTTCGGCGGAAGCCATATATTTTACTTCCGTTAAAATTTTGTTCTATCAAATGACTGTTCTCAATGTTTTTGCTATGCTTAATTTGATACTTAAGATTATCTAGGACTGCAGCTGTGTCTTTACCATATTGTTTATGTTCAGATAATTCAACTTTTAAATTTACAAAAACACCTTTTTTAAGATTGCTGTATGCTATTTTATAAGATTCAAGAACAGAAACTTCGGCAGCGCCTTTAGCGGTTTGCAGTGTTTTTGTTTTAACAGCAGTTTCTGGCTGTTTTTCTTTAGGCGAGGCTGTTAATACTTTTGCACCGGTAAAGGATAAACAGCAATCTTTAATATCGCCTTTAAAAGTAAAGCCAAAAAGAACAAGTGTAAGTGCAAATGCGGAAAGTATGCTGATCTGTTTTTTCATTTAATGGTATGATTGAGTTTTAAATATAATTTATTGTAAATGCAGATCGGCGGTGTTTGATTTACCAAGCTCTAAGGTTGACGACGATTGCTGGCCGCTATCGCATAAGCAGGTTACAAAATAATCGCGGTTGCTTTTACCCGAAAAGCTGAACTTATAATGCCCTAGGTTATCGGTAGTGGTTTTATCTGAATAAGCTACTTTATCTTTAAAGGTATTATCTTCTCCTAAAGTTACGGTTACGCCCGCCACCGGTTTATTGCGTATGGAGGTGACGGTGCCGCTAACATCGGTGCTTTTTTTGCAGGAAGCCAGAACACCAATGCTTAAAAGTGCCATGAATAGTTTTGTGTGCATACCAAATCTGTGTAGGTAAATATAAAAAAAATAAATGTGGCGGCAAAGAAAGCGGCTAAATTTAATATTCAACCTTTATGGCATCGCTAATGATGCTTTCGGCGCCATTGGAGTATACTGCTTTGATGCGGTATTCGTAAATATTTCCAATACTTTGGGTTTTATCTTCAAAGAATTTAGCTGGCCAATTAAGAGTTTTAATGATAGTAAGTGGTTCATCTTTTTTAGA
>JANYIQ010000289.1 GCA_025362575.1 Bacteroidia bacterium
CCTTTTAAGCAACTGATGGATTATCTAAAAAGTGGCTCTTAATTCAGCTTACAAGTTTGAACCGAAGTGGTAAGTGCTTCACATGATTTTTTGGCACGAGATCGTGTGTCTGTTACCTTGTAAGTGCCGGCTGAACTGCCATCGGCATATTTGCACGAACAAGTGCGTTCTTTTGTACATGAGCTGATCGATAAGGCAATAAAAGCGAATCCGACAAATTTAATTTTAAGCATAAAATAGAGTTAACACGATTTGTAAATTAATTCAAATATAAACAAATTAAATAAAACCTTTATTTAAAAAGTATCTAAATAGATGAGCCCATAACCCTCCCAATAATAGTTAATTACACTTTATTATTAACATATTTTAACTAGGCAAAATGCCTCTAAAACCCTTATGGTTGCTAATTTTGAGCACAATCAAGAAACTATGGTAGATATACAGGAATTAAACGAAAGAATTCAACGCGAAAGTGCATTTGTTGAAATGCTGACTGTTGAAATGGACAAAGTAATTGTTGGTCAGAAACAAATGACCGAACGTTTACTTATTGGTTTATTAAGTAACGGACACATTTTATTGGAAGGTGTTCCGGGCTTGGCGAAAACTTTAGCCATTAATACACTTGCGAAATGTATCGACGCAAAGTTTAGTCGTATCCAGTTTACACCCGATCTGTTACCTGCCGATCTTATCGGTACAATGATCTATAACCAAAAGCAGGAACAGTTCACTATAAAAAAAGGTCCGGTTTTTGCCAATTTCGTTCTGGCCGATGAGATCAACCGTGCTCCGGCAAAAGTGCAATCGGCTTTGTTAGAAGCGATGCAGGAAAAACAGGTGACCATTGGTGAGCAAACCTTTATTTTACCAAATCCTTTTTTGGTATTGGCAACCATGAATCCAATTGAGCAGGAAGGAACATATCCTTTACCGGAAGCTCAGATGGATCGTTTTATGCTGAAGGTGGTAATTGGTTATCCTACAAAAGAAGATGAAAGAAAGATCATCGCCTCTAATATTTCTCCGGAAGGAATGCCAAAACCAAATGCAGTTTTAAACCCTGAATCTATTTTAAAAGCACGCCAGGTTGTTAAAGATGTTTACATGGATGAAAAAATTGAACGCTACATTGTAGACATCGTTTTTGCCAGCCGTTTTCCTAAAGATTATAAATTAGAAAAATTCAACGGATTGATCTCTTACGGAGGTTCGCCACGTGCAAGTATAAACCTGGCATTGGCTGCAAAAGCATATGCCTTCATTAAACGCCGCGGATATGTTATTCCTGAAGATGTGCGTGCGATCTGTACTGATGTTATGCGTCACCGTATAGGTTTAACTTACGAAGCAGAAGCTGAGAACATCACCACCGAACACATCATCACCGAAATTTTAAATACAGTAGAAGTTCCTTAGAAAGTTTAGAGTGGAGAGTTTAGAGTTGAGAGTGTTTTTCATTCTCAATTTAGCCTAACTCTCAACTCTCGACCCTCAACTCCTAACTAAAATGGACAGTACCGAACTTTTAAAAAAAGTAAGAAAAATCGAGATCAAGACCCGGGGCTTGAGTCGTCAGATTTTTTCTGGCGAATATCACTCTGCCTTTAAAGGGCGTGGTATGGCTTTTTCTGAAGTGCGCGAATATACTCCTGGCGATGATGTTCGAACAATTGACTGGAATGTTACTGCGCGCTTCAATACGCCGTTCATAAAAGTTTTTGAAGAAGAGCGTGAATTAAGTGTGGTGCTGGTAGTTGACGTAAGTGCCAGCGGTTTATTCGGAACACAAAAACAATACAAAAAAGATCTGATCACCGAACTATGTGCTGTAGTTGCTTTTTCGGCTTCACAAAATAATGATAAGATCGGGGTGATCTTCTTCTCTGATAAGATCGAAAAATACATTCCGCCGAAAAAAGGAAAATCGCATGTGCTTAGGATCATTCGCGAATTAATTGATTTTACTCCCGAGAGTAAAGGAACAAATCTTGAGATTGCTCTGAAATATCTGACCAATGTAGTTAAAAAAAGAAGCACGGTTTTTTTGATCTCCGATTTTTATGCTCAAAATAATTATACAGATGCTTTAAAGATAGCCAATAAAAAACACGATCTGATCGCCGCAAAAATTAACGACAAAACCGAAGAAAATATTCCTGAAGTTGGATTGGTGAAATTCAAAGACAATGAAAGCGGTAAAGTGCTTTGGATGGACACTTCGAGCAAGAGTTTTCAGAAACACTTCAAACTGAATCATGTTAAGCGTGAGGCCGGAATGAAGGATCTGTTCAATAAATGTGGAGTGGATTACTGCGACATATATACACATGAAGGATACATTAAGCCATTGATGAATTTATTTAAAAGAAGATAGTTGATCTTTTCGATTCCTGAGCTTGTCGAAGGAGTAGAAAAAGAATAGGAAATTTAATGAAAAAAATGAGATACATATCACTGCTTATTTTCATGTTGCTGTTGTCTTTTGTAAAAGCACAAGACATAAAAGTGAATGCGGTTCTTGATTCCAGTAAAATAAGAATTGGCGAGCAAACCAAGCTGGATATCTATCTTACCTATAACGGTAATTCTCAAAAGAACTTAAAGATCGAATGGCCAAGTTTTGAAGATACAATTTCAGGTAAGATCGAGATCGTTTCTAAATCTGCTATCGATTCTACCATTCCCGATAAAAATAATCCTAATATCATTCAGCAACATCAACAATTCATAATTACAGCTTTCGATTCGGGATATTTTGCCATTCCTGCGTTTAAATTTTTCATAAATGAGGATACGGTTAATCCTGCCATGACAGAAGTATTATTCCTGGAAGTGAATACAGTTAAAACGGATACCACGGAAGCTTCTGTAAAAGACATTAAACCGCCTTTTGATGAACCCTTCGACTGGAAGTGGTATTTGCCTTATGCCTATTGGGGTTTGGGAATTGTAGCCATACTCTCAATACTCATTTACATTTTTTACCGCTTAACTAAAAAGAAACCTGAAGTTGTTGAACTCGAAAAACCAAAGATACCGGCACACATTATTGCGCTTGCAGAATTAGAGAAAATTAAAACGGAATCGGTCTGGAAAGAAGACAAGACCAAAGAATATTATTCTTCCATTTCAGATGCCATTCGTTTATATATTGAAAATCGTTTTGGTGTTAATGCTTTGGAGTTGACTACCGACGAAATTGTGAAAGCGTTCAGATCTCAGGTAGTTGATCCGCTTAGTAAAGAAAAATTGCAGCAATTGTTAGTGCTTTCTGATTTTGTAAAATTCGCGAAAGTAATTCCAATAGAGCACGAACATGTCATGGCCCTGCAAAATGCATTTGATTTTGTGAATGGAACCAAACGTGAAGAAGAAATTGTCTTAGAAGAAACTCCTTCCGAACCAAATTCAGAACAACCATTAAATACAGAAGAGCAAAAGTGATAAGTTATTTTCAAGATATTCAATTTGCTGAAAAGCACTGGTTCTGGTTGCTGCTTTTGCTGCCGGTGATGATCGTTTGGTATCTGATCAAGCTAAAACGTTACGAAGGTGAATTGCAGTTTTCTTCTCTGGATAATTTTAAAGGCCTATCAACTTCTCTAAAGGCGAAGTTACGTCATACTACATTTGCATTACGTTTGATAGGATTATCGCTTATCATTATGGCGTTGGCCCGTCCTCAGTCGCGCAGCAGCTGGAAGGATGTAAAAACAGAGGGGATCGATATCGTTATCAGTTTTGACGTTTCGCTTTCGATGCTTGCAAAAGATTTTAAACCGAACCGTATTGAGGTTGCAAAAGATGTACTTAAAGATTTTATTGATGCGCGTCCAAATGATAAAATTGGTTTGGTGATCTTTGGAGGAGAAGCTTTTACACAGTGTCCTTTAACCGTAGATCATAAAGTAATTAAGAACATGTTCTCTGAAATTAAAGCGGGTATGCTTGATCAGGGAACAGCTATTGGTTTGGGATTAGCGAATGCGGTAGCACGTATAAAAGATAGTAAGGCAAAGAGTAAGGTGATTATTTTGATCTCCGATGGAGTAAGTAATGTTGGAGAAATTGCGCCTTTAACGGCAGCTGATATTGCCAAAACTTACGATGCGCGTGTTTATACCATTGGTGTTGGTACAAAAGGAAAGGCTTTGCAGCCGGTTGCCATTTATCCGAACGGTGAAATGGAGTATGGTTATGTTGATGTAGATATTGATGAGCCTACGATGAATAAAATTTCGGAGATGACCGGAGGAAAATATTTCCGTGCAACCGACAAAGAGAGTTTAGGTAGTATCTGTAAAGAGATCGATAGAATGGAAAAGACCATCATCAGCGAAAAGAGTTTCACCAATAAGGCAG
>JANYIQ010000019.1 GCA_025362575.1 Bacteroidia bacterium
AATTTCTCCCTTAACTTCTCATGTCTTCGAAAAGTATAGGTTCACACACTTAAAAGTCCAGAATCGAAAGAAACTGGGCTTTTTCATTTACACTCCTCAATTATGCACTTCTAAAGGGATGGAATATATGTTACAATTGCATCTTCTGATTTGAACTCAACAGAAATATATTCTATTAAGTCACATTTATGGTGAAAATTCTGAAATAATGTCCTCTCATCAATACCACCAACATTAACTAAAATAACATGTACATTGCCTTTTTGGATGAAAATTTCAAAATATCGTTTTGACCAAATGTTTATTTTGTCTGAAGTTGGGGTTTCTTTGGTTAGAGTAATTGTAATTGGTTGCTGAAGCATTTTTATATTGGTTTATAATACCAATTTAAGGTACAATTGAAGCGATTGCAAGCTTTTTATCCTTTCATTTCACAACCGTGGCACTTACATATTTTGGGTGTTAATAATTCAGATTTTCGATTGCAACTGCTCTCCATTGGTATATTATGAAACGAGGTCTGCCTTAAAATCTATTTAGCTATAGTAGTAAACCACATTTTGGTTACCATCTGTAATATGAACCCCATAATCATCTTCCTCCGCATCTACATTATCACGCAATGAGAAAAATAAAAAAATCCCCGCCCTAATTAAAGAACGGGGATCTTAATGACATTAATGATTCGGGATTAGTTCTTCAGAACTTTTGTTCTGTAAACCTGTTTCCCATCCTGCATAACTCTAACATGATAAACTCCGTTAGCTTCGTTAGCGATATTGATTTTAGTAATTGAATTCACAACTTTGTTACGACTAACTAATTGTCCTAATCCGTTATAAACTTCAACAGTACTGTTCTCAAAACTATCGGGTGTTGTAACTGTGAAATCACCATTTGAAGGGTTTGGATATAAACCGAAAGAAGAACTTTGAACTGCAATTCCATTTATACCTGTACAGGCAGAAACGTTTTGAGTAACAATGTTACCACTAACACAGCTGTTTGAGTTTACCGCATAAACAGTATAAGTAGTTGTGGTAGTAGGACTAACAACCGTTGAAGCACCTAAGGTTCCTGTTGTCCAAGAATAAGTAAGAACAGGAATTGTACCCGTTGGAGATGCAGTTAAAGTTGCTGACTGACCTGAACAGATCAAGCTGCTTGAGCTAACTGCAGTAATTGGAGTAGAAGCTAAAACGTTTACAGTGCTTGTTGCTGTGCGAGTACACTGACCGTTATAACCAGTTACAGTGTAAGTTGTAGTTACAGATGGGCTAGGAGCAATGCTACTTGTAGTTGCGCCTGTGTTCCATGTAAATGAAGTAGCAGTTCCTGTTGTAGTTAAAGATGCCGAAGTACCCTGACAAATAGTAACAGATGTAGGATTGATAGACAACGTTGGGATAGTACCGTTAACAATAGTTATGGTTCCGGTAGTTTTACATCCTTTTGAATCGGTTATTGCAACAGAAAAAGTTGATGGAACCGGAGTGATTGCTACGCTGGTAGTACCACCCGCAGGTGACCATGAGTAGGTAAACGGAGCAGAACCACCGGCTATGGCCGTCATTGTAGCTGTGCTCGGTCCGCATATTACGGTTGGATTAGCTACAACTGTTACTGTTGGAAGAGGGTTAATCGTATAAGTAGCAGTTTTTGGTAAAGCTAAGCAACCAGTTGGGCCTTTACCTGTTAAAGTATAAGTTGTAGTTGTTGTAGGGGCAAAAACAGCAAGCGTTGATGTTGTAGCTCCTGTACTCCAAGTATAAGTGGTTGCACCGCTTCCAAAAAAAGTAGCACTAACAGACGCGCCAAAACAAGCTTGCGCACCCGGGGGGTTAATGTTAATTGTAGGAGTAGGAGAAATAGTGATGGTTTTTACCACTTGCGCACTTGTACCTGTTCCGTTTTTTGCGATAAGTCCAATTGTGTAAGTTCCCGCAGCAGTATATGTCACAGAAGGGTTTTGTAATATTGAAGTATTGGGTAATCCTCCGATCATGGTATATGTCCAAGATGTAGGGGCATTAGTTGACATGTCTGTAAGAGTTACAGTTTGTCCAATACAAGCCGGGTTAGGCGCAATTGAAAAATTGGCAACCGGTGCTTGACCGAATAAATTTGCAGAATTAAATCCACAAACCAAAAGAGTACTTAAAAGTAAATTTTTAATTTTCATAGAGTGTTGATTAAAGGGTTTAGGAACGTGAAGGTAAGTAAACTAAATGTTAAAAATTCTCAGTTTACTCATTGGGAGCCTTAGCTCACTCATTTTAGAATGTCGCTCAGTAGTTGTACATTTGCAGCTCAAATTATGGCCCTTTTAGGCGGAAATGAAAATAAAAAGAGCGAAGGTGCTGAAATGTCGTTTTTACAACATTTAGAGGCTTTGCGCTGGCATTTGGTTCGCAGTGCTGCCGTGATCATGATCTTGGCTATTACCGCCTTCTGTTTGAATGATTTTGTTTTTGATACTGTTATTTTTGGCCCGCTTCGCCAGGATTTTATTTCATATAGAGCTCTTTGTGCTTTAGGCCATAAGATCGGAGCGGGCGATGTAATGTGCTTAACTGTTAAACCGGCTCATCTTCAAACTTTAAGTGCATCGGAACAATTTTTTAATCACATGTGGATCTCTTTTTTGGTAGGATTGATCTTAGGCTTTCCTGTTTTATTATTAGAGTTATGGAAATTCATAAAGCCTGCGTTAAAAGATAAAGAAACAGGACCGGTAAGAATTTTTATTGTAGTTGCTTCCATTTTATTTTTGATCGGGATCAGTTTCGGATATTTTTTATTATTCCCGATGAGTTATAATTTCCTGGTTAACTATCAGGTCTCATCGAGTGGCATTGTTGAGACCAACAATACCTTTGATGATTATATTTCTTTGATATCTACAATGGTTTTAGTGTCGGGAATTATTTTTGAACTTCCCGTACTGGTTTATTTTTTAACCCGCATGACTTTATTAACACCCGACTTCATGCGTAAATACCGCAAGCATGCTGTTATCGTAATTTTAATTGCGGCGGCAGTTATCACACCAAGTCCCGATGTTACTTCACAAATGGTAGTAGCCATTCCAATGTATCTGTTATACGAAATAAGTATTTTTGTTTCTAAATACGTTATTAAAAAATATAAATTAGGATAAGTAAGAATAATTTTAGAGTTGTAGATTTTTAGAATTAATCTAAAAATCAAAAACTCAAAAATTCTAAAATTAACAAAATGAGCAATACAGTAAAAGAGTTCAATGATTACCGAGCTAAAATGAATGGGGTCATTTTAGGAAAAGATAATTTGGTAATTAAGCGTTTATTTAATTTAGATACTCAAACGTATTCAGAAGGTGCTTTACCCGTTAAAACAAAAGAAATGCTGGGTTTAGTTGCCAGCATGGTTTTGCGTTGCGACGATTGTATCAAGTATCATTTGGAAAAATGTAAGGAACAAGGGTGCACTACCGAAGAAATTTACGAGATATTTGCTGTAGCCAATATCGTTGGTGGAACCATTGTAATTCCTCATACGCGAAGAGGAGCTGAGTTTTGGGAAGAGTTGGGGAAGTAAAATTAAACGATTTCGTAAGGCACAACCGAATTATTGATAAGTATATTAGCATCGGCGCTCAGCCAATTATTTAAAATGTTGGCATAAATATTTCTGAAATCCAAATGATATTTGAGGTCGCCATCTGTAAGATCAGCAAGATCAGGACCTTCATTCACAATCCCTTTTTTCTTTAGGTTTGCTCCGAATAAAAATACGTTTCCGGCAGTGCCATGATCAGTGCCGCCGCTGGCATTTTCTTCCACGCGTCTGCCAAATTCACTGAAGGTAAATAACAAACTGTCGTCGAATTTATTTATTCCTTTTAAATTTTTTATAAAGGCCGCAATTCCTTCTGCGTAAATTTCTAATAGTTTTTGATGCTTGTTCATTTGAGCTACATGCGTATCAAAGCCGGTTAAGCTAACGTAATATACTTTGGTAGTTAAACCGCTCTCAATAAATGTGGCGACGTTTTTTAATTGCTTTCCAAAATCCGTGTTCGGATAATCGAAACTATTTGTTTTTGTTTTTGAAGTTTCGTAAATATATTCAGCACTGGAAACCGTTTCAATTAATGTTTTGTATAAATAACCTTGGTTATCTTCGTTCAGTGTTTCTTTTTTTTCTATTTCGGCAATATTTTTAAAGTAGGGTAGTTGGGTTTGTTTAAATAATTGCTGAGCATCTTTTACGGCCATGCCTTTTAGTTTCTCGCCTTTTAAGGCGAGCGACAAATTATTATCTACTTCAATGGCTTGATGTGCATTCTTACAATTACTGTCCAAATACCTTCCTATCCAACCCGTACTTAAATATTCGCTACTACCGCTGGCGCTTTGCCATATATCCATACTTCTAAAATGCGATCGATCGGGATTAGGATAACCTACATTATTTACAATAGACATGTGCCCGGCATCGTAAAACTCTTTTAATGGTGCTAATGCAGGATTGAAACCTAATTCTTTATTTAGGTTAATTACCTTATCGGCTTTAATACCTAATTTATTTCTATTTTTAAAATAAATATCATTCGTAAATGGAATGATTGTATTTAACCAATCGTTGCCCCCCGATAGCTGAATAATGACCAAATTCTTATTGCCTTTAATATCCAAATACTCCAATGGCTTCAAAAAATTTGGTATTAGCAAATAAGAACTTGTCAGCGCACTCGATCTTATAAAATTTCGTCTATCCATTTAGCATAAATTATATTCGGGTAAAGACAATAACTTAATGATCTGTTCTTTTTTATTGTTAGCTGCTTCGGTATTAATTGTATTCAATATTTTTTCATTGGGTTGTTTTGCTAATATCGCCGCACTTAATTTTTCGATACTTAACCCTTCGTGCGCTTTTAAAATATCGATCCAATTTAAATGGGTTCCGAATTTCTGATTGGTTTGCTCGCCGTTTGTTTCGTTAAACATATCATCTGGATCATCTGTTCTTTCATCATTATCGATATCGCCATTATTCAAAACCAATGAAGGTAAACGCATTCTTAATAGTAAAGTACTGCTATCGATCCAACTTTTACCACCCGGCCAGCCTGCCACATTTGGAGGAAAAAATAAAACCTGGCCTAATTGTCGTTGCAGTTGAATCAATAATTTTTCGTTATTGTATTTGATATGGTATTGTCGGCTTAAACCGATCAGTAATTCTATTGGCGATTTGATATTGCTTCCAATATTATTTTCGGCAAAGAACCAATCAGCCATAAATATTTTTTTGAGAAGCATTTCGGTATTGTATTGGTTCATAAAATAAAATTCGGCCAACGCTTTTACGCGAGCTTCATCTACATTTTCATTCACATAATACCTGTACAATTTCCTACAAAGAAAAATGGCCGTTTGCCGATTATCCATTATCATATTAATAATGTCTTCGCCACCAAAAGTGCCTTTATGGGTTAAAAATGTTTTCTCGCCAAAATCGTGATGTTTTTCTTTATATTGAAATTCAAAAGTATCTTTATCATAGCTCCAACCGGTAAAAGCTCTGGCACTTTCTTTTACATCCTCTTCGGTATAATTCCCTCTGCCTAAAGTAAAAAGCTCCATTAATTCGCGAGCAAAGTTTTCGTTAGGATGTTCTTTTTTATTTTGCTGATTGTTTAAAAAATCCAGCATCGCCGAACTCTTACTTACTTCCACTAATAAATCTCTGAAATTGGAAAAAGCAAATTTGCGGTGGATATTATTAAGTTCTTGCAATAAATAAGGGTTACGGATGCGGCAAGCGAAATGATTATGCCAAAATAAAGTTTGTTTTTCGCGAATGGCATTGGTGGTAGTCATTAAATGTTTTACCCAAGCCATGTTTAACTCAACGCCTTTTTGAAGGATCAACTTATTGATCTCCTTTTTGCTCATGCCGCTGTTTATGGCGTCTTTTCTTTTGGGAAGATCGTTGGGTTTAATAACTGAAAGATAGGTCGCCATTGTGGAATCACTAAACAATCCATCAATAATTTCTTTCATGCTTTTGTTAGATAGGGCCAAGGCTTCTTTATACGAAATACCAAATCCGGCGCGGTTATACAAATGAAAGATATATTTAAGATGAGTGGTCATTTATGATTAGACGCCGATGAAGACAGAAAGTTTAATTATTAAATTTAAATGTATCAATAAAAGCAATAAACCTCATCGCGGCACTATAGTCTCAGAAGTAAAGTAATTTTCGCGAACTAAGCTATTCATGCTTGAGGATTAGATCACATTCAAATGCATTAATATTAACAATGAGCCTCCCGCTAGTAAAAAGAAAAATAGGGTGTTGGCCACTTTTAATTGCCTGATGTTATAAAAATAATCTCCAAACAAAACACTTATCGGAATTATGGAGGCAATGGTTGGAAAATAAAAGTTATTGTTCTTCGCGAAAAAATTAACTACCGAAAACAGCAGGAACCAGTATATAAGCCCCATTGTTTTTTGAGTTTTAATTTTACTGCCAAGTCCGGCGCTTAAATGTTTGGCAATTGTCAATAATAGTAAAATGACCATGCAGATCAGAACAGGATAATAATATTCAGACATTAATGGCTTCTGAAAGAACAGAATGAGTTCAGTAAGATTATTAAAAAAGTCAGACGAATTGAAGTTTGCCAGATATCCGATAGACATGTAAATAAATACAGGAGCCATTAAACCGATAATGCCAATGATCAATTCACGCCAGCTGAAGGATCGTAAAATAATTAGTGTAATAAAGAACAGCGCTATGAAGAAAGCGTAATTCAGATAAAAGAACATGGCTATACAGGTGTAAAAAGCTGCATTAAATATTTTTGATAAAGCATATTCCATTCTGTAAGTATCGATAAGGGCATTTAAAGCAAGCAAAATAAAGATGTTGGAAATAACTGAAGGATGTACAAGATCTTTGGTAAGGATGAGTGAATTGAAAAATAAGTAGAGAAAGGCGGGAAGGTAGTTTTGCTTCTCAACAATTTCATGTTTAATTGTAAATATCGAAATAAGCAGTGCTCCAAGGCTCAAACACAAAATATTTATCAAATAAATTACAATTTGAGAATGAACGTTCTTTTGAAGAAGGGAATATAAAATATTTCTTGAATCAATTGAAGAATAGGTAGTTACGGAAAATAAGGTGGAGCTTATCACCAGAGCAAAAAACAAAATGATCGTTGGCAATGCTCCTTTTAAACCTTTTTTTAACGGACCTACAATCACAATTTTTTAGATTTATAATTATTTTTATATTTGTACTGTAAACTTACAAAATTTAACCAATATGAGAGCTTTAATGATTACATGGACCGACATTTTTGAAGGAACCGGTGAATTTTTTCAATGGTGTTTTAAAGGTATGAGATTATTAGGACAAGGACCTAATGTAATTATCAGCGTAGTGGTTATTGGTTTATTGGCCTATTGGTCACTTAGAATTATGAAACACAACAAAGATGCCGAACGCAATGGCACTTACAAATAATAAAGATCTTTGAATTTAAGACAAAACCCTCTTGCGAAAGCCTGAGGGTTTTTTATTTCCGGAAATTTTATTTGTTTAGATCAGCGTGGTTTTATTTCACGCATTTTTTTGAAGGCATTTTTTTCGATTTCCGAAATTTCATCAAGCATGTCTGCACATTCTAAATAATATTTCTGATCATCCAATCTTCCTTTATAAATACGGCCCATTTGAACTGCACTTGCACGCCACAGATCACCCGCCTTTGTAAAATCATCAGAAACTTTCAACAGCCTGTCATCATTTACATAATTACTGGCCTGCTCTAAAAAAGCAGCGTATAAAAAACGAAAACCGCCACCGCCGGTTCCAATCTCTTCTTGCATGCGAACAATTTGCCCCAGGTATAAACCTGCTTTACGAACTCCTAATTTATCTCTCCATTTACGAATTTGTCTTGCAGTATATTTTATTCCGTCAACACCGGCTATTGGTCCGGGAATATGTATCATCTCAAATGCACTGCGCTGAATAGCCTTGTACAAAGCTTTCTGCAAATGTTCTTTTGATACAGGCTTTACATCTTCAGGATAATAAACATGTCCGTTTGGCGCTAATGGTCCTTTTGCAAAACGTACTTTCCTCATGTCTTCTTCAGTAAGTGTAGTAACTGTTTCCATCACCGGATCACTCACTAAATAGTTTCCATTTTGTTTACCGTAAACAACTAAATTATGCGCATTAAAATGAAAGCGGTATTCAGGTGGAAAATATGGCAAGTTATAAACTCCAACCTGGCATCCAACCGGGTTTCCTAATTGAATTTGTTTATTGAGATAATCGTAAGCTTCTTTTTCGCTGCTGAATTTTTTACGATTTACTTTTACTCCTAACAATTTACTAGCTCTGCTAAAGATCCATCCCGGCATACTTCGGTATGAAATTGCAGGCCCGCCATTCACCATTAAAAAAGGAATGTGTATGTAAAATATTCCTGAGCCTAAACCAAACATCAAAGGTTCTGTCATGAAATCTAAACCGTGATGCCTTAAAAGGCCTGTAGCCACGCCATTTTCACAGTGAGCTGTTTGAATATGTTTGTAAGGTAAAATTGAGTTATCCATTGAATTTTTTTAGTTCGTCTACGCTAATGTCAAATGCTTCGGCGTATTTTTTCAATTTACTTTCACTTAAACTCTTAAACACCGATGGTTTGAAATGTCTTTTAATGGTCCATTTCCAAAAACCGGTATAACCCGACAACAATGTTAGATCCATTAATTTTAGTTCCATAAAATAGTTCACCGGACTTGTTTCACCATTCTTAACTTTTAAGGCGGCTTCTTTTACGCGTTCGTGAATATCATCCCAGGCATTATCAAGAGCTTGTTTTTTTACATCCCAACCAATGCTAAGATCGGTTGTGTATTTGCCGTTGGCATCCTTTACATAACATACATCACGGGTAACACCTACCAAAGCAGAAGGATCTTGTGGCACATCTTCTTTTTTCATTCTAAAAAATTAACAAACAGTTAAAAGACAATAAGAATAAGAGAATCTTGCACTTTCAGGAACCATTAATAGGATCTTTTGTCCCGACTTTAGTCTGCCGGAATTCATTAATTCTTCAAGTATGATAAAGATAGAGCCTGATCCAACGTTCCCAACATAACTTAGATTGGTGAACCACTTTTCCTGCGGTATCTGAATATTGTATTTTAATATTTCTTCGGCGATCTTTGTTCTGAAAAATTCAGAGGATAAATGCGGTAAAAAATAATCGATAGTAGAAACATCAAAACCTCTTTTATCTAATATCTCTTTCAGAAATTTAGTTCCAATGGGCACAATCTCTTTTCCAAGCAATTTCACATCCTGTTTAAAGGCGAAGATCGATTTACGTAACCATTCGGTAGATGAATATTCTTTCCAGCCTTTTGTGCTTCCATCTTCATTCTTTTCTGCACCTGCATACATACAAGTTTCTAATTGATTGGCAAAAGATTTGATCTCTATCCATTCTATTTTTAAAGACGTGGTTTTACGGGGTTTGTTCTCAAGCAACAAAGCACCTGCACCATCTGACAGCATCCAACGTAAAAAATCTTTTTCAAAAGAAATGATCGGATTTTTATCCATTTCAGCCAATCGTTCTGTTTCTTTTTCAAAATGTTCGGCGCGCATCAAAGACGATAATTTTTCGGAACCTGTGCAAACTGCATTAGTTGTACTTCCCGCTAAAATCGAATTGTAACCGTACTTTAATGCCTGCATACTGGCGCAGCAAGCGCCTGCAGTTGAAACTAATTCTACTGGTTCGCCGCCTTTCAATTCGCCGTGAACCATTACTGCATGCGAGGGTAATAAATTATCGGGTGAGGTTGTGCCGCACGCCAAAAGTTCAATATCACTTTGTTTAAAGGAATCATCTGTTAATTTTTCAATGGCAAGAGCAGTCATTTTTGCATTAGAGTGCGTTGACTTCCCATCAATATCGATCGAGTAATAACGGGTTTTAATTCCATTACTTCTAAGTGTTAAATTTTTTCCTTTAGAAGGAATGCCATCGATCATCCCTAAATAAGCTTCCATCTTATCATTGGAAACGGGATGGTTTGGTAAAAATTTCGCTGCTTTTGTTATATATACTCCGGAGCTCATAGTTTTTTAATTCAAATAAATTGGGCGTTCTTATGCTAATTGTTCTTTTTTGTAAAACCACATTATGCTTACGTCTTTTGCAATTGCCTCGTCAAAAGCAAGTGCATCAGTACTCTGTGTATCGGTTGAATCGTCATTTAAAGTTATGGTGTATGGGTTGACTTTCATAGTAGACGAAGTTCCTTTAACATGCTTACTAACATGCCTAAAAATTTCTGAAGCTACTTTTTCAAGAACTTCCAGGTTCTGAGAAACCCTTTCAACTAATTTCTCAGGACTTCCATGCTGTTCATCAATGCCTTGCTGAAACTTACGTAAGAATTCAAGATCAAAAGGATCAATGTATCTGTCAGAAAAAATTTCAGTGTCGTAAGGTTTCCATTGAATAAAAAAATCCTGCATCTGTTTATGCAAGGCAGTGAATTTTCGTCCCAATCCGTTGGAAGAAGCGAAAAGCTCCTTCAATAATTTAAGATCAGTAAATGCATTATTTGTAAATAACAAAGCCAGAACCGACCAATACACTGCCCAATCCCAGAAAATTTTCACGACCATAATTTGCGTTGAACCCATTAACTGATACTTGTTTTGGTAAATGCAGGTCCAGCTTTCAAACAATGATAAGTGAGTTTGCTCGTAAATTAAAGTGCGCAGCGCAATATCTTCGCCGGCCATGTCTCTTAAGATCAGATCCGACAACCAAGTGTTGTTCATCGAAATAAAATCGGTGCCGGGTGAATAGAACGGATCTAAGAACGGACCAGCTTCACCTGTTGTAGCCCAACGTTCAGTGGCGTCGTAAACGCGTTGTGTATTATGACCGAAATGTTTTAAAATTAAGAAATCAAGCAAGCCTTCATCTTCACCATAAGGTTTTACTTTTTCGTAACAAAGCGGCTCATGTTTTTTTAACCACTCCATCGCTTTTGTATATTGATTAATGGTATCAAAAGGATGTAATTTCTGATCGGCAACAATACCTAAGCTGGTGTTCTTTGATCCTAAAGGAATAACCCAGAACCAATACCCCTCATCTAAAAAATGCACGGTGCTTAAGTAACGCAAGCCGGGCTTCAATTTGTTTTTCCAGGTTTTATCTTCTGTCCAGTCATCAATATCAACAACACCTTTTACACGCCACCAAACTGCGTTCACATCATGATCCCAGTCTTTTTTAAAACCTAATTTGTGTTTTAAAACATTTCCTCGGCCCGATGCATCAACAGACCATTTACCTGTTGCTTTTAATTCCTGTTTATTCTGTATGTATGTAACTTCATTTCCTTCCGGAGAAAAAACAACATCTTTTACGCGACAACCTAATTCAACAACTGTTCCCATTTCGCGGGTGCGGCGAATCAATTCATTTTCTAATGTGCCGCGATCAAGTTGGTGACTTGGCACCGGTAAACGTTCGCGCGGACCTAACTCAACGCGTGAAGCAATGTTTTCTTTTGTATTGTTCTTGAAAAAAAAGCGAAGTCCGTGTTTAGGTAATTCATGTTCTTCTAAATATCCTTTCAGATCTAAAACTTCACGTAAATAATGCGAACCTAACTCTACAGTTGATTCACCAACTTTATGAGCAGCGGTTGCCGCAGCAGTCTCCCGTTTCTCGAGAATTAAAATAGAGATCTCCGGTTTTTTACGCTTAAGCTGTATCGAAAGAGTGAGTGCGGCAAGCCCTCCTCCCATAATAACCACATCGTATTTTTTCTGCATAAAAGTTTCTTAAATAAAGCCTTAAAAATACTAAAATTATAGGGAATTCAACGAAAAACCCTGCCTAATTGGAGCAGGGTTTTATGAAAATTTATGAGGTAATTTTGATCTAGAAAAACCGATAACAAAGTCCCATTTCTACAGCAAAACCGTTGATCTTAGTAGAGTAGTTGTTTCCAACTGTGTTACCGCGAACGTCTTTTGGACTCGATTTGCCGTTATATGAACTTACCATTCCAAAAGCACCAAGTCGTTTGTAAAAATAATATCTGGCACGGGTTCCAACACGAACAATGTTTCCATTGGCAGTATAATTATAGTAATTATCATTGTCGTTACCCTTAACAGCAACCGAAAAGGCACCACAACCGGAGAAAACGGATAGGTCTAATTTTTTGCTAACGTAAAAGTGATAATTCACATCAAAAGTAAGTTCCGAAGTTTTTACATCAACTTTATTGCTGGTTGTACTGAAACCGTAAAAATCATTTGAGTTGACTGTAAAAATATCGTTGCCTGAAGTTAATCCTATACTCCATCGGTTCGATACGCCATACTCAATTACCAGTGGGTCGCGAACGCCATCCATGCATTTCTTTTTAACCGGTGTTGGTTTTGGCGTGCTGATATCGGAAGTTGAATAAAACGCTTTTGTGCTTCCTTCAGATATGCCAACAATTAATGTACCTTTTCTGAAACATTGTGCATTTGTTATTGTGGTTGCAAAGAGAAAAGAAACTAATCCAATAAAAAAATAATTTTTCTTCATGCTTATGTTTTTAAACGTGTATAACAAATATATAAAAATTTATCTGAAAAACAAACCTTGGTAATATGTTAAAAATAGCGCTGTTGTCCTGTTCCGAAGCGTTGGGATGCCTGGAGATGGGCGTGCCCTGCGGGCCGCGCTTTTCGCTACTACTCCTCGTTCCGCTTCGCTTCACTGCGGGGTATTCGCTGCAATCGCTCACGCAGTCCTCAAAAAAACTCGAGTAAATACCTTTTATCTGAGTTATTTTGCTCGCATATTGTTCTATTGGGCCACCGGATAAAAATCTTAATTTTACAACATGCAGTTAGCATACAGAGAATACGGCTCAGGCCAAGCTTTAATTATTTTGCACGGCTTATTTGGCCAAAGCGATAACTGGAATACTCTTGCCAAGCGTTTTGGCGAAAATAATTTCCATGTATTTGTTTTGGATCAACGTAATCATGGTTTATCGCCTCATGATGAGGTTTGGACCTACAATGCCATGGCTCAAGATCTTTATAATTTCATCGAGCATCATAAAATAAATGATCCGATCTTGTTGGGCCATAGCATGGGCGGAAAAACGGTAATGTTCTTTGAATTGGATCATCCGGGTATTGCAAAAAAAATAATTGTTGCAGACATTGCAACGCGCGCTTATCCATCACATCATACCGAAGTACTGGAAGCCTTGAACAGCGTTGATTTCGAGAAAATAAAAACACGTAAGGAAGCCGAAGCCATTTTGAACGAACACATTCCTGATTTTGGAACGAAACAATTTTTTCTGAAAAACATTTATTGGAAAGATAGCGCCAACAACATAATGGACTGGCGATTTAATTTAAAAGTAATTACCGAAGAGTATCATCATGTTGGAGAAGAGGTGCCGGATAAAAAAAGTAATGCAGAAGCACTTTTCATTCGCGGCGAAAGATCAGATTATGTTCAGGAAAAAGATCTGCCTGAAATAGCAAAGCGTTTCCCGAATTATGAATTAAGCAACATTAAAGATTCAGGGCACTGGATACATGCCGAAAAACCAAATGAGTTCTTTGATGAGGTGATGAGGTTTATAAAAGCTTAAGTTCTTTTAGAAGGTCGCCGATCTCTCTGTTCTTTTCAAGTAAAAAGGAATTGATGCCACACAGCCCGGCGCCTTTAACGTGCTGTTCCGAATCGTCAATAAAAACTGTTTCTTCAGGTTTCATATTATTTTCGCTTAATACAAGTTCAAAAATTTCTTTATCTGGTTTGCGTAAACCAATACGACAAGAGTAATAAACCTTATCAAAATAATCGTCGAAATTTTTAACGCCATGTTCATTGTAAAGATCGTGTTCAAAGGCTTTGATGTGTGGCTCGCAAGTATTGCTTAGTAAAAAGGTATTGTAATTATGTTTCATTTCTACAAGAACATCTAGGCGTTTTTCAGGCACATTCAGTAACATGGCATTCCAGGCATTAAGAAGCATATCGTCTTTACCCGAAAAATTAATTTGTTTTTTGAGTTCAGAAAAAAAGTCTTTCTCCGATATTTTGCCCTCATCGAGTGAATTAAACAACTCTATCTGAGAGGCTTGGGTATATATTTTCTCAAAAGGATTATCGCTAAGCTTATTAAAGGCATTGATGGTTCTGTTAAGGTCGAGGTTAATGATAACTCCACCCAGATCAAAGATCACATTCTTAATACCTTGCATAAAACTTTGTAATATCTATGCAAATATCTATTTTTGCTACCCGTTTCGCAAGAAACCAACGTTTTTTAATAAAACGGGCCTTTAGCTCATTCGGTTAGAGCAACAGACTCATAATCTGTGGGTGGTTGGTTCGATTCCAACAAGGCCCACCAAGTGGGGGATGTCAAAGATTAATTTTGACTCCCCCATTTTTATTTTGGCTACATCCCGCACCAGTTGGGCGATGTAGAGGAACACCGAATTTATCTTATTGGTTCGACACTCCCCATTTTTTTTATTAAAGCTAATTCCCTCCGGAAATAGCAGATTTTGGAATATCTGTTTATCCTTGTATGCCAGCAAACGCCACACTGTCGGGAGTTTAGCGCAAAACTCCAATGCTTGTTTTACACAATCCTGAAGGTTCGACACCTTTTTTACGGTTTTTAGTAAGCCCCTCTCCATTTCTACTATTTCGAGTTTCAGCTTTGCTGAATATTTATTGTAAAGTTCAAGGGTAATCTCCTCCAAAATTAGGCGTTCTTCTAATCTTTCAAGTTTCTTGGCGACTTCAACTATTTGCCGCTTTACAGCCTCTTTGTCGCCTTCTTTCTCCTTATTGGCATTGTTATAGGTTGTTACCACTTGTTTCGCCACAAGCGATTTTACGCCTGCATTTCCGTCAAGGGTTAAGTATTCCAATCCTGATTCAAAAATGTTGTGTAATTCCTTTGCGCTTTTATTATTGCAGCAGCCTTTGGTGTTGCATTTGTAATAGGGGATATCCTTCGCTTTTACAATATAGCCCCTCATTGGTTGATGGCAATGGCCGCATTTCAAAAAACCCTTTAATGGGATGATTTCATTTTCCTCATGGCAGGAATAACCGTATTTATTTTCCTTTAAAATATCATTCACTTTCAGAAAAACATCTCTCGGTATCATTCTTTCGTGATTACCTTCTACTACACTTCCCCCTAAAGCAGAATGTGCCATCAGGCCGCAGTAAAAAGGATTTCTAAAATAACCTGATAAACGTTTCTCATCCAAGATCAATCCTCTTTCAGCAAGCCGTTCTGAAATAAGTGCATGCGTTATCCGTTCGTTTGCTTTCCAATAAAATGCTTTTTGTAAAAGTTTGCCCTTTTCGTTGATTACAATTTTTCGTTTTCCGTTTACAATAACTTCGTCATAACCGTAGGGGGCTTTATGACACCATTCTCCTCTCATTAATGCTTCTTTAACTCCGGCCATACATTTTTCTTTTCGAAGTTGGTTATCATACTGCGAGAAAATAATTTGAATGTTTTGTTGAAAGTCCCCGCTTGAAGTTGAAGCGTCTCCGGGTTGGGTTACCGCCACAAGGAAAATACCTTCGCTTCGTAATTGGTCTTTTATATAAATAGCATTTGCTCCCGACCGGGAAAATCTATCTACACTATAAACAATTATGTAAGTGATTTTTTCTTTGCATTTTTTTACATAAGAGAGCATTCGGTTAAATTCCTTTCGCTCATCCGTTTTTGCGCTTTCATACGTTCCACCAAATTGCCCCATCATGGTGTAATTATTTTTTCGCGAGTATTCTTCACAGGCTTTTCGTTGGGTATCTAAACTGTAACCCTGCTCTTGCTCCTTACTCGATACCCTTGTGTAGATGACACAATTGTTTGTTCGCTTTAAGGCTTTGGATTGCCCTTTAGCAAACTGATCGAAGACGACTAATTCTTTCATGCTGCATTTTTTAATTGTTCGTTATTATTTATGGAAATGATTTTTTGTTGCTCATCCTCCACTTGTTTTTTGTAGAGATTATACATCAGGTTACAATAGGTTTTTATAAATACAACCACTTCCTCTGCCTGCTCATCGGTTAAATGTTTTAGCCCTTCAGTTGCTTTCACTTCCTCCACCGTTATATCTGAATCCCTTGTCCAGTCAATATTTTCGTTAGTTATTTTTTGCATTTTAATTCGATTGAAAAATTACGTACAGTGTTTGGAAGCACCTCCTACATTGGGCAATAGTTATCTACTCCCGCAGATAAAGCCGAATAGATTAGGATGTTTCAAACAAATAGTGCATACTCTTATAGTCCCAATTTCTCGAAGAATTAAGTATCATTTATTGGCGGACATTGCCGAAAACAGACGAATTTATTACTTATTGAATTTGCCCTCATCATCGGAAGCGAAAGTAGGACAATGGTTTTGGGGGCTTTCCGAAAGTTTGAAAGCCGTTATCAATTATTAATTTTCAACGCTCATTATTTTGAATCGTTCAAAATTATTTCATTTCGTTAAGTGCTATACTTAGCGGTTAATAGTTGTTTAATTCGGTAAAGTAACTGTAGCAAAAAAGGGCAGGGATTTAATGCAGGGTTTATGGTGTAACCATGATGTATCCCATGTGTATATGATGATGAAGTGATGTGAAATCATGTGTATGTGATGGAGTGCCTGAAACTGAATTGCAAAAAAAATATAAGTGAAATTTTTCTATACAAGTAATTCATTATTGGTTTTGATTCCATTCTCAAAGCAATCGAGATTTTGTAAAGTTGTGACTGCTATGTTTCGTAATGCTTCCTTTGTTAGAAAAGCTTGATGCCCTGTTACCAATACATTCTTGAATGCCATTAAAAGTGCGATTGTTTCGTCCTGTAAAATATCTTCAGAATGGTCCTCAAAAAATAAATGTTCTTCTTCTTCATAAACATCCATTCCGAAATATCCGATTTGTCCGTTTTTTAGAGCATCAATAATATCTTTTGTACATACTAATGCTCCACGACTGGTGTTAATCAGCATTGCACCTTTTTTCATTTTTGAAATGAAGCTTTTATCTATCAAATATTTTGTTTCCAGTGTCAATGGAACATGAAGTGTTATAATATCTGATTCCCGGCACAAAGTTTCACAATCCGTATAAAGAGCACCATATTTATTCTTTAACTCATGGTTTTCAATTTTATCAAACGCGAGGATACGACAGCCAAATCCATTCATTATCTTGGTAACCACACTCCCAATCTTACCCGTACCTATGATGCCCACCGTTTTTTCATGCATGTCAAATCCAACTAATCCATCCAAGGAAAAATTTTGTTCCATTACTCGATTGTGCGATCGTATAAGTTTGCGATTTAATGCAAGCATTAATCCAGCAGTATGTTCAGCAACTGCATAAGGCGAATACTCAGGCACACGAGCGACTTTTATATTCAATTTTTTTGCCGCTTCAAGATCAACATGGTTGTAACCTGCGGAACGAAGCACAAGAAATTTTACTCCAATCTTACCAAGAATTTGTAGTACGGCAGTAGAGGCATTATCACTAACAAATATGGAAACGGCTTCATACCCTTCCGCAAGAGAAGCTGTCTCAATAGAAAGGGGACTATTAATGTACTTCGTATCATGCTTTCCATCAAGAGTTTTTTCTAAATATTCTCTTTCAAACCTATGTGTGCTAAACACTGCTACTTTCATTTTTTCTTTAATTCTTGGAGTTAGTCATGGAAGGCACTATTAGTAACGGACATGGAGAATGCACCATAAGTTCTGCAACACTTCATATAATATTTAGGTCGTTGATGCGATTTCCTGAGCACCTTTAGTATGCGTCTTAATATGATCCTGTAATTGCTCTTTTAAAGTGTTCAAGTAATTTTCAAGGTCAACGGTAGAAATATCTCGCTGCGGTGAATTACTTATAAAGAGGGGAGTTTCATCAAGGTATTTATATAGTTCAGGATAATTGATCTCTATTTCCGTTGTAAGCTTGATGATTTCCTGCATTAACTGATTTATGTTTTTCATTAGGGGTAATATTTTTCCTCTATATAGAGTGACAATACTAATTCCAATTGATAAATCATTTTATGACATTGATCATTCAACAAAGTGATCTTAATCAATAGTTACTTATCGGACTCATTTGACAGGAAATGATTTAAGGACTTCAATATTTTAAAAAATAAAATTGGCTTTTACTTAAAACATATTACTTCTGTTGAAATGACTTCAGCCATTTAAGAGCTTCGCTTTCAAATATAAAAAACCTGATAGGTATTTGAGGTTTCCTTCTTTTTATTATAATGATGTTGATCATTTTGCTAATAAAATCATTAACAAGAACAGCTTTCGCAATAGTTCTTTCAGGACAATCTTCTTTTAGTGCAAAAGCACGGGCTTTTTTAGTGATTCTCCAATAGCCACTTGCATCAATCAGTTTCAAAATCGGTCTCCCTTTGGTAAGATGCCTTGCCACTACAAAATTATCAATCACATCTTCATGATCAATAGTTACGCCGTTTAAAATTTTTACACGAAGGATACCATATTCATCAACGAATATTTCACACGTTCTTGTTTTTTCCATATCGCGTTGCAATATTATGAAAAATCAAATGAGTGGTTAACCTTTTCTCCTAAGCGGTATGGTTTTGACAATAAGTGGTCTATATTTAGTCATTCCTTATCCTTAAAAAAGGATACTATAAACATTTGATTGTCAATAAATTTTGTTTAGAATTATTCTAAATACCTACTTTGTGGTATTGCGCTTCTTCTTTTTCAATCCTTCCTTTGTCCCGTCATAATATAATTTGAACGTGTTAAAACAAGAAGAAGAAAATAAAAATGAACAAATACAAAAACCTACTGCGGAGAAGGAAAAATACTTTATTCAAACACTTTCGATAAAAGAAGACAAGAACATGACACGTGTTTATTCAGCTATTTATAAACCTGATTTTTTTAATCAAGGACAAAATAAAGATGAAGGGACTTGAAATAATTGCCGAAACGTCTTCCGGAGGCGTTTCCTATTCCAAAAGAAATAAGCAGTTTCAGCTTAGTTATAAAACCATGATCCTGTTCATTCCTTCGTTTATCAAATACAAAAAAATGTATTCTTTTTTTGAGAATGCAACACCAAACTGGTGCGGAAGGCACTCGCGTTTAAGTAAGAAATATGTTTTCCGGATAAATAAAACGCAGACGTTTTTTGTTTTTTACAATGAAGAGATGACGGGATTCAAAATCCTATTGACCAAATCAAATTTAAAAACTCAATTAATGGAATTATTAAACTACAATTAAATATGAAAAAACCAATTACTGCAATCCTACTACTTTCTGCAACTTTTCTTTGTAAGGCACAAACTATAGATTCAACTCATACATTAAAAGAGGTTTCTGTTATAGGCTATAAGGCAATGAATGGTATCGGCAGAATGAAAGATGATGATGGTCAAATAATTTATGCCGGAAAGAAAAATGAAGTGCTGGTTATTGATAGTTTGGACGCAAATAAAGCCATCAACAATACACGCCAGATTATAGGAAGAATTCCCGGGGCTAACATCATTGAAACTGAAAGCGGAGGCTTCACCGCAAACGGAATTGCTTTTCGCGGATTAAATCCTTATCAAAGCATTGAAACCAACACGCGCCAAAACGGTTACAATGTTTCAGCAGATGTTTTCGGATATAACGAGGCATATTATTTGCCTCCGATGGAAGCCGTGAAAAGTATAACCTTTCTTCGCGGGGCATCTTCGCTTGCTTTCGGCCCGCAGATAGGTGGAATGATTAATTACGAATTGAAAGACGGAGCAAACAAACCCATTGAAGTAACTTCTTCGCAAACAATTGGAAGTTACAATATGTTTAACAGTTTCACCTCCGTTGGAGGTACTTACAAAAAAATAAAATATTATGGCTTTATTCAATACCGTTATTTTGAAGGGTGGCGTTCAAACTCACAACAAAATCAATTATCAGGTTTCGCAAGTATAAAATACAACCCAACCGATAAATTTCAAATCGGCCTTGAATATTCAGCCCTCAGAAATACAATCCGTATGCCGGGCGGTTTAACCGATTCACTTTTTAATGCTGACCCTAAACAATCTTTACGTTCCCGCAACTGGCTTCAAAGTCCGTGGAATATTTTGGCAGCGAATCTTTCCTATAAAATAAATGACAATACATCTCTCAGTTTTAAATCTTCATTTATATACAGTGAGCGTGATTTGGTTTGGAAGAATGAAGACGGAGGCCCCGGAATAAAAGACAGCATTACGCCCGATTTAACGTATGTTCCGCGAGAAGTTGAACATGAATATTTCAGAAGTATCGCTAACGAACTGCGTTTTCTTACAAAGTATAACCTATTGCAGCAAAAACAAACACTCGCTTTTGGAGTACGCTATGCTTACTCTTTTCTCAAACGGCAACACGGAGCTGATGGAACAACAGGAAGCAATTTAGACTACACCACCACTTCACCCTGGGGTGGCAACATGAATTTCTACACTACCAACATTGCGCCTTTCATTGAAAATACTTTTCACTTTGGAAAAAGATTCAGCATTACGCCCGGATTGCGATATGAATATTTAAGCATGGTTGCTGATGGTTATGATGAAAACAAAGATGTGAACGCTTCCAACCCATATATTTTGGTAAATATGCAAAAACATACCCGCACTTTTTTAGTGGGAGGAGTTGGTATGCAATTCAAAACTTCCGAAACAACAAATATCTATGCAAATTACAGCCAAAGCTATCGTCCTGTTTCCTATGCGGAACTTACTCCCTTCGGAACGATTGCGAAAATCGACCCCAACCTCAAAGATGCTAGTGCAGATAATGTTGATGTTGGTTACCGGGGAAGCCTGAAGAATATTTTGAATTTTGATTTCAGTTTGTTTTACATCAATTACAAAAACAGGGTTGGAACAATTTACAGGTATGATACTACATTGTACGCTTTCCGAACCAATGTCGGCAACTCAGAGCATAAGGGTATTGAAACATACATTGAGTTGAATATCTTGGATGGTCTAATTTCAAATTCCCGCTACGGAAGGTTGAGCATTTACAATTCCTATGCGTATGTGGATGCTCATTATGTCTCAGGTGAGTTTACAGGCAACGCGGTTGAATACGCTCCTAAAAACATTGAACGTGTTGGGTTGAATTACAAGCTAAAAAACCTTTCATTCAACATTCAGTATTCTTATACTTCTTCCGCGTTTGGCGATGCCAGCAACTCAAAATACGATCCGGGTGATTTAAGCACAGCGCACAATGAATATGCTGCGCTTGCAGGAATTATTCCTGCTTACCAACTTATTGATATTTCATCTTCTTATCGAATCAAACAGAAGTACCAAATCAAATTTGGGGTAAATAATCTTAC
>JANYIQ010000061.1 GCA_025362575.1 Bacteroidia bacterium
CGACCCGCAGGGGCACGCCCAAATCCTAATCTTTACTAATTATCCTCGACTTCAAATAAAAGACCGTCACCGACAATAATCCCAAGGAAAAAGGAATAACCGCCAAATTTTTATACTCTACAAAGCCAAAAAATTCGGAAGCCATCCAAAAAGAGTTGGCGCTGATCCAGAATACAATGGCCAGGTTTATGAAAAATTCAACATGTCCAAACGATTTTATTAAAATATAAAAGGCCACCAGAACTGTCGGTACAATCATAGTTACGCCCAACCAACGCCATTCCATTACCCAACAGGTGTCTTTTAACAGCCACAAAGGGATGTGTATATTTTCCCACTTTCTAAGATCGAACATGAGGCTAAAAATAAATAAATTTCTTTAGCTTTATCAAAGTTGGCCACAGATTTCCCGGATTTCCTCAGATAAGCAACAATATTTAAAAATCTGTGTATATCAGTGAAATCTGTGGCTAAAAACTGAACTATTTATTTTAAATTAGTGCGAATTAAATGAATTAGTGACCGATTAAACCTATTCCGATTTTAAAAGTCTAAACTATAAGGTGGCCCATTACTCCGATAAAGAAATAATTGACATGTATAAGGAAGAATCTTCCCGAAACATGGCTTTGCACCATCTTATTGAAAAATATCAGCAAAAATTATATTGGCAGATCCGTAAAATTGTGATCGATCACGATGATGCTGATGATGTGATGCAAAACTCTTTTATTAAGATCTGGAAAGGTTTAGAAAATTTTAAAGAGGAATCGCAACTGTATACCTGGTTGTTCAGGATCGCTACCAACGAATCGCTGACATTTTTAAGACAAAAGCAGAAAAGAAACACAACCTCATTGCATCCTATTGAATATCAGTTAAGTAAATCGTTGGAAAGTGATGAATTCTTTCAGGGCGATGAGATCCAATTGAAGCTTCAGCAAGCTATTTTGACTTTGCCTGAGAAGCAGAGAATAGTGTTTAACATGCGTTACTACGACGAAACGCCTTACGAACAGATGAGCGAAGTGCTGGAAACCTCTGTGGGAGCGCTAAAATCGTCGTACCACATAGCAGCAAAAAAAATAGAAGAATTTTTATTGAGTCATTAAACCTTTAAATATATAGAGCGTCTAAAACCTGATAATGAGCAAAAACCAAGATAATAGCCCCGAAAACAACAAGCTTGCCGGCCGACAAGGAGGGGAAAACCCATTTTCTTTGCCGGAGAACTATTTCAGCTCTTTTTCACAAAAGATGATGCTGAAAATTGAGTTGGCCGACGAATTAAAAGAGTTTAAGTTATTGTCTGCCATTGATAAAAAGTCACCTTTTGTTACCCCTGATCATTACTTTGCACAAAGTTCTTTAAGTACCGAAGTAAAAATTGAATTAACCCCTTACGAAAAATTAGTTGAGCTTAAAAAGATAAATTCATTTATTACTCCTGAATCATATTTTGAAACTTCTGCTTCGCAAATTGAAAATAGAATAGAGTGGGCTGAAGAACTGAATTTATACCCCGCCTTAAATACCATTGAAAGATCAAACGGATTTGCTGTACCTCAGGGTTATTTTGAAACCTTCAGTCATACTGTTCGTGAGAAAATTTTCGCTGAGAAAAATAAGACGGGAATTTTTGATAATGTGATACATATAGTTTTCAGCAAAAGAACAGCTTATGCTTTAGCGGCCATGCTGGTTTTAAGTTTAGGACTTTATATTTACAATGCCAAAGAAGTTGTGGTTAGCAATGATTGTAATACTTTAGCTTGTTTAGATAGGAAAGATATTTTAAAAGATAATCAGTTATTGCCAATGGATGATGAGAGTTTAATGGAGATGGTAAACGTAGAAAATTTGAGTAAGAATTTGAATGAGAGTCTTGATAAAGATGCAAAAGGTAAAGATACTGAAACAAGTTCAGCAGAAAAAGAAGATTACGTTATAGAGAATGTTGATGTTAATGATATAGTAGATGAAATTTAATTTAAAATATTTATATATCTTGTTGATAACGGTTTTCGTTAATGTAACTGTTATTGCCCAGGATAAAGATAAGGTTGAGGCTTTTCGGGTGTCGTTCATTACTCAAAAGATAAACCTCAGTTCACCTGAAGCCCAGAGTTTCTGGCCTTTGTACAATGAGTATAACGATAAAATTAAATCGCTTCGTAAGAGTTTCAGAAAGAGTTATGGTAATGTAACCGAATTTGCAAGCGATAAAGATGCCGATGATTATTTGAATGCTGAACTAAAATTAAAACAGAGCGAATTAGATACACAGAAAGAATATTTCGAGAAGTTCAAGAAAGTATTAGGCTCCAAAAAAACAGGAATGCTTCGTAAAGCCGAAGATGACTTTAAACGGGAGATCATAAAAACCATTAAAGGAAACGGTAACGATTCGTGAGAAGTACACAGAAATTAATACTCCTTTTTTTAGTATTCTGTTCAAGCTTCTTGCTTGAACAGTCGTTTTACGCCCAAACAATTCCTGAAAAGAAAATAAAGGAACCCAAACATTTTTTTAAGACCACCATTTTTCTGGATTATTATCACAAACCAAAAACGGATCTGAATAA
>JANYIQ010000064.1 GCA_025362575.1 Bacteroidia bacterium
TTTTTACGTGCTTCTCTGCAGGCTCATCAAAAGTTGAAGAAACAACTTCTGCTTTTACACTGCGCGCCATATCGGTTACCTCCTCCGGACGTTCATCAATTAATAAAATAATTAAATAAATTTCAGGATGATTGGCAGCGATCGCATTTGCAATTTCTTTTAGTAAAACAGTTTTACCTGTTTTAGGCTGAGCTACAATTAAACCACGCTGTCCTTTACCAATTGGTGAGAACATATCAATAACGCGGCAGCTCAAAGTTTCTTGCGCGTGACCTGTCAATTTAATTTTTTCGTTAGGAAATAATGGTGTTAAATAATCGAACACAACACGATCACGTACAAAACCCGGTTCGCGACCATTGATCTGCTCAACTTTAATTAATGGGAAATATTTTTCGCCTTCTTTTGGAGGGCGGATACCACCAACGATAACATCACCGGTCTTTAATCCGAATAATTTTATTTGAGATTGAGAAACATAAACATCATCGGGTGAATTCAGATAATTGTAATCAGAACTACGCATGAAACCATAACCATCAGGCATGATCTCTAATACACCTTCAGCCGAAACAATTCCGTCAAAATTATAATATACTTTTTCAGCTTTTTTAAATTCAGGACTCTCACTCATTCCATGATTCGACTCATTCATTCCGTGAGAATTGGGAGATTCATTGCTTTCCTGTTTTACTTCAGCTTCTTTTACTTCGCTTACTTCATTCACAACAGGCGCTACATATTCTTCTTCAACAGGAACCGATTCCGTTTCCTGATGTGTTTCTTCAATGATCGGATCCAATTTTACTTTTCTTGGACGCTTACCTTCACCGGCTTCTCTTTTTACCGAAAATTCGGAATAAACTTTAGCTGCCAATTTTGGGTCTTTCTTCTGAGCAGCCATAGTCTGCTTTATAATATCAGCTTTTGACAGCCCTTTTGAATCAACATCAAATCGTTTTGCGATTTCTTTCAATTCAGATAATAAGCGATCGCCTAAATCATTTACTTCAAACATAAATTTATCGGATTTTTAAAATTAGAAACAAGTTTGTAAGGGTTTACAATTATTTAAATGTACTTTTTTGATTATTTATTCGGCAAGAAGATGCAGAATTCATTAACGCTTACAAGTATACAACTATTATTTGAATAAATGAAATTTTTTTAATGTATTAGGCCTTAGTAGAAATTAAAACTGGTCACTAAATCCCTGTTTCCGGCCTGGTTATGGCATGAGGTACAAACCGACGATTCCTTATTAACGCTATAAAGTACTTTTGAATTTGGCTCAATTTCGGCCCAAAGCCAGCTGTTATTATGTTTATACATGAGTGCAAAAAGGCTTATTTCTCCGCCTGAAACCACTTCTTTTACCACCATTGCCCCATTAGGGAATTTAGCCGTAAGAGGCAATTTTCCTGAAGCCGTTAAGGCAGCGAAGGCAATTTTATTGAACTTTAATTTAAAAGCCCCGTGCGGACCATGAACTCCTGTGTAAACTGAATCCGGTTTATCTTTATAATATTTAAAAGCGATCGAGTTTTTACAACTATCCAATAAGGCCTTATCTGAAAAGGCTAATTCCGGATCTCTGCCTTTATCTTTTGTGCAGGAAAATAGGATTAAACCTAAAACAATTAAACATCCAAACAAATATAAAAGGCTTCGCATCTTCAATTAAAACGAGTGGATCGGTAAATACTTACTTAACCAAGTGCTTTTAATCGGCTTTTTCCATTGAGAGATCTGTTCAGAAGAGGAAATGGTATTATCAAAAACCATTGTATTCTCGTTAATATCTCCGTTTTGTAATAGTTCCTTGATCTTAGAAGAATGTACTACTTTTGGCGATCCTGAATCTTCATAGGCAACTATTAAACGATTCAATAATTCAACTGAAAAGGTTTTTTCTAATTGCTGAACCAGGTGAGTTAATTTATCAATACTGCAACCACTCGCATTATAAAGTGCTTCATCAACTTTAAAGATCAGCATTGTATTTTGATATAATTCAAATGAAGCATTTAATTTCTGTTCGTGAGCTGTCCAACTGCTTACAAAAGCCTTGCAGTTAGCTGAAAGATCATTTAATTGCTCTTCGCTTAAAACTTTACTTAAAGTAAATATCCAAATACGTTCTTTGTTCATTTAAAATTTCGGGTTGATACCTGTGTAATTATGAGGAGTTATTTTTTTCAATTCTGCTTTTATTTCAGTACTTACTTTCAACGTTTCAATGAAGGCATGCATGGAATCTTTAGTGATAACCGCATTCGTTCTTGTAAGATCTTTCAATGCCTCGTATGGCTTCGGGTAACCTTCTCGTCTCAAAATGGTTTGAATGGCTTCTGCCACAACTACCCAGTTAGCTTCAAGATCGCGCTGCATAACGGTTTCATTCAAGATCAATTTATCCAGTCCTTTTAAAATGCTTTTCATTGAAATAAGCATGTGTGAAATCGGAACACCAATGTTTCTTAAAACTGTGCTATCGGTAAGATCGCGCTGTAAACGTGAGATCGGCAATTTAGCAGACAAATGTTCGAACAAGGCATTCGCAATTCCCAAATTACCTTCTGCATTTTCGAAATCGATAGGATTTACTTTATGCGGCATGGCCGATGAACCAACTTCACCTTCTTTTAATTTCTGCTTAAAATATTCTAGGCTCACATAAGCCCAGATATCACGACTCAGATCGATCAAAATAGTGTTAATGCGTTTACAAGCATCGCAATAAGCTGCAATGTTATCGTAATGTTCAATTTGCGTGGTAAATTGAGAGCGCGACAAACCTAAATTTGCATTCACAAAATCATTCGCGAATTTTATCCAGTCGTGATCAGGATAGGCCACATAATGCGCATTCAAATTTCCGGTAGCGCCGCCAAATTTTGCAGAGAAAGCAATGGCATTCAACTGTTCGATCTGTTTTTGCAAACGCTCAACGAACACATAAATTTCTTTTCCTAAACGCGTGGGCGACGCAGGTTGTCCGTGTGTACGAGCCAGCAAACTTACATTTTCCCAGGCCTTAGCCTGTTCTTTTAATTTGGAAACAACCGTATCCAGATTTTTATTCAAGGTGTTCTTAGTAGCATCTTTTAAGGAAAGAGGAATGGACGTATTATTGATGTCCTGAGAAGTTAATCCGAAATGAACGAACTCCAGCGATCTTTCGAGACCAAGTGCAGTCATTTTTTCTTTTAAAAAATACTCAACTGCTTTTACATCGTGATTGGTTATTTTTTCTGTGTCTTTTATTTTCTGAGCA
>JANYIQ010000079.1 GCA_025362575.1 Bacteroidia bacterium
CACATAACAATCGTAAGCCGGTTCAAACACAATTACTTCATCCCCTTTATTAATAAGGCCAGCAATGCTTGTGTAAATTCCCTGAGTAGCTCCGGCAGTAACTGTGATCTCAGTATCGGCGCTGTAATTTGCTTTGTAGCAGGTTTGTAACATTTCAGAAATTCTTTCCCGCAAAGGCAATGCGCCTTGCATGGGTGCGTACTGATTGAAACCGGTGGTCATGTATTTATGCGCGAGCTCCAATAATTTTGGCGAACATTCGAAATCCGGAAAGCCCTGAGAAAGATTTATGGCATTATGTTCTTTTGCTAAACCACTCATGACTGTAAAAATGGTGGTGCCAATATTGGGAAGTTTACTTTTTAGTTGCATTTTGTTTTTGTTATAAGTCAAATTTACTCTTTATCAGCGAAAAACATAATCATCCTTTATACATTATCAAAACATTGCATTTTAAAGTCCTGAGCCTGAATTTAAAACCGAAGTTAGTTTCAAATTTTCATTTACGGGCGGTAAAGACCCTGAAAATCCGTACTTGCATTTATGCACAGTTAAAGAAGTGATCGCGGGGAAAAAACTAAGCTACACATGGCGCTAAAATGGCTACCCGGGAGATTCGCTGGTTTGTTTTGAACTGTTTGATGAAGATGGAAAAACCAGATTGAAATTAACACTTTGCGGACTCGAAAGTTTTACAGCATCAAATAATCCTGATCTTGATGTAAAGAAATTTGCAAGCGGCTGGGGAGAAATCATTGGCAACAATCTTAAAAATTACCTAAGAGTTTAATAAATTAATAGTGGTTTTTATCTCGAATGTCAATCTCGAACATTTGAAGCTATAATCGGCTCTATGAAAAGCTGAATGGGTTACGAACTATAAACACGAACCATCACTAGATACAAAAAAAAGATCCCGCTTTTCAGCGGGATCTCTAGATCATTATTCAGGCAGATATTAATTGTTCACCTTAACTATTTTCTTGGTGAATGCTACTTTATCTGAGCTTAATTTTAAAATGTAAATTCCATCCGGAAGATCCGCAATATTAATTGTTTTACGGTTTGAGCCATTACTAAGGCCGTAATATACTTCTTGTTTTACAACATTACCCTTAGTATCTATTACCTCCATAGTTACATCCTGAAGATTCTTTAGTTCGAAGTTCAGGTTAACTACAGTACTTGCAGGGTTTGGATACACATTGCTTGAAATGCTCGGTTCAGTAACTTCTTTAACCGAAGTATAAAGGTTTTCTGCATCAAATAAAGCTACACCTTTCCCGCCTGCTCCTTCTGAGTTCCAAACATGAACTGTTTTCACACTCACCGGATTAATATCTACCCTTGGAAACGGGCTAATAATATTTGTAGTAAGGTCGTTATACTGAGTTGTAACGTAACCCCAAGTAGTAGGATTGCTTATATTCATATCATTAATGCAATATGGTAATTTGTGATTGGTTGAATCGTGATAAACTGCTAAAAAGTTATTGTTTCCGGGATCAAAGATCATGTCAGGAGAATTATCTTTTTCAGAGGTGTTCACGATGCCAAAATACTTCCAATAATTGCTACCTGCCGCATTTTTATTATAAAATCCAATAACATCATAATCAGAACCTGTTCCTGTCCAATCTCTTTCTACTACAACTGCCGCTGTTATGCTACTGCTATCATTCATGAGGTTATTATATTGTACGGCAATATCAGGGTTACGACAGTTTCCTAACATAGAAGCTTGAGTTGAATCCAAGTTTTTATTCGCTATCCAAGGACCGCTTACTGAGGATGCAGAACGCGAGGTAAAAATGTTCCCATTACGAGCAGTTGATGAAGACAATTGCTCCCAAACACCAAAAAAACGTCCGTTACTCCAATTCGAGCTTCTTCCATATGCTAACGACACACCACGATTCCATAAACTCGTTGAAGCGATATTTTGTCTTGCGGTTTGACTTGCACCACCATTATTCGAAGTCACAAAAATAATCGAATCTTTTGAAGTGCTATAAACGGAATATAAAACACCAACACTATATGGAGATGAGCCTACAGCAGGAAATCTATAATCGGTTGCAATAGAAACATCATACACTTTTCTTGTTCCGTAGTTATTATTACTGCAAAAATTTCCAATAAAGGCTCCTGTAGTAGCATTATATTTATCAAAGTATAGAATATAGGTTCCGCCTGAAATATTATTGTTAACGCCAACATTAAACAATGTCAAGTTATTTGTGTCTGTTCCGGCCACTACGATATCAAATGCACTTATCTTCGAGCCGCTAAGTGTAACAGTTGTAAGCGTACTCCAAGTAACACCATTATTTTTTGATCTTCTAATGGTAATACCACCAGCCCCACTAACCGTGTTAGAAGTTGAATAGGCTGCATACAGCCAACCGTTAAAAGCCGATGAAATTTTTACATCGCGCTGATCCAGGGTAGAGCTTTCGATAATTACATCGTTAAAGTACTGCGTAGAGGTTTCCTTATTATTAACGTGAAGGTTAACAGGTTCAATACTTTTGTCCTCGCCTGCACCCATTGGTGATATGTGTTTAGCTGGAGTAGTTTCAATAATGCCGTCTTTTCTACCACCTTCTTGTGCTGAGACAGTAAGGGTGAAAACGGCTAACAGAGTAAGTAGATTTTTTTTCATGGTTCTTTTTTTGTCAAAGTTATCAGGTACAAAATTGAAGTTCTATGATGGAAGTCATTAAATCGTCGTTTATGACACATATCACTTCGTGAGTTAAACATAGCGCTATGTGCTTACTTTCCTGAAGAAATCTACCTTTAGTAAAACGCTCAGCTAAATAATAGTTGCCCGAAGATTGATGTGTATCATACGCATTGATGCAAGAGAAAACTGTGATTCAATTTTAACCAACAAAAAACCCCGGCTTTTACACCGAGGTTCTTAATATTTGTTTTCGAAATAAACTTTTTAATCTTCTGTTACAGGAACTATAAAGCCGGTTACTTCTTTAAAGCGTTTCACGGTAAGGGCGGTTCCGCCAGTTACAATGTTATTTGGTGCAATAAGCGCATCATCGATGCCAACTGCATAAAAATAATAATCACCATGATAAATATTACTGATCAGGAAATTACCGTTAAGATCAGCATCGATATAGGTATTATATACGCTAATGTCTTTTCCCGGAAATTCTTTAGCGTTGAATTTTATGTAGACACGAGCAAATGGGATCGCCTTATCGTGATGCATGACTTTTGCTTTGATGTTAGACTTACCGCCTAATTGATTTTTCTTGCAACCAAAGAAACTAAGGGCGCATAATAACAGAACTACGTATTTTAAATTTTTCATATGATTTTTGTATATGAACAAATATACAAAATTGTTTCCGTAACACCTATTACAGGGCGACTTTTTATGTTGTATGTAGACAAAAACACCTATCTTTAAAGTTAGATGCTAAGAAATAAGCGTTAAATAATAATGGCGCCGGAGATAATTTACGAAGACAATATACTTTTGGTGTGCAATAAACCTGCCGGTTTAATGGTGGAACCCGACCGCAACAATTTTCCTAATTTATTACAGCAAGTAAAAAACTATCTTAAAGAAAAGAGCGGTGAGAAACTACCATATGCGCAGCACTTGCATCGCTTAGACCGACCAGTGAGCGGCATTGTGCTTTTTACAAAGGATAAAAGCCATTTACGAAATTTGAGCGAGCAATTTGCACAACGCGAAGTTTCAAAATACTATCAGGCGCTTACGGATAAATGCCCTGAACAAAACCAAGGTTTGTTAGAGCACTGGCATCGCAAAGAAAAAAAGAAAGCTCAATTGGTTGACGAAGGAACTCCATTTGCAGAAAAAATAAAACTGGAATACAGCGTTAAACCTTTCGGGAATTATTTTTTGTGGGATATACAATTACATACCGGCAAATTTCATCAGATACGCGCGCAACTGGCAAGTATTGGATGCCCGGTTTTGGGCGATGCCTTATATGGTTCAACGCAAACCTATTCTGCAAATAAAATTGCATTGCATGCAGCTAAATTGATCATTAAACATCCGCTTACGCATAATGAGACGGTATTTGAAAGTGAGTTCAAGGGATTGATGTGATCTTTTGGTTCTTTGCATTAAGGCAAAAAAACAGGAGAATATTGATTAGGAAAATTTACGGAGTTTATTACGTCACTTTTTGGATCGCCAAAAAGTAACCAAAAAA
The DNA here is from genome assembly GCA_025362575.1 of Bacteroidia bacterium. Classification (GTDB taxonomy): domain Bacteria; phylum Bacteroidota; class Bacteroidia; order B-17B0; family Aurantibacillaceae; genus JAHEYG01. Next base: position 4,218 of record JANYIQ010000079.1, read on the forward strand.
CTCTTGGCCAGCCTAGGCGATTTTTTGCAAGCATCCTAATAAAGAACTATTGCCGGGCACTAAAATTATACACCGGATAATTTCTTAACGCTGGCAAGGCAAAAACCGCGGTTAAAATTGGAGAGGGCCTCAGGGCCGCTAATGCTCCAGAGGCTCATTGCCGAGCGCTAAAGTTATGCACTGCATAACTTCTTAACGCTGGCAATCCCGCTATCGCTGCGCCTGGCCAACCCTCCGACCATTATTCTGCCTGTTGTAAGATTGTTCGCGATAAATAGTTTTTGCTTCCTAAAATATCCAAAATTTATAAGCTAATTTTGGCTTTACAATTAATAGGCGTAACTTGAGGTTTGAAAGCCGGAGCCAGGCGAGAAAGAATTAGAGGCGAAAAACAAAAAAACATGAAACCAATTTTAAACGGTCCCGGACACCACAATACAGAAGCAAATGATATGATGAGACTTGATCTCAGCATTTTTGATGCAAACATTATAAAATATTTGAGTCAATTCAGCGAAGAAGAACGTCATGAAAAAGTATTAGAAGCTTTGCGTGTTGGAATAGTTGCTATACAATCTGCTAGTCCTTCTTTAGATTCGAGGGTGGTAGAAGAAAAATTCAGAATGGTTGAAAATAACATTGATACATTTTTAACCGGATTTCAGGGCGATCTAAAAACAAAACTCGAAGAATATTTTAAAAGCGGAAGCGGTTCTTTGCCGCGTTCATTAGATAGTTTACTGGGTTCAGATGGAACCATGGCACGTGTTATGAATTCTTACTTCACGGCCGATGGCGGTAAATTACAAAGATTGATACAAGATCAGGTGGGACCCGGAAGTTCATTTGCAAGATCATTAGATCCTAATAATAAGGAAAGTGTATTATCGAAACTGGAGGCCATGGTGCAAAGTCATTTGCAATTAAAAACAAAAGAAATTGTGGATCAGTTTTCACTGGACATTGGTAACTCGGCATTATCGCGCTTACAAAAATCTTTATTCGATAAAGTGAACGAGATCCAAAATACGAACACTGTATTTTTTGGTGAGTTAAAAAAAGCATTAGGCATTAAAGAAGGTAAAGAAGCAGAATCGGAAAAGGGAACTGAGAAAGGAAGAGAATTTGAAACCGATCTTTACACTCCTGTTGCTGCTTTCGCAAAAAGTTTAGGAGATAGTTCTGAGAATGTGAGATCAATTGTTGGAAGTGTAGAAAGAAGAAAAGTGGGTGATTACGTTATCACCATGGGCGAAACAAGTGGTGCGCCGGGTTCAAGAATTACCATTGAAGTAAAAAAAGAAAAGACCTACAAATTGAAAGATGCGGTTGAAGAATTAAAAGGCGCCAAAGAAAATCGTGAAGCCGATGCGGGAATTTTTGCTTTTGCAAAAGGATGTGAGCCCGTTGAAGTTGGTGACTTTTATAAATTAGGGAACGATTTTTATGTCACGGTAGATGAAGAGGCTTTAGCGAATAACGAACCCCTTTTGTTCTTAGAAACTGCCTATAAAATAATTCGCACGCAATTAGTAACATCAAAACGCATACAAGAAGCTAAGGAAATTGACAAAGAAAAAATTAAAGCGGATGTAGTTGCCATGATCGAATTGACCAAACGTATTTCTGATATTCAAACCAAAGCTTCTACCATAAAAAATAATTCGCTGTTCATTCTTGAAACATGTGATTCTTTAAAAACAGATCTGGATACGGGCCTAAATAAGATCATGGCTGATCTGATGTAACACCATTTAATACTTAGGTCATACATTGATCATACCTTTGGTATATCGGAACCATTCACTTCATATACATTGGCCATACACTATTCATACAGTCCTCATACACTGCTCATATACTACCCATGCACTCCTCATACATTATTCATACACCCGGTATATAAAAGGTGCATTTTAGGGCTCTTAACAAATTTTTAAGGTGTTTTTGGCCGGGAATTTCTTTAAAGTTTTTTAGGGTTAAAAAACCGGCCCAATGATACCAGGTTGATACCAACTTGATACCAAGTTGGTACCAAGTTGCCCCTCTTTAAACGGCCTGTTAATAAAGATGAGCTAACGACGCAAAATCGCGCAAAATTGAACAATTTAAAAAAACAAAAAAAGGCGTAAAAATTTTTTAGGGCTTTGTGTATGCAAAGCAGTTCGATGCAATTTTGGTCGTGAATTTTAATGTTTAAAGCCCGGACAAGAATCGCATTTATTTTTGGAGCGCAATGCAGAGCAGCTGTTGAGGCTAAGGAGGCTAATTAGTAAAAGCGAAACAAGGACAAATTTAGTTTTCAAGGGGCTGATTTTATACAAATATAAGGGGATTAAAGAAAGAAGGTTACAATTGAATTAAAGATTTGAACTATTACATGTGAATGGCCAAAAACTAAAATCTTACCTGATACACATCCATGCTGTTGCGGGGAATGGCCAACACTTCAAAACCACCTTCCTGGGGGATGATCTCTTTTAGATCGAATAAGGCACAGTTCTTGCTCAGGCCCTCAAAAATTAATGTGAAGCCCTTACCATCGTTTTGAGTCCATTGCGGAGCGAAAGAAATATTAAAGGCTGTAATTAGTTTAGCGCGTTTACCGGTACCATGTTCAATTAAAAAAGTACTTGGCCAGATGCGAAAGGCGTAATCATCGTCGCAGGTGCAATGCACAATGGTTTGGCGCTCTTCGCTTTGAAGGATTTTAATTTCTTCTTTTACTTCGGTTATTGTTTCGGTCATTGAACAAATTTAGTAATATTTCAAAAACGGTTGTTTTAATTACTAGGTGTTTTGACTCAAGCAATGCTTAATCAAGCCGGAGTATTTCTTCTTTATTTCCTCTTAGAATTTAGTATATTGAGCCATCAAGCTGAGTTTAACATATAAAATAGCTTTAACAAACATTCTTTGCATTTGCAGCTTATTTATAGGTGCTCAAAACTCAAGAACAGATTCTTTATTGGCGTTAATTAAAATCGCTAAAGAAGACAGCCTTAAAGTTAAGAACCTGAACAGCCTTGCCATTGAACAGATCAATAACGAGCCTCAGCAATCGTTTCTATATGCTGAGCAAGCGCTTAAGCTTTCGCAAAAACTAAATTACAAAAGAGGTATGGCGGTATCTTACCACAATTTGGGTTACGCCAATTTCGTGCAAGCAAATTACCCTGCCACGCTGGAGTATTGGTTATTAGGTTTAAAACTAAAAGAAGAAATGGGCGATAAAAAAGGCAGCTCCGCCCTACTCGGTAATATTGGCAATGTATATCGCGCACAAAAAGATTATGCCAAAGCCTTAGATTATTATTTTGGTGCCTTAAAAATAAAAGAAGAATTAAAAGACAAGAACGGTATTGCCATTTGGTTAAGTAACATTGGCATTGTATACAGCTCAAAAGCGGGCGAGCTAAAAGACAAGAATGAAAAGAACGATAATTACAAAAAGGCTCTAGTGTATTATATGAAAGCCCTGAACATTGCAAAAGAACTTGGCGATAAAAGCAAAATTGCTGCGCTTCATGGTAATATTGGTATTATTTATTCAGATCAAGGTGATATGAGTACAGATAAAACCACAAAAGAAAGTAATTACAATAAAGCACTGAATCATTTGATACAAGCTCTGAAAATTGGCGAAGAGCTGGAAGACGAGAACAGAGTAGCTATACAATTGGGTAATATTGGCGGTATTTACACAGAGCTTCACCGATACAAAGAAGCAGAAGATCATTTATTACGTGCTTTACAAAAATGTGACGAGCTTGGTGCTACCGATTATACCATGCAATTTGAAGAAGCCCTTAGCGATCTATACGAACAAACCAAAGATCATGAAAAAGCTTTAGAGCATTATAAAAAATATACTGTTGTCAAAGACAGCATTTTTAATGAGGAGAACACCAAGAAAAGTACGCGGCTGGAGATGAATTTTGAATTCGAAAAGCAAGCAACCTTAACTGCCGCCATAGCAGCCGAACACAGCGCCAAACAAAAAGTGATCATTTGGTCGGTAGCCATTAGTTTATTTTTAACTTTTGGTATTGCTGTTGTTATTTTCAGATCGCTGCGCATCACCCGAAAACAAAAACATCTTATAGAACTGGCTCACACTGAAATAAGTGAGCAAAAGAAATTGGTAGACGAACAAAGAACAGTTGTAGAAGTAAAGAATAAAGAGATAACCGATAGCATACTTTATGCCAAACGAATTCAGGATGCCTTGATAACATCTGAAAGTTATATTGAAAGAACGCTAAAACGAATGCAAAATAAAAAATAGGTCCTGCTAGTTTTTTCTTAATCTTTTCAAGATAACACCCATATTCTGCTCACTGATCATTAGGGCGCTTTGTATGCGCTTGGCATAGTGTATAGAGTCGAGGATCTCTTTTTGTTTTTCTTCTACCAAATGTTTTTGAAGTGTAATAAGTTTATTGTCATTTTGTTTCTGGCGGTAGCCTCTAAAAATAAACAGAGCCAAAATAATTACCAGACCAAAGCCCGCAATAAAATAATTTCGTTCCTTTTCTTTTTGCTTTAGTTCTTCTGCTGAGATCAGGTCTTTTTTATCTTGCTCTGCTTTCATGATTAGCTCCTTTTTGTCATGCTCATACTGCATCTGTTTTTTAACCGCTGCTTTTTGCGTTTCCTGATTGCTAACGCTGTCGCGCATTTTTATTTCAAGGCGGTACATATCAAATGCCTCCTTAAACTTATTCTCATGTTTGTATATTCGTTTCAATGTAGCGGCGGCATTTCTTATGAATTCAGGAAAGCCAAGTTCTTTTGAGATATTCATTCCTCTGATCGCAAGATCCATAGCTTCTTTACTCCTTCCTATTTTATATAATAAAGTTGCCGTATTGTTCAGAGAATAGGCAACGCCCTTTTTATCATTGATCTCTTCTCTTAATCGTAAACTCTCATAGAAATAGTCTAGGGTCTTCTTTATGTCACCACGTGCCTGATAAACATCACCTATGTTACTTAAAGAAAATGCCATTCCTCTTTTGTCGTTCAATTCTTTTCGGATCTTTAAACTTCTTTCGTGACAATCTAAAGCCTTTACATAATCTTTTTTTACGTCGTACATGAATCCTAAATTATTCAAAGCATTGGCCACGCCTTTTTTGTCGCCCATTTCTTCTTTCAACTCTAAACTCTTCCAAAAATACTCAAGTGCTTTTACTGTTTCTCCCTGAAAATTATAGATCACTCCGAGATTATTCATTGACTCCGCCACACCTGCTTTATCGTTGGTCTCTTCTCTGATCTTTAAACTTTTGTGATAGCATTCCAAAGACTTGGCAATGTCGCCCTGGTTGTCGTATATACTGGCCAGATTATCCAAAGAAAATGCGATGCCCTGTTTATCTCCGATCTCTTCTCTTATTTTTAAACTTCGTTTATGATAATCGAGGGCTCTTGTAACATCTCCTTTGTTGTCGTAACTAAAACCAACATTGTATAGGTAGGTAGCCAGGTATTTTAAATAGATCTTGTTATTGGCATCGTTGCTTTTAATATTTTTTTCACTGAGCTCTTTTAATTGCTCATTGTATTTCGACCAAATTTTTTCATCCTCCTCGTCTTCGATCATTGCATTCAATATGGAACATCTTGTGGTATCATGTTTAGCATTTTTGAGAGCGAGTTTGAGAGAATCGGCCGGGTTGAGTTGGCCATATGCAAAAGATAGTTGGCCGGCAAGCAAGAAATGGAAAAAAAGATATTTCAGTATCTTATTCATTTAGATCATCTGTAGTTTTTTCAAAACACTTTCAATGTTTTTCTCGCTCATCATTAGCGCGTTTTGTATTCGCTTGGCGTAATGTATAGAATCCAGGATCTCTTTTTGCTTTTCTTCGACCATTTGTTTTTGCAACCTAATAAGGGCATTTGCTTTTTGTTTTTGCGTATAGCTTCTTAAAATAAAGAGTACCAGAATAATTACCAGGCCAAAACCGGCAATAAAATAATTTCGTTCCTTTTCTTTTTGATTTAATATTCCTATAGAAATTACATCCTTCTTATCCTGGTCGGCTTTCATTTGCAATTCCCTTTTTTCGTACGTGTATTGCATTTGCTTTTTAACAGTGATCTTTTGCGTTTCCTGATTATTAATGCTGTCGCTCATTTTAATTTCGAGCTCATACATTTCTAAAGCAGCTTTGTATTTGTTTTGCATTTGAAAAATAGTTTTAAGGATCTTTGCCGAATTTTCAATGTTCTCAGGAAAACCCAATTCTTTTGCCATTTGCATGCTTCTATTAGCATAGGAAAAGGCAAGTTGTGGTTCACCCTTTTGCACCAAGGTGTTAGCAATAGAGTTCAAGGCTTGTGCAACACCCCGCTTTTCGCCAAGCCCTTCACTAATTTCTAAACTCATATTTAAACAATCTAATGCTTTTTGCGTACGCCCTTGCATGCTATATATACCTCCGATGTTATTTAACACAAACGCGAGCCCTCTTTTATCACCAACAATTTTTCTAATCAATAAACTGCGGTTATAGCTTTCCAAAGCTTTATCAATATTGCCCAGTTTCTTATAAGCCATTCCAATATTATTTAAAGATTGTGCAATGCCTTTTTTATCATCTGTTTCTTCATTCAATTTTAAACTCTTTTCGAAACAATCTAAGGCCTTTAAAAGGTCGCCTTGAAGAGAATAGATCCCTCCGATGTTATTCAATGTTACTGCTCTTGCCCCTTTATCACCCTGCTCTTCCTCAAGATGCAGACTTCTGTGATAACACTCCAGGCCTCTCGAGATATCCCCTTGCTTTTTATAGATCTGTCCGAGGTTATTCAAGGTGGTGGCAATTCCGATCTTATGCCCGATATCTTCCTGAATTTTTAAGCCCTTTTTATAACATTCAATGGCCATAGGAATATCGCCCAGATCATCGTAAATGTATCCCAGATTATTTAAAGCACCGGCTTCGTATTTCTTACTTGATGCTTTCTTTGCATCATTAGCAAGACTGTCCCAATAAGCAATTCTGAAATTCCCCTCCGCCACACCAATATCAAATCGCAGATGGATCTTTGTGGTATCGTGCTTTGCCTTTTTCAATTCCGATTTCAGCGAATCAATGTTCGGCTCGTGAGCACAAAGCTCTGAAAGACTAAGCATAGCGATCAGGATGAATAAATATTTAAATTCGCGCTTCAATGCTTTTGTAATTTCGTTAAGCTTTTCTCAATGTAATTTTCAGGTGTTATCAAAGCCCTTTGAATTCGGCGGGCGTACATAATGCTATCGATGATCTCTTTTTGCTTTTCTTCGATCTCATGTTTTTGCATTTCGGTTTCTTTGTTCTTTAATTCGATGAGTACTTTTTGTTTGCGAGTTAGGCTCAAGGTTCTGAAAATAAAGATAGCAAATACGAGCACTAAAAGCAATCCCGAAATAACGGAACCGATGACAATTCTTTGTTTTCGACTCTTTTCGTCTGCTATGGCCTGTTGTTTATCCAATTCGCTTTTGTGTTCGGCCCGGGCTACCGCTTCCTTTTTTTCATAATCGTATTGCATTTGTTTTTTTAAGGCTGCTTTTTGTGTTTCCTGATTGTTGATGCTGTCACGCATTTTTATTTCAAGCTCATACATTTCAAAAGCTTCTTTATATTTATTTTGTTTTTGAAAAATTTGTTTCAGCGAATTGGCAGAGTTTAAAATATTTCTCGGATAACCCAATTCATTTGCCATTTTCATGTTCTTGTTGGCATAAACCAAGGCCTCACGGAGCATGCCCTTTTTAAGCATTACTTTTACAATAAAAAATAAAGAATAGGCTTCTCCCTCCTTTGAGCCAACCTTTTCAGCGATCTTTAAACTCCTTTGAATATAGTCTAAGGCCTTTCCATCGTCACCAAGTTTTTCGTAAATACTTCCGATATTATTCAACGATTTTGCAATTCCAAGATCGTTCAACATCATTTCCCGAATTTTTAAGGCCTTCTGATGAAACCCTAGTGCTTTTGGGAACTCGCCACGGTCAGAATAAATATTCCCTATATTATTCAAAGAATTTGCGAGCCCTTCCTTATCTCCTTCCTTTTCATAAATTTTTAAACTCCTATTATAATAGTCGAGGGCTTTATTAAAATCGCCTTGCTTGTGATACACCACACCGATATTACCCAATGTTCTGGCCATATCAATTTTATCGTCGATTGCTTCCTGGATCTTTAAACTCTTGTGATAATATTCTAAAGTTTTTTGAATATTACCTTGATTATAAGAAATAACACCAAGGTTGTTGAATGATTTTGCAATCCCATTCTTATCACCAATCTCTTCAAAAAATTTCAAGGCCTTTAAATGATATTCCAGTCCTCTTGGATCATAAGTATCATCATAAACAATAGCAATGTTATATAAACAATCTGCAATACCCTGTCTGTTACCTATCGATTCATAGATTTTTATACTCTTATTATAATACTCCACACAGCGCAAATGATCTCCCTTCATATTTACCAGCATTCCGATATTGGCTAAAGAAGAAGCCAGATATTTCAAATAAAATGGTTTAAGAGTTGAGGAACCGGCAGAGTTTTTTTCGGCCAATTTAAAAAGTTGTTCGTTATATGCAGGCCACTCGCCGTCATCGGTGGTTTCAGTAAGTATAGACAAAATATTACAACGGGTAGTATCATGCTTAGCATTTTTAAGAGCGAGTTTGAGGGAATCGATATTCTGCCCAAAAAAATTGGAGCTAAACAATAGAATTGTTAATGCAAATAAAATATATCTTACTGATTGGTTCACTATACGGACAGCATAAATATATGAAATAGGTTCTATTTTCTTATGTAAATATATAATATTGATAATCAGAGATATGAGTACTATTTTGCTAAATATTAATTAACAATTTTGTTTACACATATTTTGTACTTTTTAATATGGCTGATACTCTGGCAATAATAAAAGGTGTTCATCCCGGATTCATTCTTGAGCGCGAATTAAAGAAACGTAAGATCGCTTAAGGAAGATTTGCAATAGCGCTCGATGAATATCCTCAAACACTTGTTTCTATTACAAAAGGCAAACGAAACATGAACACAGCTCTTTCCTTAAAGATCGAAAAAGCTCTCGGCATGGAAGAAGGATATTTGATGATCTTACAGATCTATAATGAAATTGAAAAAGAAAAAAAGAAGCAGAATACCAGGCACCCTGATCTCTCTATAATAAGAAAGATCTTATTTTGGGATACTTCATTTGATAAGATCGATTGGGAAAAGCATAAGCGCAGTATCATTAAACGCGTTTTTCAAAGAGGGAACGAAGAAGAGAAAAAGGAAATTACAAGATTTTACGGGAAAGACCTCATAAACTCGGTTACGAAAAAAAAGGCCGGTAAATTATTTTATAATACAGTAACACCATATCTTCTAAAAGTTCTTAGGCAGCTTGTGGCAGCGAAAGATCATGTGAAAATCCAAACAACTAAATGATCTTATTTAAATAAAAGGACAGTAAATTATACTGCTTTTCAAATTCATCTTTGTATTGAGGTGAGTTGAATTCTGCTGCGCCCGCAAAAGCAAGTTTCTCAAATGAATTTAAAATGTGATCGAATGTATCTGCATCCATTTTGCCCTCAAACTTAGTTTTATTATTCTCTAGTATATTGTAAATATCAAAAGCCGCTTTTCGCGGAGTGTTTTTACTCAGTTCTTTTATTTCGTTAATAAGATGTGGGAGCTGCATGGGTAAAGGTAGAGTTTTTTAGCGGGAAAGGTTTGGGTTATTCGCGTATCACAATTAAATCTGGCCATCAATTGGTTACGGTCATTCAGAGTAACTGCTGTTTAGAACGCCGGCAGAATCTGGTTCAGCAATACGAAAAAAAGTATTTCAAGTACCCGAAACTTCCCCTCAAATACTGACCGAGTACACTTTGAGTACAAGTATGGTACAGGATGAGTACAGTTTGAGTACAATTATCATACCAGCAGTGTAGAGATATGAGTTAGAAGTTTAAGTGTTAATTACAGGTGGCTTACGACGCAAAACGATGCATATCGATGCAATCGCTCCTACAAATCATTTTTTGGCTGTTTCCTACCAGACATTTGTAAAAGTATACCAGTTATAAGAAAGCACAAACTTTAACAATTGCTTTGCGTAGAAGCAAATAGAAATTAACTATTTGAAAATATATTTATGAAAACACATTTACAAAAGCAGTTAAGGCGACAATATGCCGCCGACTGCAACATCATCTGCCGATCTTTACTAATTGCATTCATTATTTTGATCTATTCTTTTGTAGCTGATGCAAGTTGCAATATAGACACGGCAAACGGAGCAATAAGAGTTCTTTTAAAAGATAAGGCTAATCAGGAAGCCATACCTTTTGCAAATATTGTAGCGTATCAAAATGGAGTACAGGTAGCTGTTGGAACAAGCGATATGGATGGTTTGTGCATTATCAAACATTTAACTCCTGGAAAATATGATGTAAAAGGAATTTATGTTGGTTATGAAGCACAAATGATAAAAGGAGTTGTGGTAGGGAAATGCAAAACCGTGGACATAACTTTGAATTTGAGTGGAGGTATTGTTTGCTTCGATTGCTGTTGTTGTTGCTTTGGTTGTGGTAATTATCCGGGTATAGATTGGTGGCACGTAATGTGGACACCTTACCGGGACTGGTACAACAAATGGAAAGAAAAGAAAGCAGCTAAGCACAACAAGCCAACAGAACTATTGCCTTATGTGCCTCCTATGATCAAAGAAGATACAGTGAAAGAAACAGAAACAATTGTAAGCGCCGACACTTTAGCAAATGCTAAATTAATTGCTGCAGAAAATTTGAACAATGAAGTAAATATTTATCCTAATCCTTGTTACGATATTTTACATATTGATGTTGTAAATAAAATACAGATCCTGAATGCCGAAGGAAAAGTATTAAGAGAAGAGAACGCAAACAATGAAGCGGTGGAAATAAAAGTAAGTGATCTTGCCAAAGGAATGTATTATTTGAACTATGAAAAAGAGGGGAAGAGAGGGACTAAGAAGGTTGTGGTTGCCGGTAATTGATGCAGCTGCAAAAATAAAGCCCGTCATTTATTGTGACGGGCATTTATAAAATCATCTTGGCTTATTGCCTTCCTTTTTTATTTCATATACCTTTGCCAAAACTACATTCTATGAAACCACCGAAAAAATGGAAAATGGCAGTATTGATATGGCTTGCTATTTATCCTTTAATTACAACTGTATTTGCTGTATTTGGTAAATATTTAATGATGATAGAAGTGCTACCCCTCCGAACATTATGTATTACGATTGTTCTGGTGCCAATAATGGTTTTTGTTTTGATACCTTTTCTTCAGAAATTACTGGGTGGGTGGTTACAAAAATAATGTCGTAGGCGTTTCGATTTTACAGTTTAGCTTTTGGCCCGATGGATCATGGCTGGCGCTCATGCAGAAAAATTAAGGGAGGATGAAAAATGAGCCTTCTTTTATCCTGTTGCAAAAATCGCATTGGAGCTGTGAGCATTTATCCAATGGATCAGGAAGCGGCTTAGCCATTTCAGCCCCCATTTTTTCCTAAAACTGCAATTATTGGTGCAAACAATGCCCGGATTTTAACCTCATTATATTCCGCATATTTCTATATCTATTTTCTATAAAAATTCATTATATTATTGTATATCAATAGTATATGATAAATTATAACTCCTCATTATATTCCGCATATTTTCGTATATTTGTAATATGTCTGAACTTGAATTATATCGCCTGCCAAGCTCAATGACGCCTCTTCTTCCGGCTGCAAATACTACTTTGCGCGCACTGGCAGCTGAGCTTTTACTGCATTCTTCCAAACTTAGTTCAGCCTTTAATCCGTATACGCGTTCTGCCATCGTTAAATTGGTTGAACCAATGAATAGTTATTATTCAAACCTTATTGAAGGGCACAATACTCATCCATTAGAAATTGAAAAGGCACTTAAGAAAAATTATTCTACAGAACCAAAGAAAAAATTACTGCAACTAGAAAGTCGTGCGCACGTTTTAGTTAACCACAAGATGAAAGAAAAATTGCTGGAAGTGAAAGATCCATACAATTGGGAATTTATCAGTTGGTTGCACAAAGAATTTTATGTGCACATGCCTGAGGAATATAAAATAGTAGAAACTAAAACCGGCAATAAATTAAATGTGATACCGGGCGAGATGCGAAAAACAGAAGTAGAAGTTGGTCATCATATCGGTCCTGCCGCAGAATCATTAAATGCTTTTTTAAATTTCTTTGAAGAAGGTTACGCGCCAAATAAAATACCTGATCCTATTGATAGAATAATAGCGGTTGCGGCCTCGCATCATCGTTTAGCATGGATTCACCCTTTCTTAGATGGTAATGGACGGGTAGTGAGATTATTTACTGAGGCTATTGCAATTACTGAGAAAATTGATGGCGATGGCTTATGGTCAGTTTCGCGAGGGCTTGCGATAAAAAATAAAGACTATTATTCTGCTTTGCACAATGCAGATCAAAAACGATGGAACGATCATGGCGGTCATGGAAATTTATCGGAAAAATTTCTTGTGGAGTTCTGCATATTCTTTTTAGAAACCGCCATTGATCAAACAAAATTTATGATCTCTTTATTTGAACCGGACAAAGTTTTGGCGCGTATTAAAGAATTTGTAGAGATCATGGTTATACGCGGAGAACTGGAAAAAGAAAGTCGTTACGTTTTGGAAGAAGCAATTTTAAAAGGAAGATTAATAAGAGGAGATATGCAACGTATTACCGGTAAATCGGAGAATATTGCGCGACGCATAATGAATGATTTAATTGACAAGGAGCTTTTGGTAAGTGAATCAGATGAGTTACGTTCTGCTGTAAGAATAAATTTTCCAATACGCTACGCACCCTATATTTTCCCAAAATTATTTCCTAAAGATATAGAAGCAACTATGATGGATTAAAAAATGGCAAGCACGGGGAAAGTATTAAGAGAAAAGAACCCAAACAATGAAGCCATGGAAATAAATTAAGTGATCTTGCCAAAGGAATTTATTATTTGAACTAAAAAAAGAGGGGAAGAGGGGAACTAAGAAATTTGTGGTGCAGTGATTAGAGGTACAAGAAACCCGCCGGCTTTGTCTATAGGCTGGCGGGTTTTTTGTTTTGTTGTTGGAAATGTCACTTGATTTGTTATTTTTGTAATAAAGGTAATTATGAAAGACGTTTTTGTAAATTTTGCTCATCATGCAGATGGAATGACGATAGGGAGGTCTGATCGTTTGGAAACTTCATCTAAAAACTTGCAAATAATTTACAATGAAGATTTGCAAGAGATTTTCAAGAAAGATACTTATGAAAATGGAATTTCTCGTTTTTTTGATAAGTACGGCCAATTAATATTCTCTTGCGAAACTCAGGCAATACCGAAATTCAATATTGTTATGACATTTATTGATTGCCATGGCAATGTGGATGTTGCACTGGAATTTTTTATGGTAGGCGGAACTACTTTAACTAAGGATGAAAAGGCTCAGTTTATGGATTTGTTTAATGAAATATCAAGTAACCCAACTTTAGAACATGTTGAGATGAAAAGTATGTAGAAATAATATTTTCTTCAAGCCTAACAATAAAGAAGAAACCAGAATAATTGTTCTTTTTTGTGCTCATGCTTTATGAACAATTCGAATTGATATGTAAATAAAGAGTCTCCCATCCATTTGTTTAGTAGAAAATAATCGTGGCCATAAATGGCCACGACAAGAAAATTATTTTATTATTTGGTTGAAAAAGGCCCGGTAACTTTTTTAAAAAGAATCTGTTGGCCGGATTACTTTTGAGTATTAAAAATCAAAATAGAAATTATGAATACACATAAACTTCTGCCATCGGAATTAAATTTGAAATACCCGCAGCTCGATTTCATCCATCTAAAAGATATGCAATTTGCAGAATATAATATTATATATCGCGTTAATGATTGCTATAGGATAAATAATTTAGATCAGGTTACTGGAAAACATCAGCTTCTCTTTCAAAAATTTCAAAATAAAATTCAGCAACTAAATTTAATCCTTGTTGATTCAATTTTTTCTAATATCATGGCCGATTTGGCTTTAGAAGTCCTCCTTCAAAAAGCTTTTAGTTTTAATGAATACGTAGGTTTAAGAAAGGATAATATTAAGGTCAATCGCAAGTGGGATAAAAACTTCTATAGATATAAATTCAATTCGTTAGTTCATTATCTCGCATTCTCAAATATAGATACTAAAGAAGTTTGCAAAGGCGAAATCGACACAAACAGAATTTACTATAGGAAAAATGATAAAGAGGGGATAGACTACTATCCAATCTATTGCCTAGATAAAATTCAAAAAATTCTTTTAAATGAAGTGAAACTAAATGTCAATTATTCCAAGTCTCTTATTTCTAATCAAGAGGCTACAATATGCTTGGAATTATTTATGAATTAGATTACTTCAAATCCTATTTCCTTTAAATAATTGAAAGTTCCATTATAATAAACTGGATTTCTTGTAAGATCTTTGGAATCGCCCTTAGGAACAACAATTATCATTCCCTGTCTGGCTCTTGTTAACAATACACGATAAGCATTTTTTAGATACGCCTTTCTCTCTTCCTTTTTTATGTTTTGCCATTTTGTTCCTACAAAAGAAAAGTGCTGCCAGCAATTTTCAGAAAATCTAAAATCTCCGTCCCAAGTAAGACAAGCCCAATCCAACTCTAATCCTTGAACGTGAAACTCTGTTGCAACATCTTCCAAATAGTATGAGGATCTAACTGTAAATGCCTTCTAAAATTTCAGTTACATTATCTTTTAAGCATTTTACATCAAAATATAAGGTTCTATCCTCAACTAAACCATCAAGGTTTGTTGCTTTTTTGCCCAATTCTAATGCAAAAGATTCACTACTTGGCAAGGTCACGTTCGGTTGAATTGGATTATGTATATATGTTTTATGTTTTAAAATATCACTATTAAGATGGTCATATGCTGCTAATTCAGCAAATGCTCCTTCCCAATTTTTTTCGCTTGAAATTTCGTTTACTTGGACAAGTATATCTTTCAAATACTCCGAGTGAGTTCCGTAAATCAATTTCAAGCGATAAAGTCGTGCTCTAAAATTCGCTATGAATTCATGGAACTCTGGATTATTTAATGCCCCTATAACCTTGTTTGTGTGAGTATCGGTAACCGCGAAAGTTGTTGTACCTATACCAAATATTCCATCAATTATTGTCGAGTAGTTTCGAATAGCTGTCATAGTTATTAGGTTTGATTTTACATACAATTCTTAGGATGTAATTTTCTAAATCAAATGTAAATCATTTAATGATACTCTCATTTTGAATTAAAACTGGGACAAAGTATGGAACATTGTCCAAAGTGTGCAACATTTGTGCAACACTTTCACTCCTTATCAGTCAGAATCAATCGGAAAACAACAGGTAAGTAATGGTAAGGAACAATAAACCCCAATAGTTCATAGCTATTGGGGTTTGGTTCGAGGTCCCGTGCGAGCTAGAACGTTACCCCCAGAAAGCTTGGTACCATTAATTTCTTGTTAAGCCACTCTCTCCCTGCGGAGCAAGTGCGGAAC
>JANYIQ010000093.1 GCA_025362575.1 Bacteroidia bacterium
ATTGAGTCGTGCACGATTTTTACCTGCATTTATATCATCAGAAAGACTTGCTTCAGGAAACAACGAAGGTTGTCCTTGTGGGATACTTGATAAGAACCAAGCTTGGGGACTACGAATATCGATCAATGAAATACTTCCTTCAAAATCATCGACGTAGGAATTTCCTTTTTTACCAATGGCGGCGGCGTTTCCGGGGATCAATTGTGCAAATTCTCCCTGAGTAGTGATGCTGCTCATTTCTTTAGTGTTGATCAAAGGAATGCGATCGATGAGACGTGTTAAAAATGGCGCTTCGGTTTTGTAATTATAATCTAAACCATAAATAATATTTGATACAGGCTCATCACCAGTGCTTACTTTTTGTGTTACCGGTTTTTCCGAGAAGCGCAAAAAACTTCCGCCTAATGTCAGATCGCGATTCACTTTAAAATCGAACCGCGTACCCATTAAACTTTTTTGCTGTACGTTAAATAATGAGTTACTCTCAACAGAAACTTTAATTTGAGCACCGCTGTTTAAAATACTTTCGTTAATAATTTTTACACGTCCTAAAGTATAATCAACAGTATAGTCTGTGTTTTCATTTAAACGAACACCATTAGCAGTAACAACAACTGCGCCTTGAGGAATATTAAGTGCGTTTAAAGAAATTTCGGAACCTGAAGAAGATTTGTAAGAGCCTTTTATTTTATAACGGTTTTTTTCCGGTAATTGTTGTGCGGAAATTCTTGTGGAGTCGTATAATTCCTGAAACACATATTTATTAGCTGTAGGAAAATCATTTGTTTGATCGAACTTAGATTTTAGAGTTGTACCGAATGGCTCAACAGTTTTAAAATAAATACGGCCGTTAGCAGGGTTAATGGTGTAGCCCGGTAAAAAGTCAAATACACCATCTGACGACCTATCACCGTTAACGGTTAATTTATCACAGTCTAAAACTTTGATCAATTGCGAACCATTAATTGCGCCGTAAGGAATATACTGTGCATCAATACCGGTTTCAATATTATTATAAAAAACGTTACACTGAAAATCTTGTTGGTTGAGGTTGTAAGCACCAAGTGAGTAAACGTTTTTCATCATTAGATCCCAAACAGGATAGCGCACGTTTACAGTAATGCCTTTTAATAATTTAGCAAACAAAGATTTTGTAGCATCAGGGAACTGATCACTAAACTCACCTACCTGATATGTTTTACCATTGTAAGTGAATTGGAAACAAACCGCAAGAGCCTGATCGTTATTTAAAGTCTGGTTTAACGAAATAAAACCCAAACGATTGTTTAAAGTGTACTCGGATGAATTTAATTTCCGGGCATTACCAATTAAATCAAAATCGCGTGATGGGATCATGTATTGATTTGATATCCCGTTACAAGAATTAGAACAAACCGCACTACCTGTTAAAATAGAAGAAGCCTGTGAGCCATTGCGGTCTGCTAAGAGACCGGTTAAAGTATTTGAGATAATTGAATATAAACTGTTGGCCCCGTTAGTAGGAATTACACCCGCGCTATCGTAAACCATGTAAGAACTATTGCTTATACAATTGCTAGATGGAAGAAAAGTTGGTTGAACATGCGCACTGTCTTCCCCTAGATCCGCAAACGCAACTATGTTACGTGTTTGCTCTGAGCTACCGGTTTGGTTTAAGAGATACACCTCAACTTTTGTAATTACAATTGGTGTACTAATTACGGGCAAGGTGGCCATCCACCCATTATAATTTTCGCGGAAATAATGTGCTAAGAAAAAATGTTTGTTAGCCTCGTACATGTCGCCATTAACAGAGAACTGTTGTGTTTGTGCGCCGCCCTGTATTGTTACTTCTTGTTTTTTACCGCGCTGCTGCGATAAAACACTTGTCATAGTTAAACGTCCAAATTGTAATTGTGTTTTAATCCCAAACAAACTTTGACTTCCCTGAATTAAGGAACTGTTCAATGGCAAAGAAACGTTACCGGCTTCAATTTTTTTAATGATCTCATCTTCGTAACCGGTATAATCTAACTTCACTTGATTTTCCCAATCGAATGAGGCTTCAGTATTATAACTGGTTGTAATTTTTAATTTGTCACCGATCTTTCCAATTAAGTTTAACTGGATGCGCATGTTGAAATCGAAATTGGTAACCTTCTGTTGTTTTTGCGGAAT
>JANYIQ010000099.1 GCA_025362575.1 Bacteroidia bacterium
TTTCCGATTGAGGAGTAACTGACCAACAAAGTCTAACAGTCGGATCATTAAAATCTAATTTTCCGTTTATATCAGCAATTACAAATGCAGGAATGTAGAAGCGGAAGGCTTTATCTGAGAAAAAGGATAATGACCCGTCAAAGTCAAGAAATTCATTAGTCAATTTTCTCCAGTCGTTATTTCCAAGAAAGTGATTTCTTACTAAATCTGCTTCGTCTCCATAGGACTGGTTAACTAAGTGATCGTCCCCCGGATATTCAACTTCAGCAAAAGCAATGCCAATTTTTTGAATCAATTTGTCTTTACTAATAATGTCGTTCATAAATATCAACTAACGGTTTCAGGGCTTGCGTAGTGCGGGTTTGAAAAACTTCCCAAACTTTACCTACAAATGTTAAGCTAATGTACAAAATTTTTGATTACCTCGTCTGCCGCATTACGCAATTGCCCTGTGTTACCAGCTGGTGTTTATTTTGTTTTTTCTGCCACACAGGTCTCTGCGTTGTCTGTTATTTCTATTTTGTCCCCGTTTGCATTAAATTTCCATTTCATTTTAGAAGCAATTGTCGAAAACGAGAAGTTGTCTTGAAAGTAGATTTTGTCAAAGGTTTTGTCGTTTGTGAAATACTCATAGTTTTGACAAAGCTCTAAGTGATTATCGGATTTACGAACAATAAATCTTTCATTGTATTTTTTAATAACATATTCGCCAACATATTTATTGAGAAGCGTGTCGGACAATAGAATTGATTTTATAAGATTTGGCTTATAAAACTCATTCCAGTTATATGTTGTCGCTACGGCTTTTAGGATTTCGTACATTATGAAGTCGTAGTTTGTTGAATTAACCATAATAACGACACCTTTACCTGACTTAACACAAGCAATTGCAATGTCGCCGTGTTCACCTGCGCCGTTCCAAGAAAAATAATCTTCAGTGCCTTTTTTTAATAAGTTAAAGCTTAAAGCAAATTCATCTTTTACTGGCGTTAACATTTCTGTAGCTGTTGAATATTTAAGAAACGAATTATTTTGATTGCGAAAAGATTTTAGAATTGCAGACATAAATTTTGCATAATCAGTTGGAGTAGTCCACAAACTGCCTGATGCTTGAGGGTACGCGTGATATTTACCTTTGATTTCTTCTAAGTTTGGATTATAACGATAAGCCACCGCAATATTTTTAAGTTTATTTTTTTGTAAAACGCTTTCAAAAGTACTGTTTGTCATTTTTAAAGGTGTTAATACTTTCTCTTGCATTAACTTTATGTAATCTGGATTTATATTATCTTCTAAAATCTTTTGTGAAACTATATAGCCCGCACCCGAATAATAGAATGTAGAACCGGGAACATAAATACTTTTAACGAGTTCATTATTTGCGGGTGGCTTTCCGTTTAATATTTCTGTCGTGTTCGGAAGTTTTGTACTGTTGTCGTAACCATCAAAGCCGTGAATATTAAAACCCGCTGTATGACTTAAGATCTGTCTAAGCGTAATTGTTTTGCCAGTAGAAAATTCGTTTTCGGGAATTGTCCACGTTTTAAGATAAGGTCTAATGTCGACGTCTAAGTTTAATTTATTTTCGTCAACGAGTTTTAGAATGCACAAAGCATTTACGCATTTACTCATTGAGTTGGCTTGATACATTGTATTAACTGTCGCTTTTGTTTTTAGTTTTATGTCTGAAAGTCCATATGTTTTTGCCCACTCAATGGTGTCATTATTTATAACTGCAATTGAAATGGAAGGAATATTATAAAATTTCATTCGTTCATAAATGTTGTAATGAACGAAAACGCTACCCGCAATTTGATTATTTGGTAAAAGGTTATTTTCAGTATGCGAAATTCTTTTTTTGATTTCGGTCGTCTGTCCTTGAAGCGTGAAGCTGAATATAATTAATATGTTTATTGAAAGTCTGAAGGTCATAATTAGTAGGTTGTCAACACTTGCTGGTAACTAATGGATAGGCGCCACAAATCCAAATAGAACCATTGGCAAATATTTGAAATCACAATTCCTAAAGTAAATATAATAAAAATCCATTAAGCTTTCAACCTCAGTCTTCCAGCCGCCGGGCAAAATGTAAACCGAAACTTGCACCTCCGCCCGCTGACGCAATTGCCCTGTGTTACCAGCTGGGCGTTTATGCAGCAATACGTCTACGTGTCTGATGTTTAACGCTTTTTCGAAATGTCTTTTTACGACCGGTCGCTTTGTAGTAAGCAATAATCTCACTAATTTTCTTTTTGTCCTTATCGCTTAGTGGAGTAGGATCAACAACAAAATCAATATCTTTTGGTTCTTTAACGTGTCCCATGTCTATAAGTTTAAGTTGGAAAATATTTTTTAATTAATTTAAGTGCTTCGTTGGGAAAGATCACCATTTTGTGTTCGCCAACATGAGTTGCACCTAAAGTTTTTCGTAATGGTCAATTAATTTTGTTTTGGAAGTGAAAGCAATAAATCCTTGATAGCCTTTGTCCCAAGATGTTTTACAAGTAAAAGTAAATAAATTTCCAGGCACCCCTTCGTATAATTTGTTTTTACCTAAATTAAAAGGAGCGCTTTCAATAAGATGTAAATAATAATGGTCTCCTAGATCGCTCACACTAACAAGTCCCTGAATAATTTCAGGATTATTACGGATTGTTAATTTGTAAACCCATCTGTTCGTCATTTTAAATTCAGACGTCCAGTTAAAAAGCCAACCATTTTTCTTTGTTATATTTTTTAAATCTGTTTTGGTAAGAATGTGAACGTCCGTCGGAAAGCTGTCACCTGAAATACAGTTTAATATACTGTTCGTCAGTCTGTCAATTTCAACGTCTAAGTGATATTTGGCCTGTTTACCAACACTTTAAAGGTACGAAAAATAAATAATAATTGAAAATTTGTCTTGAGGAGCAGTGTCCACGCCTTGCTGGTAACTATCGCCTGAGCGCTACAAAACCAAACACAACCATTTATAAATACTTGAAATCGCCATTCCTAAAGTAAATATAATAAAATTCAAAAGCTTTCAAGCTCAATCTTCCACCACATTGGTTTTAGTTGCCAAATAGCCGGCTATTGCAAATTTTATGTCGCTGTAACTAAACTCATCGCCTAAAAGCGCTTTAATGGGCCCTAATTGAAAAGAATCGATCTCTTTAGCAACCGCAATTATTTTTTTGGCTTTTGCTTTATCAATAAAAGTATCGGCGCTCAATTTTCCTTTTACAATGTATTGCACCAAATGTCCTTCAATTGTAGTTACGGCATATTCACGGATCTTGGCAATCTCTTCAATGCTTTTACCTTGCTGGTATAATTCAAAACTTAATTCTTTTGAGGCCGGTTTTTCTATTTTAGGGCCAACAACTTTCTCACGTTTCTTTCTTTCGCCTTTAGCCCGTTGGATCGTCGATCCTACGGGCTTTGACCGTTGGATCGACGATCCTACGGGCTTAACCCGCTTTTCTTTTTTCTCTTTCACTTCTCCTTCTTCCGAATAAGAAGATGATGATAACATTAAAGAATTCATTTGCTCTTCACGGAGTTTATCTTTTAAAATATGTGAAACCGATTCTTTATTGAATTCTTTGTTGTTCAACATTACATCGGTTAACACGCTTGCTTTTTTGATGCGTTTTAATTGCTCATAAAACTGCGTTTCTAATTCTAAAAGTTCGGTCAAATACACTTTGATCTTTTTCTCGGATCTTAATTTTTCAACATGAGCAATAACCGAAGCCGACATTTTTTTAATTACCGGCACAAAATACTCAGAAGCCGCTTTTACTCTTGTATTCAACAACTCCAGGTAACCGGGCTCTTTGGCATGAAGAATGGAATATACCTGATTCAAAAATTTATCGGCATGTGGTTTTATCAGATCAACCTGTTCTTTTAATTCCTGTGCCCATTTTTTGTATTGCTGCTTGGCCGATCTTTTCTCGTCTTTATCGTAAGATTCAATATGATAAAACAATTCTTTATTGAGTTCACTCAGATCGAAACAAACGCTCAGGTAATTTTTTATAAATTCACTTTGCTCCTGCTCTACAATTCGCTCGAGTTCATTTTGTCCGGTTTTGGTTTTAGAGAAATCGGTAACTTTTACATCTTGTTCAATGGTTCTTAAATTCAAACGCGTTGTCAATACCAATCCTTTCAAACTCCGTAAGCGCGATAAGGCCACATATACTTGTCCGGGTGCAAAAGCATCGCCAATATCAATAATTGCTTTATCAAAGGTTAAACCCTGACTTTTATGCACCGTAATGGCCCAGGCCAGTTTAATAGGGTATTGTGTGAACGAACCGGCTACATTCTCTTCAATTTCATTGGTAGTTTCGTTAACGGCATATTTAATGTTTTGCCATTCGTAGGTTTCAACAACAACGGGTTTAGAGCTGTCATCAAACTTTACTTCTATTTCGTTATTAGAAATAAATGAGATCACGCCAATTTTACCGTTAAAAAAACGCTGCGCTCCCGTTGGATCGTTCTTTACAAACATTACCTGCGCGCCTAATTTCAATTCAAGACTCTTTTCAACAGGATAAGCATGTTCATTGAAATCTTTTTCGAGGCGCGCTTCAAAAAAATAAGACTTATCTTTTAATTCATGCAAATAATCTTTATTGAGTTTATCGGCCTTATGATTGTGCGTGGTAAGTGTAATGTAATTCTCGTTTGGCGAAGGTTTAAAACCGGGTTTGTAATACTCATTGAGCAAAGCTACATCTGCTGTTGTAACGCAATTATTCCTCAAATTATTCAGTAAAGAAATGAAGGTGTCATCATCTTGCCTGAATATTTTTTCCAGTTCAATGTAAAGTGGTTTATCGTTTTGTAAAACGCGTGCATCAAAAAAATAAATGCTGTTGTAATACTTTTTTAATATATCCCATTCATAATCTTTAACCACAGGCGGCAACTGAAGCAGATCGCCAATGAACAGAACCTGAACCCCGCCAAAAGCCCTGTTTGGCTTGCGCCTCACACTGCGAAGCACAACATCAATGGCATCTAACAGATCGGCTCTTAGCATGCTTACTTCGTCAATGATCAATAATTCAAGCTCACGCAATAAAGCGCGCTTGTTAGTGTTCATTTGCATGTTGCGCATTAAAGAGGCTGGGTCGTTCAGTTTTAAATTGGGATTCGAACTAAATTGGGTTTGGTTAACAGGCACAAAATTTCCGAAGGGCAATTGAAATAAGGAGTGTATGGTTACACCGCCGGCGTTAATAGCTGCAATACCCGTGGGTGCCACAATTACGGCCTTTTTGTGCGTGTACTGAATAATGTGTTTTAAAAATGTGGTTTTTCCAGTGCCTGCTTTACCGGTCAAAAAAACGTGTTTGCCGGTATGGTTTATGAATTTAGATGCAAGTGCAGCAGGATCGTTGTCATTTGTGTTGATCATTAATGTTTTTGAATTTTACTTTAATACTCATCTTCTCTAGCTTCCCTTAGTGTATTTTATTTTTTCTTTTTTTACAATAACCTTTTCAGGTTCATCAAAATTATAAAGTTTTTTTGTCAATCTATCCAATTCTTCATGAGAAAGTGTCCGCCATTTACCCAAAGGTAAATTATCTAAAGTAATATTCATAATGCGAACCCTTTTTAAACTTACCACTTTATAATCAAGAGCCTCACACATCCTTCGGATCTGGCGGTTCAAGCCCTGAGTCAGAATAATTTTAAATTTTCTTCCACCCATTTCGCGCACCAGGCAGGGTTTTGTTTTTTCGCCCAATATTGTTAAACCGTTCGACATTTTTCTTACAAAATCGCCATTTATCTGTTTGTCAACCGTAACAATATATTCCTTTTCGTGTTCATTCTCTGAACGCAAGATCTCATTTACAATATCCCCATCATTCGTCAGCAATATCAAACCTTCCGAATCTTTATCCAATCTGCCGATGGGAAAAATGCGTTTAGGATGATTGATGTAGTAAATGATATTGGTTTTATCTTTCATGTCGGTGGTTGATGTAACAC
>JANYIQ010000130.1 GCA_025362575.1 Bacteroidia bacterium
GGTTCATTATTCAGTATACCGGGCACCTATACAATGGCTTATACAAATATTTCTAACGGATGTGTTAATTACACAACGAACACAGTTCCAATAGATGTAACACCTCCTGCTACTGTTGCTATTGCACCTGTTATGCTGCCTTGTGGCTCAACTACAGTTGGCATCAACGCAGGAACTACAACACAGCCTTCAAGTTATATATATACATGGAAGCCACCGATCGGAGCCGGTTTATCCTGCGCTTCTTGTTATTCAACAAGTGTTAATATGACCGGAACTTATTTTGTGGTAATAACAAATACTGTTAACGGATGCACCAGTTCAAACTCTGTAGCGGTAACTCCGGGTTCCTTAACAGTTAGTTTTACACCGGATCCTACTGAAGGTTTCGCGCCATTGTCGGTTGGCTTTGCAAATACGAGCATCCTTGGTGCAACCGCTATTGGTGGTGGTTCAATTACAACTATATGGTCATACGGAAACGGAACATCCTATTCAGTGACAAATTCAAATGCAGGTGGTTCACCAAATGGCGCTGCAATTTATCAGTCGGCAGGAAACTATACTGTACTGTTAGTTATCACACAAAGTATTTATTCAGGTACTACAGTGATTGCTTCTTGTACAGGAAATGCAACAAATGTTGTTCATGTGGAACTTCCCTCTGAAATAATTGTGCCAAATATATTTACTCCTAATGGCGATGGATCTAACGATGTATTTACAATTCAAAACACTAGCTTAACGAATGTTACTTGTCAGATCTTTGATCGTTGGGGCGTTAAGATGTATGATGTTACATCTGAAAAAGGTCAGATCGGTTGGGATGGTAAAAACCTTGGCGGGAAAGAAGTTCCGGCAGGCACATATTTCTACATGCTCAAAGCTACCGGAAAAGACGGAGTACCTTATGATAAAAAAGGAACAATAAGTTTATACAGATAATTAAATAAAACAGGAATGGCGGAAGAGTTCTGCCGCAATAAATATAAAACAACAACTATGATGAAAAAAGTAAAAGCAATGATCATGTTATTTATGTTTTCGAACATAATTAGCAGTAGTGCACAAAAAGTAGCTCAAGGCGACTCCTTAGATGGATTCGACATGGCAGGAGCTTTAGAACACGCCGCTGAATTAAAAACTTCGACTGAAAAGAATTTTTTCTTTGAGCATGCTAAAAGAACTTACAAGATCGAAAAGTACAATCTGTTAGATAGCTATAGTTATGGCTTTAACAAGAATGGAGTTCCCGTAAAGGTTCATCCTCCTAAAACAAATCTAAATGCTAAAACCTTACAAGGTCCTCAGCCATTGGGTTGTAATAATATTGATTTTGAAAATGGCGATACTACCACTTGGGTAGTTACCGGTGATTTTCAGATCACAACCGGTGGAACCGATCCTTACGGCGGATTTCCAAAAGTTTATCCGGGTGGAACAAATTCATTGCGTTTGAACGATGATAACATTATCGGTAAAACAAAATTCAAGGCATCGGCTACTCGCGTGATCCCTGTTTCTCCTATCAATAACCAGTTTCAATTACACTTTGCATTCTGTTTATTGAATTTCCCTCATGGTGCTGCTCAGGCTGCAATTTTCAAAGTTCAGTTCTTTGATCAATTCAATAATCAATTGACATGCCCGACTTATTCTTGCTATTATTCAAATCCTCCGGGTGCATTAACAGGCTTACCTCCGGGAACAGCTCAAACTTCTTCAGTAACCGGAAAAAATATCGGAAATCAAATTTATCCTGTAACCTACGTTCCATGGCAAACGGTTAATATGGACTTAACTGCATTTAATGGAACAAACGTTACTGTAAAAATTACCTGCGACTGGTGTATTTACAATTACGATTGGGGATATTGCTATATAGATGCAGATTGCGGTAACTCAGTGTTTTTACCAACAGGTGCATTATGCGGTGGTTCTTTATGCGGTCCTCCGGGTATGCTTTCTTACACTTGGACTCCTCCGATCGGAGCACAATCTACAACCAGTTGTATCACAGCAAGTACTTTAGGGATTTAT
>JANYIQ010000135.1 GCA_025362575.1 Bacteroidia bacterium
CCTTGAGAGATCCTGATGAAGATATTGGTGAAGCAATGAATCTTTTATACAACATTCCGCCCTTGCCAATGCCTTACGCGAGTTATACATGGGGCGATGATGGGAATCCCGTAAAACCAAAAACACTTTTTATTGGCGACAGTTATTTCTGGAATATTTATTATCAGGGATTAAGCAATAATATTTTTACAGATTGTAAATTCTGGTATTACGATCAAACTGTTTTTCCTGAAAACGAGCCGGAACGGGAGGTAAAAAAACTTAACTTACTGGAAGAGATCCGGAAAAATCAGGTCATAGTTTTAATGGCAACCGAAAACAATGTTCACGATATTGGTTGGGGCTTTATTGAGGAGGCTCATTCCATTTTTAAGAATAAAATTAAAAACGTAGCGCGCCGCAAAATGTACTTACATGAACTGAAAGAAAGCATTCTTAAATCGGAAGGCTGGATGAAAGACATTGAGAAAAAAGCAAAAGAAAAAAACATAAGTGTCGAAGAAATGATAAACCTTGACGCTCAATACATATATGAAACAGATTACTGCAAGCCCGAAGTTATTGAAGCCACGGAAGAAATAAAGATCCGAATTCATAATACACCTAAATGGATCGAAGACATTCACAAAAAAGCGAAAGAAAAGAACATAAGCTTTGATGAAATGCTTGAGCTTGATGCGAAATATATTTACGACAGCGAAAAATCTAAAAAGTGAAGCTGAACTTAAATGAAATAAACATTCCTCTTATTTTTAAACGTTTATGTTTAAGCGGGGTCCTTTGCGTTTTTATTCTGTTACTGCTTCAACAAGTAACAAATAGGGTAAAATTAAAACCACTTAAAGGATACTTTATCCAAAAAAAGTGCTCAGATATTTCGGCTGCAGGTTGGTTTTCCGGCGACTATCAAAGCGGAACAGAAGCTTTTTTAAATGAGGGTTTTGGCTTTAGAAATTTTCTAGTGAGGCTGGATAATGAAATACGATTCCTGCTTTTCAAAAAAACAAATACGGAATCAGTTATCATCGGAAAAGAAAATTTCTTGTACGAACATTGCTATTTGCTTGCATACAACGGCAAAGACTTTGTGGGCGAAAATGCGATAAATGATACAGTTGCAAAAATTAAATTCCTTCAAGACACACTTAATAGTTTAGGCAAAAAATTGCTTATTGTAATTGCTCCAAGTAAAGCTAGAATTTATCCGGAATATATTTCTGATTCCTTGAATTCAGGCCCTGAACACGCCACTAATTATATGTTCTATAAAAAATACTTTAATGCTGCCGGTGTTAATTACATTGATTTTAATGCAATTTTTCAAAATAAAAAGTCAGACTCTCCATATTTATTGTTTCCGCAATTAGGAATACACTGGAGTAGGCTTGAGGCCGTAAACGCCATAGATACGATCATAAAACGCCTGGGGGATCTTTCTGGCGCTCACCTGCCCGAAATAGTGATAAGATCGGTTAAAGAAAAAAGAGAGCTCGAAGAGCCCGATGATGATATTGTGAACAGCATGAATCTTTTATTTTTACCTCAATTTAAAAAAATGGGTTACCCTGAATTTGAAATAAATAAAACAAATAAAAATCTTAAAAACCTTATGATGGTTGCCGATAGTTACTGGTGGGATGTTTTTTTGCGACAAATTCCTAAAAACATTTTTGCCGATAACGAATTCTGGTATTATAACAAAGAAATTTGGGGGAATGGATTCATGGGGAAACTGAATGCAGATTCTGTAGACATGAAAAGGCGTATTTTACAAAAAGACTACATTGTTATCATGGCAACTGAAAGTAATTTGTATCGCCTTGGTTATGGATTTATTGGGCAGGCCATATCGGCTCTAAAAAACCCCATTTCTCCTACGCAAAAAGAATTAATTGATATTAAAAACAACATTCAAAATAATAAGAACTGGTTGGGTCAGATAATTGAAAAGGCGAAAGCTAAAAACATCAGCATCGAAGAAATGATGGACCTTGATGCGAATTGGTACTTTCAATTTCACGGGCCCATTTTACAAGACCTTACTTTGTCAGACTATAAACAATTAGTTTATTCTTCAAAAAACTGGATTGACGAAGTGACAATAAAAGCAGAGGAAAAGAAAATAAGTCTAGATTCTGCAGTTACCATGGACGCCCGATGGAAGATGAACCAGGATCTAAATAACAGTGCTTTTAACCAACCTACAGTACAATCCATTGAAAAGGTCAAAGAAAGCATCCTTCATAACTACGAATGGATGGAACAGATCCGAGAAAAGGCTAAAAAAAGAGGTATCTCGGTTGACTCTATGATAAGTATTGACGCGCAATGGTTCATAGAACATCAAAAAGCCAAAAACTAAAGCTGCCTTTAACAAATCTTACCTAATAAGTCCCAATTTATGGGCCTTTTTTACGTTAAAATCCATAGAATTTTTGTATTATCTTTGTATCCATGGAATTTGTTAAAGGTTCGGGGGTTATACCCGGCGAATTACTTGCTAAAATCAACTCTCCCGCCGACCTCAAAAATTTGCGTGAAGACCAGCTTGAACAGTTTTGCAAAGAACTCCGTCAATTCATTATCGATATTGTTTCCGTTAAAGGCGGGCACTTCGGCGCATCGCTCGGCGTGGTTGAATTAACCACCGCCATTCATTATATTTTTAATACGCCTTACGATCAATTGGTTTGGGATGTTGGTCATCAGGCATACGGACATAAGATCATTACCGGTCGGCGCGATGAATTTCACACCAACCGTGTCTATAAAGGCATCAGCGGTTTTCCGAAACGCAGCGAAAGCGAATACGATTCCTTTGGTGTTGGACACTCCTCTACCTCTATTGGTGCTGCGCTTGGAATGGCAGTTGCATCCAAATACAACAACTTAAAAGATAAACATCATATTGCTGTTATTGGCGATGGCGCCATGACCGCGGGAATGGCCTTTGAAGCGCTTAATCACGCCGGAGTTGAAAATGCAAATTTGTTAGTGGTGCTGAATGATAATTGCATGAGCATCGACCCTAACGTTGGTGCCTTAAAAGAATATTTAACGGATATAACGGTCTCTCCTACCTACAACAAAGTAAAAGATGAGGTTTGGAAATTACTTGGTAAAATAAGTAAGTTCGGACCAAACGCACAGGAGATCGCCAGTAAAATGGAGAACGCGATTAAAACCAGTTTACTCAAACAAAGTAATTTATTTGAGTCGCTTAAGTTTAGATATTTTGGTCCCGTTGACGGGCACGATGTTGTTCGTTTAACAAAAGTATTGCATGATCTTAAAGATATTCCGGGGCCGAAATTATTGCATATTCTAACTCAAAAAGGAAAAGGCTATCAATTCTCGGAAGAAGGAAATCCAACGGTGTGGCACTCTCCTGGACTTTTCAATAAAGATACGGGCGAGATCATTAAAGTTGTTCCTAAAGAACCTCAACCTCCAAAATATCAAGATGTTTTTGGGCACACCATTGTTGAGCTTGCAGAAAAAAATAAAAAAATAATGGGCATCACACCGGCCATGCCCTCGGGTTGTTCTTTAAATATTATGATGAAAGCAATGCCCGATCGTGCATTCGATGTTGGTATTGCCGAACAGCATGCTGTTACATTTAGTGCAGGATTAGCTACGCAAGGTTTGGTTCCTTTCTGTAATATTTATTCATCTTTCATGCAACGCGCGTATGATCAGGTAGTGCATGATGTAGCTTTACAGAATTTAAAAGTGGTGTTCTGTTTAGATCGCGGCGGATTAGCCGGGGCCGACGGACCAACGCATCACGGAGCTTTTGATATTTCTTATTTTCGCTGCATACCAAATATGATCGTGAGTGCGCCAATGAACGAAGAAGAGCTTCGTAATTTAATGTACACTGCACAATTGGATGAAATAAAAAGTCCGTTCAGCATCCGTTATCCACGCGGAAATGGTGTAATGGTAAACTGGAAAACACCTTTTGCTAAACTGGAAATTGGAAAAGGAAGAAAAATAAAAGACGGTAAAGAAATTGCCATTCTTTCTTTAGGTCACCCCGGAAACCTTGTTGCCAAAGCGCTTGAGCAATTAGAAGAACAAGGCATTCATGCAGCGCACTACGACATGCGTTTTGCAAAACCGATAGATGAACAATTATTACACGAAGTTTTTTCGCGGTATAAAAAAATAATCACGGTTGAAGACGGAAGCATTATTGGTGGAATTGGTTCAGCCGTTTTAGAATTCATGGCCGATAATAATTACAGCGCTCAGGTAAAACGTTTGGGCATTCCTGATAATTTTATTGAGCATGGCGAACAAAATGAATTGTATGAAGAGTGTGGTTTTTCACCAAAACAAATTTATCAAACGGCCTTTGATCTTTTAAAAGAGAAAAAAGATTCGATGGTTTCTTAAACCAAAAAAGGATTATTCATTTTCTCAAACCCTATCGTTGTAGCTTGCCCGTGACCGCTATATACTTTCACATCATCTCCCAAAGGAAATAATTTTTGTTCTATGGAATCGATAAGGGTCTGGTGATCGCCGCCGGGAAGGTCAGTACGGCCAATGCTTCCGTAAAATAAAACATCGCCGGCGATCATGAATTTTTGTTCTTTGGAGTAGAATGTCAAGCTGCCGGGAGAATGTCCGGGAGTAAAGATCATTTCCATTTCGCTGTTTCCAAATTTCAATTTTTCTCCTTCTTTTAAAAAAACTTCCGGCAAAGGCGATTCTTCACAAGGTAAATTATACATCATTGCCACATCCTTATGTTTTTGAATATAACCAAGATCATTTTTGTGAACTTCCGGCAATAATTTCCAGGTATCAAAAACAAATCGGTTTCCCGAAATATGATCGATGTGTGCGTGCGTTAAGATGAGTCGTTTTAAATTAAGTTCTTTTGCTTCAATGAATTTTTTCAACTGTGTGTGTTCAGATGAACTCGAGTTTCCCGGATCAATAATTATGGCCTCTTTGGTTTCATCCCATAAAACATAGGTGTTTTCCTGAAAAAGTCCGAAACAAAAAGAATGCAGCTGGATCATGTTTTTGCACAAATATCCGTTGTTTAATCGAATTTTGAACGAAGGCTTAGATTATTTTTAACATAATTACTTGATTTTCAATGTTTTATTTATCTTTAAGCCAAAAAATCGTAATAAATTCGCCATCTTTACGTTACTATTGTCTTGAAACGCCCACTCCTCATACTAATTTGTCTGCTTATCATTTTCCAGGTACAGGCGCAAACCCGCAAGCGGAATTTCCGACAGCACGAGATTGGCTTGTTTCTTGGAGGAGCTTACTATATTGGGGATCTAAACCCAAGTCGCCAGTTCTTTTTGTCGCAGCCCGCTATTGGTTTATTTTATCGTTTTACTCCTAATTACCGTTATGCTTTCCGGACAGGCTTAAATTTTGGAAGCATACAGGGCGATGACTCACAGAGTACTGATGCCGACCAGAGACAACGTAATCTTAATTTTAAATCGCAAATACAGGAATTGTATGTTATTTCTGAGTTCAATTTTTTAGAATATCGTATCAGCAATGACAAGTACAAATTCAGCATGTTCTTATTCGCCGGCATCAGCGGATTTCATTTTAACCCGCAGGGAAATTTAGGAGGGGGTCATTGGGAAGATCTACGGCCACTAAGGACAGAGGGGCAGACAAAAAAATACAAAGTATGGCAGGTTAGTGTTCCTTTTGGTTTAGGATTTAAAATTAATGTCTCGAAAAGCATTGGCATTGGTTTAGAATGGGGTCCCCGTAAAACATGGACAGACTATTTAGATGATGTGAGCGGCACCTATCCTGATCCAAATGTAAACCCCGCGAATGGCCCTGCCGGAGCCTTATTTTCGAATCGTTCCCGCAATGCCGGCGATGTTATCAATACTCAAAGAGGTAACCCCCGTACAAAAGACTGGTACATTTTTTATGGACTAACGCTTAACATAAAACTGCGTTCCCCGAAAGAGCCATGCTATTCAATAGGCATGTGATCCTCACACAACATACTGAATTCATAAAAATTATTAAAAAGCCCCAAACCGCCCCAAAAGTCCGATTTTATTAAGGTTTTCGCCGTATTTTTACTAAATTCGCAATCCTTAAAACGGTTATGAACACGGCTGAAAAAATAAATAAACTGAATATACCAAAACACATTGCCATCATCATGGATGGAAATGGCAGATGGGCAAAACAACAAGGTGAAGACCGGATCTTTGGTCATCACGAAGGAGTGAACTCTGTTCGCGAAATTGTTGAAGCTGCCGTTGAAGTTGGTGTTAAGTATTTAACCATTTACGCCTTTAGTACCGAGAACTGGAACCGACCAAAAGAGGAAGTAGATGCATTGATGGAATTACTGGTTGCAACAATAAGCATTGAGGCACCACAATTAAATAAGAACGGCGTGAAGCTAGAAGCCATTGGCAATTTGAAAAGTTTACCTCCGGCCTGTTATGAAGAATTACAGGAAGCCATGAAACTGACTGAAAAAAATACAAAATTGACATTAGTACTGGCCCTTAGTTATTCAGCTAAATGGGAAATTACTACTGCCATGAAAGAAATTGCAGAGAAAGTGGAGAAAGGAACCTTGGCCGCAAAAGACATCAGCGAAGACTTAATTGCTTCACATTTATGTACAAAAAACTATCCTGATCCTGAGTTAATGATACGCACCAGCGGAGAACACCGCATCAGTAATTTTTTATTATGGCAACTGGCTTACGCCGAATTTTATTTTACAGATAAGCTTTGGCCTGATTTCAGAAAAAATGATTTTTACGAAGCAATAATTGGCTACCAAAACCGCGAACGCCGTTTCGGAAAAACAAGCGAACAAATAGCCAAACAAAGCTAAATGAAATTTAAACTCCTTCACATATTCCTTTTGTTCATTGCTGTGCAAACTTTTGCGCAGGTTGACTCGGCGCAGATTATGGATTATGCCAAGCCTAAAGAATACATCATTGGAGGCATTGAAGTCAGCGGTGCTGAATTCACCGACAAGAACGTAGTTCGTTTATTGTCAGGTTTAATTGTTGGAGATAAACTTCAGGTGCCCGGAGATAAAACTACTGATGCCATTCGCGCCCTTTGGAAACAAGGTTTGTTTGAAGACGTAAAGATATTCCAGGAAAAAATTATCGGCAACGAAATATTCATTCGTATTGATGTTACAGAGCGTCCGCGTTTATCGAAATTTTCTTTCAAGGGCCGCGTTAAAAAGAATGAAGCTGATGATATCCGTAACAAGATCCGTTTGATCCGTGAAAAAGTAGTAACTGATTACACGATAGGATTCATTAAGAATACCGTGAAGGATTATTATGTGAGTAAAGGTTTTTATAACGCTGTTGTTGAGATCACTCAGGAAAAAGATCGTCTTGCAAAAACACCTCACATCATTTTAACGATCAATGTTGATAAAGGAAAAAAAGTAAGGATCAAGAATTTCATCATTCATGGTAACACGGTTGTAGCCAAATGGAAGTTGATGCGTAAGATAAAAGACAGCAAACCTTTCCGTGCTTACAATCCATTTAACTCGGGCAAATATCTTGAAGAGAACGTTGCTCACGACTTACCTTCCATCATTGAAAAATACAACAGTAAAGGTTACCGTGATGCGCGTATCGTAAAAGATACCGCCTACTTTGTAAGTAAAAAGCGTGTTAACATCGAAGTGTTCTTAGAGGAAGGTCACAAATTCTACTTCGGAACATTCAAATGGTTTGGCAACAGCAAATACCGCAGCGGACAATTGGATACGATCTTGAACATTAAGAAAGGTGACATTTTTGATCAAAGTCATCTCGAACAAAAATTACAAATGAATCCTAATGGGATTGACGTTTCTTCTTTATACATGGATGATGGTTATTTATTCTTTCAGATCAATCCGCAGGAAAGCAACATTCATAACGACACGATTGATTTTGATATTCACCTCTACGAAGGTAAACAAGCCACCATTAACAAAGTTACCGTTAAAGGAAATGACAAAACGAACGATCACGTTATCTATCGTGAGATCCGTACGCGACCGGGACAACTATTTCGCCGTTCTGACATCATGCGTACACAGCGTCAGTTAGCGCAGCTTGGATATTTTGATGCAGAGAAATTAAATGTGGTTCCTACTCCAAATCCTGCAGAAGGAACCGTGGATATTGAATACACGGTTGAAGAAAAACCAAGCGATCAGATCCAGTTATCAGGTGGTTGGGGCGGTGGCCGTATTATCGGAACACTGGGTGTTACATTTAATAATTTTTCTACGCGCAACTTCTTTAAACGCGAAGCATGGCGACCATTACCTACCGGCGACGGACAGCGCTTAAGTGTTCAGGCACAAACTAACGGTCTGTATTACCAGTCATACAACATTTCATTTACCGAACCATGGATGGGCGGCAAAAAACCAAACTCATTAACACTATCTGCATTTCACTCTTCTTTTTCTAACGGAGTAAAAAAGAAGATCACTACCGATGGAGTAAAGGCGGCAAATCCATTAGCCTATTACATGAACATCACAGGTGGTTCCGTTGGTTTTGGAAGAAGCTTGAAATGGCCTGATGATTATTTTTCAATGTACTCCAGTTTAAATTATAACTATTATGAATTGTGGCAGTATCCTTCCTTCATTTTTGGAACAGGTTATGCTAACGATGTTAACTTAGGTCTGAATATTTCCAGAAACTCGGTAGATGCACCTATCTTCCCTAAAAACGGTTCTAACATCACCTTCCACGGTCAGTGGACTCCACCCTACTCATCTTTCAATCATAAAAATTATACCGATCTGAAAGCAAGTGAGCGTTATAAATTTATTGAATATCAAAAATACAAATTCACCGCCGAATGGTTCACTCAGTTAACCAATAAGCGCGCAGAAGAAGGGAAAGACGTTCGTAATTTAGTACTGAGAACAAAAGTCGGTTTTGGTTTCTTAACCTATTATAATAAAGATGTAGGTATTTCTCCTTTCGAGCGTTTTTACTTGGGAGGAAGCGGATTAAGCGGATATCAGAATTTTGTGGCCAGAGAAATTATTGCTTTGAGAGGTTATCCTGACAACTCTTTATCAGGCGGACAAGGTGATCCGATCGTGAGTCGTTACACCATGGAGTTGCGTTATCCTGTTACTTTGAATCCGCAAGCCACCATATTTGTTTTAGGTTTTGCTGAGGCAGGAAATTCATGGGCCTCTTACAAATATTACAATCCCTTTCAGGTGAAGCGAAGTGCAGGCTTTGGTTTAAGGGTATTTTTACCAATGTTTGGTTTATTGGGTATAGATTACGGATGGGGCTTTGATAATGTTCCGGGAAGCCCCGGTATTGGAAACGGCAAGGGTCAGTTTCACTTTACCATTGGCGGAACGCTTGGAGAATTATAATAGCAGAACAATATTTTTACAGATATTCCGTATCTTGTTTAACTATATTAAAATTATAAAAATTAAACTTACATACATGAAAAAAATAATCTCAATACTTTGTTTGGTCTTAGTATTAGGCTTTACAAGTTCAGCGCAAAAAATTGGATTTATTGACACTGATTATGTTTTAGGAAGCATTCCTGAATACAAAGCAGCGCAATCAGAAATTGATAAGCTTTCGGTTGACTGGCAAAAAGAAATTGAAGCCAAATACACTGAGATCGATAAATTATATAAAGCATATCAGGCTGACGCCATTTTATTGACGGATGACATGAAGAAGAAACGCGAGAATGAGATCGTAAATAAAGAGAAAGAAGTGAAGGAATTACAGAAATCTCGCTTTGGTGTTGATGGTGAATTATTCAAAAAACGTCAGGAGTTGGTTAAACCAATTCAGGATAAAGTTTATAATGCGGTTAAATCGGTTGCCGAAAAAAATGGTCTTGCCATTATTTTAGACAAAGCCGGCCAAGTTGCCATTTTATACGCTAACCCTAAATATGATAAAAGTGAAGACGTCCTGACTTTTTTAGGATACAACAAAAAATAATATCAGATAAATTATACTATGAAAAAAATGATCAAAACACTGGCTTTCTCATTATTTACAATAGGAGCTTTAACTTTTGCAAGTGCACAAAAAATGGCACACGTGAGCTTAGACTCTTTAATTGGACTAATGCCTGAGACTAAAACCGCTAAAGATGTTGCTGAAGCTTATTTGAACGATCTCAAAAAAACAGCCGCTGCCATGGATGGCGAATTACAAACCAAGTATGCCGATTATCAGACAAACGAAGCTACCATGAGCGACCTGATCAAAAAAACGAAACAAGATGAACTACAGTCTTTACAGCAACGCATTCAGGATTTTCAGCAACAGGCTGAACAGGAATATCGCAAAAAATATGGCGAACTAACTGCTCCTATTTACGCAAAAGCCAAAAAAGCAATTGAAGCCGCCGCTAAAGAAGGTGGGTATAAATATGTTTTAGACACAAGTGTTGGAAATGTTTTATATTCTGAACCAAGCGAAGACATTTTAGCGGCTGCTAAAAAGAAATTAGATGGCATGCCCTTGGCGGTTCTTCCGGGAGCGAATTCTGCCGGTAATCCAAAAACAAATAATACTACAAGTTCTCCTAACAAAGGCGGGACAACAAAACCAAACGGAGGAAAATAATGAAGCAGATTTCCTGCGGAACACGCCTCATTATAAAACAAAATAAATAATTGAATTATGAAGACAACAATTAAAAACGCAACCTTAGCTCTTTTTGTGATCGGAGCTTTAACAACAAAAGCACAAAAAGTGGCACACATTAGCATGGACTCATTGGTAATGCTAATGCCTGAAACTAAAACCATGAAAGATGTAGCAACAGCTTACATGAAAGAACTGGAAAAAACTTCCATCAGCATGGATAACGAATTGCAGACAAAATACAACGACTATCTTGCTAACGAAGCAAGTATGGGCGAACTGGTTAAAAAAACAAAGCAGGAAGAGTTTCAGTCTTTGCAAAAAAGAATTGAAGAATTCAAACAACAGGCTTATCAGGACAATCAGAAAAAACAGCAGGAATTAGCTGCGCCAATTTATGAAAAAGCTAAAAAAGCAATTGAAGCGGTTGCAAAAGAAGGCGGATATAAATATGTGTTAGATACAAGTCCGGGTAACGTATTATATTCTGAGCCTACTGAAGACATTTTAATGGCGGTAAAAAAGAAATTAGACACCATGCCGTTAGCAAACATACCCGGTGCAACAGGCGGTGTTAAAGACCCAAAACCGGCACCGGCTAAAAACACTGCTCCAACAAAGGCCGGCGGAAAATAATCAGAACTTAGATCTGAAAAGCTGCCTTTCGTCATCCCGATAGTTATCGGGACACGATGACTGGCAGCTTTTATTTTACAAAATATTTTGAATAAAAAATTTGTCATATTCGCTGCAACAAGCCTTCTCATTTTCAACACCTCTTGCGGTGGAGAAAAAAAAGAAGAGGTCATTCCCGACTACGTTTTAGGCAAAGAAAAATTCAGTGATCTTATTTGCGATTTTACTTTAGCTGAGGCTGCGGTAGGTTTAAACATCAAGAATATTTCCGGCGAGCATATGGATTCTGTTTATGCTTTTAATCCTTTAAAAGACAATAATGTTACCCGTAAAGATTTTGATACTAGTTTGTACTTTTACAGTCACCACCCCCTATTGTTTAAAGAAGTTTACGATCTGAGTTTAGAGAAACTAAGTAAGCTGCAGGCCAGCAGGAAGTAATTAGGTATTAATCATGAAATCTAAAGCATTTAAATATGTAGGTTTGCTGTTTACAATTGTCGCTTTTTGCGCCTGCAAGAAAGATCGGCTTGTTGATGAGGGTGAAAAAAAGTTGGCCGGAACTTGGAACTGGCAATATACTTCGGGTGGGTTTGCTGGAGGCGGTTTTTCGCCACAAACTTCAGGTTATACTTTAAAACTAGAAGTTTTTGAAAAAGGAAAATACAAGCTTTACAAAAACGAAACAAAAATTGAACACGGACGCTTAATAAAAGAAGATGGACTTTTTAAGTTTGTTCACGATGGTGTTTTTAAAAAAGACGACATTTTGAATTCGCAAAAAATGCTTAAACTTCATGGCGATTCGCTAGA
Source organism: Bacteroidia bacterium (assembly GCA_025362575.1). Classification (GTDB taxonomy): domain Bacteria; phylum Bacteroidota; class Bacteroidia; order B-17B0; family Aurantibacillaceae; genus JAHEYG01. Next base: position 12,114 of record JANYIQ010000135.1, read on the forward strand.
CATTGGTATTGCCTATTGTTGCGACACTTATATTGCTTTGTACACAAAAAATTAAGATGTTTTCGAAAGTAATTACTTCCCCTTACTTAACCAAAGCGCGGGATCCATTTTAGTTTGGCCCTTCCAGATCTGAAGATTCATACTGCTTTTGTTTTCGTCTTCGTTGAATTTAATATTACCTATGTTTTGTTTTACAGTTACTTTATCGCCACGTTTTACTGAGACTTCTCCAAGGTTAACATAAACACTTAAATATTCGCCGTGACGAATAATAACCAACTTACCACCCGTTGGAGACTCTGCAATACTTGTTACCTCACCATCAAACACCGCGCGCACCTGAGCGCCCTGAGATGATGAAATTTCGACACCATTATTCACCATCATAAACCCTTTTATGGCAGGATGTTCGTGTTCGCCATATTCTTCAGATATAAATCCTTTCGTTACCGGCCAAGGTAATTTACCGCGGTTATTAGAAAAATCGTGACTCAACTCTACGGCTTCATCAGAAAGTTCAGGAATGACAGCTTCTTTCTTCGGTTCAACCGATTCTTTTACTTTTATGTTCTTCAGATTTTTTTCAGTTTTTGCTTTTTTGGCTGCAATGGTAACCGCATCTGCTTTCGCGGCCTCTTCGAGTTTGCGTTTAATTTCGGCCTCAATCAATTTTTTAATGGCGAGCTGTAAGTTCTCTGTTTCACGTCTTTTCTTTTCCAATTCACCCTTCAGTTCTTTTTCTTTTTTCTGTAACTCTGTTAACACCACTTCCTGGTCTTCTTTCTCTTTGCTTAAAGATGTTTTTTCAACTTCTTCATTACCCAATAGCAAATTCTTTTCGTGGCGCTTTTCCTTTAGTTCGTTTAGTTTGGCGAGGATCTGCGTTTGCGCATTGATGATCTCTTCGGCCTGCTTTTTACGGAACTGAGAATACTGCTGAAAATATTTTAGGCGCATGTAGGCCTGATTGAAATCGCCGGAGGCAAAAATAAAAACCAAGCGACTGTATGAATCGCGGTTGCGCTGTGCAAAATAGATCATTCGTGCATAATCCGCCTTTAGTTTTTCGAGGTTCTGTTTTAGTTTATCGGTCTCTTTTTGATTTTGTTTTATTTCGCGGTTCAATTGATTGATCTCCGCGTTAATGGTATTAATTAACTCCTCACGAATGCTGATTTTTTTATTGAGTGCGACCAGTTGGTTAATTGAGGATTTTTTATTTGCCTTTGTTTCGTCGAGTAATGAATTGATCTCATTTATCTCTTCGTTCAATTTCTTCTTTTTATTCTCGAGTTCCTTTTTATTCTGCTTGCCGTTTGTTTGAGAAAAGATCGGCTGAATTCCTGCCATTAAAAAGATCATAAACACCAATAAGAGGTATTTACTTTGTCTTTTTAATAGGAATTGGTTCATACTTAGAGGGTATGTTTAAGCTTAGTTTTTGTGGTTGATTTTTTTCAATACGAACATAGTCAATTTTAACGCTTACTTTCTTTTCGGCCACTATGTCAATATTAACAAGGTGTGGTGCATAAACTGAGTCTTTTACGTTAAATTTATCGTAAGTGACGGTAAATTTACGGTTGGTTTCCGCATCCACAAACTCATTCTTCAAAATTTTATAGGTCTCCGGATTAAGGGTCATCGTTTGCAGCGACTTCCTCAGCTCTTTCTGGCCCTGAACAATTTTCCTTAATTTGCGTTTACGCTCGGTACTCAATAAATAACGGCAATTTTGCCTGTCGGTTACAGGTTTTAACTTGGTTTCATCTTCATCAAACTCGGCATAATTACCAAACAAAAGTGCCTGGATCACGTCAAAATCAAGATCAGCATTCAATAATTCGTTTATATAGTTAAAATCGCCTTTGAAGTACTGGCGTTTTACATCTATTCGCATAAAAACCGAATCGCGGGTTATTAGCACCTTTGCCACATCCACCATAGAAAGTGCCTGAATGGTGATCAAGATGGCGCTATCCTTTCTTCCTCTCACGCGTATATCCAAAGAGTTTTCTTCGCTATCCACTTTTGCAACCACGCTTGCTTTTGCGTAGATCCAATTATAAGTAAAGGCAGTTTCTTTAAGGTGATTGGTAAGTGTTTTAGCACTTTTAAAATCGAGGCGACATCTTCCGGCCAACGAATCATTGTTTGCAACTTGCGTTTTCAACAATTGCTTTTTTGATTTGCAGGATTGAATTAGCCCCATGGAAACAAGGATCACACAGACCAAAAACGAATATTTTAAAACGTATTTACTCATTTATTTTTTTCAACACTAGTTTTTTTGCAAGCGATTCTGATTTACCGCCTGCATCCTGAGCGAGCTTCCAGTAAGTTATCGCTTGTTCGAGCTTATTCTGTTTAAATAAAATATCGCCGTAATGTTCTAAAAAAACAGGATTTTTTGGAGAAATTCTCACCGCTCTTCCCAACAATTCTTCTGCTTCATTGTGTTTTCCTAATTGAAATAAGATCCAGCCATAGGTGTCTAAATAATCGCTTCGGCTAGGATATAATTCCGTACAACGCTTTCCGTATTTTTCCGCCTTTTCCAGTTTTTCGTTTCTCGCAGAAAGATAACAGGCGTAGTTATTTAACACGTGATCATTGTCCGGATCTACCTTCAAAGCATCATCAAAAGCTTTATCTGATTTCTCGTAATCCTTTAAATAATTATAAGCATCGCCAAGATTAGAATAAAAACCCATCATCAATGATCTGTTATCATACACAAATTCCAAACCTTCATTTAAAGACTGAGCTGCTTTCTTATAATTACGAAGTTGAATGTTTGCCACTCCATTGAACAAATAAGGTTTTGGCTGATTCGGGAACAATTCAATGGCCATGGCGCTGTGTTTTTCCATGGAGTCGTTTTGATTCAGATCCGATTCAGTAAATAATAATCTTTCCCAGATCACGAGATTTCCTTTATCGTAATTAACCGCCAATAAATATTGATCACGTGCTTCTTTTATCTTTCGGTCACGAATTAAAAAATCCGCATAAATACTATGCCCTTCAGCAGAGGTTGGATTTACCAGTAGCAATATTGAACATAGCTCGTAACCTTTTACTGTAAATTCAGGATATTGTTCAGACAAATTAAAATAGGATTCAAGGATCTTTAATTTGGTGTACACATCAAGATCCGGATTTGTGAAAGCGATCTTTAATTCGTTGTGAGATTCTTCGGCTTTGCTTTGCTGCTTGTAATAGTTAGCCAGAGCCAAATGCACCATGGCATTATTAGGATCAAGGCTGATCAGTTTATCATAAACTCCTTTTGCTTTTCCGAAATCGTTAATGTCTTCGTAATACTCTGCCAGGTAAGAATAAAATCTTGGTTCCTGAGGATTTATTTGGATCAGTTTTTTTAATTCAGCTTCAGCTTCATTGAATTTTCTTTGTTCTTTAAGCAATTTTATTTTGTTGATCGTGAAAGTTTCATTGGTACCAAATCGTTTTTCCAGATCATCGTAAACTTTAAAAGATTTCGAAAAATTTCTTGCCAAAGCGTATTCGATCGCCATCGATTCATAATAGTCACTTCGGTCAGGGAAATATTTTAAGAGTTTTTCATAGGCTTCAGCTGCCTGAGCATACATTTTTTTATTGTGAAGGCTTTCGATGTAACGCAAATGATACCATTGGTTCTTTGGTTCGGCATCAACACATTCTTTCGAAAATTTAATGGCCAGATCCAAACGTCCGGTCAATTCATAAATTTTGGCGAGTTCGTATTTTACTGCCGCATTTTTTGGATCGATCTTTAAAGCTTTATTGAAACTCTCCTCGGCATTTTCAAGCCGGCCTGCGTGGCGCTCCCCCGACATTCGTTCTTTACAGCCATCGATAAAATATCCTTCCAGATCTTTTTGTTCTTTTTCACTTAGCGTTCTATTCTTATCTGAAGTAGAAGATGCGGTAACTTTTGAGCTTGGATGACACGCGGTTAAATAAAGACTTAATGTAAAAAACAAAAAGCATGTAATTAAACTGTGATATTTTTTTTTATCAAGCAATGATCTGTGTGTAATCGCTGATACTTAAATCGAGTGCTTTTCCCTTTACTTCGGCGCCTTCGCCAAGCATGCTGTTACTAATGTTCGCATTATTTATCTTAACTGAATTCTGAAGTATCGAGTTTTTCACTAAAGCATTTGTAATTGTAGATCCTGAACCAATGCTTACATGTGGACCAATAATTGAGTTAGATATGTTCACATCATCACCAATAAAACAAGGTTCAATGATAATACTGTTCTCTGTCTTAATATTCTTTCCTTTCAGTTCAGGTTTTCCTTTATGAAATTCGAGAACGCGTTGATTGGTAAAAACGGTAGCGTCTTTATTTCCACAATCCAACCATTCAGAAACTTTTCCTGGAACAAATTTTGTTCCTTTGGCTTTCATGTTCTCTAAAGCATTCGTTAACTGATATTCGCCTTTTTCTTTGATGTTGTTATCCAGTAAATACTGTAATTCTTTTTTCAGATAGTCTCCATCTTTAAAATAATAGATGCCAATAATTGCAAGGTCGCTTACAAACTCAGCCGGTTTTTCAACAAAATCGGTGATCACTCCTGCAGTATCTAATTTTACCACACCAAACTGGCGCGGATCTTCGATTTTCTGAACCCAGATCACACCTTCCTGATTGGTATCCATTACGAAATCAGCTTTAAAAAGCGTATCGGCAAAGGCTACAACGGTTTTTCCCTTGATGGCATCTTTTGCGCACATAATAGCGTGTGCAGTTCCAAGTGCTTTATCCTGATAATGAATGGTGCCTTTTGCACCTTGGCCTTCGGCTATTTTAATGAGGGTTTGCTCTACTTCTTTACCAAAATCGGGGCCGATCACATAGGCAATTTCCTGCACTTTTTGACCGCATACTTTGGTAATATCTTCTACAAGTCGCTGTACAATTGGTTTTCCGGCAACAGCAATTAAGGGTTTAGGCACGGTTAAGGTATGCGGACGCATACGCTTTCCTTTACCGGCCATTGGAATGATAATTTGCATAAATACTTAAATAATACCTTACAAATTTAGCAGAATTATTGAGATAAAGAAGCCCAAAAAGCTCTCAAATGATCAAGGTTAGCTTGTTAAGAACCAATTGATTTTCAGGTGATGATTTAGGCTAAAAAACGATCGTTTTTAAAAATTCTTCGGGACTAAGCGCATCTTCTAATTTAAAATCACCGATTTTCGTGCGGCACAATTTTGTTAAGTGAGCTCCGCTGTTTAAGGCCAATCCAAGATCACGTGCAATGCTTCGAATGTAAGTGCCTTTTGAGCAGGTAATTCTGAAGTCAACTTCAGGCATTCGTATGGCCGTAATTTCAAACTCGTATAACTCTATCGATTTTGCTTTCAGTTCAACGGTCTCGCCTTTGCGCGCCAGATCATAAGCGCGCGCACCGTTTACGTTTACTGCACTGTACATGGGCGGAGTTTGCATTTGCGGGCCAACAAAATTTTTTGCGGCATCAAAGATCATTTGCTCGGTAATATGTTCGGTAGGATACATATGATCAATTAGTTTTTCCAGATCGAAACAAGGTGTTGTTGCGCCAAGAAAAAAAGTTCCGGTGTATTCTTTTTGTTGATCCTGAATTTGAGAAATTATCTTTGTTTTTTTTCCGCTGCATATGATGAGAAGTCCTGTTGCCAGAGGATCCAGCGTGCCTGCATGACCGATCTTTAAATTCACGAATTTATCTTCTAACAATAAAGAAGGATGTTTTTTTAAACCGTGCTTCAATTTATTTACCGCCTGGAAAGATGTCCAGGTAAGGGGCTTATCGATCAAAATTATTTCGCCTGTGTAAAAGTTTTGCATTTTGCTTTTTGTTTAACCGCAAAGGGCGCTAAGTTTTTGCGCTAAGAACTAAATCACACTTAATGGAATGTGGAGTATATAAAGCAAGATCAAAACAGCTCCTACAATTATTCTGTACCATCCAAATAATTTAAAGCCGTGCTTATTTAAAAAGCCGATAAAGAATTTAATGGCCAGCATGGCTACAATAAATGCAACAATGTTTCCAAAGATCAAAAGATTTACTTCGTGACCGCTCAATTCAATTCCATCTTTATAAAAGTCGAGCAGCTTTTTTGCGGTTGCAGCGAACATTGTAGGAACCGCAAGAAAAAAAGAAAATTCGGCGGCATTCTTACGTGTTAGTTTTTGTGTCATCCCTCCAATGATGGTAGCTCCGCTGCGACTGATGCCGGGGAACATGGCGATGCACTGAAATAATCCGATCTTCAATGCTTTGGGATAAGTAATGTCTTCTTCTGCATCAAGATCATTATTCTTGATCCAATTATCCACAAATAATAAAACGAGCCCTCCAACAAAAAGCGCAACAGCAACGCCGAAAACGTTTTCCAAAGCGGCATCAATATAGTCACTAAGTAGCAATCCAAAAATTACTGCGGGAATAAACGCAACAACTAATTTCAGATAAAAATTAATGGATCTGAAAAAGCGTTTGAAGTACAGAACAACTACCGATAAAATGGCGCCGAGCTGAATGGCCACTGTAAATAGTTTTACAAAGGCAGTTGCTTCAATGCCCATAATAGCCGTGCCGATCATCATGTGGCCTGTGCTTGAAATGGGTAAAAATTCGGTGAGTCCTTCAATAACCGCAATAATAAACGCCTGCAGATAGTTCATGAAAATTTATTTTACAATTTTAACTTCGTGAATAAAATAATCGGTTTCGCCTTGCCAGAAAAAATTCTTGAAAACCTGCTTGTAGTATAAAATTACACGCTCACCTTGCAAAGAATCCAGTTGCTTATAAATATGTTCGTTGGAACCATAGACCGAAAAATAAAAAATGCGTGGTGCAACAACTGCAGTTCCGCTTCCTTCATTAAAACCTCCAACATATAATTCACCTTCGTATGTTTTTACGAGATATCCTTTTTTAGAAACTTTGGTAAGTACGCCGGATCGTGAGCCTTCACTATATGTTAAGCCACAAATAAAATAATAAATGAACCATGCCGCAATTAGGATCAGTGAGGTGATGGTTAAGAATTTTCTGAAAGGCTTTGACTTTTTTGCGGGAACTTTATCGGAACCTTGATCTATTTCTGCCATAAATAAAGGAGATTACTTAGAGTCTCCGCTTGGTTTTTTTTCTCTCCACATTATTCCCACAATAATAGTAATAAAACCGAAAAGACAGATCATTGGAGCAATGGTGATGTGCTGAGTATCAAAAATAGCAGGGTTAAACACATTTGGATCTTCACTTCCGCCACCCATCATTAATAAATAGCCTAAACAAATTAAAGCAATGCCTGCTAAAAAAATGAGGTAATTTTGTTTGGTAAAGGTTGATTTCATTTTTGTTGTTTTTGGTTCCCTAACTCAATAATATCCACAAATCTAACAAAATAAATGACGCCAAAAACCCTAAATTTTCGTTAAATTTTCGTAATATTGTCTTTTACCAAAATTCCGTTAAAAACGGGAAAATTGATCAATATCTATGTCAAAAAAAGTAGCATTAATTACCGGGGTAACCGGACAGGATGGAGCCTATTTATCTGAGCTTTTATTAAGCAAAGGCTATGAAGTACATGGCATTAAGCGCCGCAGCTCCATGTTTAATACCGACAGGATCGATCACCTTTATCAGGATCAGCACGAAAAACATGTGCATTTTAAGCTGCATTACGGCGATCTAACCGATAGCACCAACCTTATCCGCATCATCCAGGAAGTAAAACCTGATGAAATATACAATCTGGCCGCCATGAGCCACGTAAAAGTGAGTTTCGATACCCCCGAATACACCGCCAACGCTGATGGAATAGGCACTTTACGAATTTTAGAAGCTATCCGCATTTTAGGACAGGAAAAGAAGACCCGTTTTTATCAAGCTTCCACTTCTGAACTTTACGGTTTGGTCCAGGAAATTCCTCAAAAAGAAACAACACCTTTTTATCCAAGAAGTCCTTACGGCGTTGCTAAACTTTATGCATTCTGGATCACTAAAAATTATCGTGAATCATATGGCATGTTTGCCTGCAATGGTATTTTATTTAATCATGAAAGTCCGCTGCGCGGAGAAACATTTGTAACGCGAAAAATAACGCGTGCAGTTGCCAAGATCAGTTTAGGCATGCAGGAAAAATTATTCATGGGTAATATTGATTCGGAACGTGACTGGGGACATGCCAAAGATTATGTAGAAGGAATGTGGAGAATGTTACAGCAGGATGTTGCTGATGATTTTGTTTTAGCCACAGGAGTTAAAATTACAGTTCGCAAATTCATTGAAATGGCGTTCAAAGAAGTTGGAATTGAAATGGAGTGGAAAGGTAAAGACGTGAGCGAAAAAGGATATAACAAAGCAACCGGAAAAGTAGTTGTGGAAATTGATCCGAAGTATTTCCGTCCCGCAGAAGTGGATCTGTTAGTTGGAGACGCAAGCAAAGCGAAAGCAAAAATGGGCTGGACACCAACTTATACTGTTGAAGCCTTGTGTAAAGAAATGGTGGCTGCAGATGTTGAATTGTTTAAGCGAGATAAATATTTAATTGAAGGCGGGCATAAGGTTTTAAATTACAAAGAGTAGAATAATTTTTGAATAGTAGAGTTGCAGAATTTTAGATTGTTGCGTGAATTCAAAAAAATCAAAAAATCAAAAATTCAAAAAATCTAAAATTTACAATGGAATTAACATCCAAAATATACATAGCAGGGCATCGCGGCATGGTGGGATCTGCGCTCATGCGTAATCTGCAAAAAAAAGGATTTACTAATTTTGTTACAAGAACTTCGGCTGAATTAGATCTGCGTAATCAGCAGGCCGTTAGTGATTTTTTTGAGAGCGAAAGGCCTGATCACGTTTTTTTAGCAGCCGCAAAAGTCGGTGGTATTCAGGCCAACAACACTTTCAGAGCCGATTTTATTTATGATAACATTATGATCCAGAGTAATGTTATTCATTCTTGTTACGTTAGTAAAGTAAAGAAACTAATGTTCCTTGGTTCTTCCTGTATCTACCCTAAAATGGCTCCTCAGCCTTTAAAAGAAGAATATTTATTGTCGGGTTATTTAGAAGACACCAATGAGCCTTATGCTATCGCAAAAATTGCCGGCATAAAAATGTGCGAATCTTATAAAAGACAATATGGTTGTAATTTTATTTCTGTAATGCCAACTAATTTGTACGGGCCAAACGATAATTATAATTTGAACAACTCGCACGTATTGCCGGCTTTGATCCGCAAATTTCACGATGCCAAAGAAAATAAGCTGGCATCCGTTGAAATGTGGGGAACAGGAAAACCGATGCGTGAATTTTTGCATGCCGATGACATGGCTGATGCCTGTGTGCATTTAATGAATAGCTACGAAGGCACGCAACACGTTAACATCGGAAGCGGAGAAGATCTAACCATTAAAGAATTAGCCTTACTGATTAAAAAAATTGTTGGTTATGGCGGGGAAATAAAACACGATCTTACAAAGCCCGATGGCACACCTCGCAAGCTTATGGATGTTTCGTTTTTGCATAGTTTGGGATGGAAACACAAGATCAGTCTTGAAGAGGGTATTAAAAGTGTTTACGATGACTTTAAGAAAAAAGAAGGCGTTAAGGCCTGGTAAACAATACGCATCATTAATTCATATAACCATAAGTCTCAAGTGTTAAAGAAAACATATAAAAGCAGTGTTCTCCTGACACTTATGGTCCTGTTTTTAAGTTCCTCTGTTCTCAGATCTCAATTTTACAATTTGCCAGGTGATTATTCTTACTCACTTTTAACCGAGCGCGCACTTGCTGAAAGAGATTCTTCAATTCACAGTTCCGTTAAACCGTACATTCCTTTTTTTTCTGATAAATACAAACACGTTGCCGATAGTTTTAAAGTATTCAAATACATCAGCGAAGATCCTTTTCTGGATAAAGTATTTTTTGATCATTTGATTGATATCAAATCGAAAACGAAAAAATACAGGTTAAGTGTTGATCCCATTTTAAACATTGAACTTGGTCGGGATTACAACGACACCATGAAAAGAATACTTTCTACCAACACCAGAGGTTTCATTGCAAGCGGATCCATTGGAAAGGATTTTTATTTTGAAAGCATGCTGGCAGAAAATCAATCTTACTTTCCTAATTATGTAGAAACACAAAACAACAAATCGTTTGTTGTGCCCGGCCAGGGGCGTTGGAAACCTTATAAAGTAAGAGGGTACGACTATGCTTTTTCTTCCGGATTCTTTTCTTACCAGGTTTGTAAAAATCTGAACATTCAGGCAGGCCACGGAAAACAAAAGATCGGTAATGGTTATCGTTCTTTGTTGTTAAGTGATAACGCTTTCAATTACCCTTACGTTCGCATTACTCAGCAATGGTTCAAAGGAAGGCTTCAATACACTAATATTTATGCTTCGTTAATGAATTTGGATTCGGCGAGCACGAAAATTCCTCCGAACACAGAGCGTTTGTATCAAAAAAAGGGGGCCTCGTTTCAGCAGTTAAGTTTAAACATTACAAAGTGGCTTAACATCGGTTTCTTTCAAGGCATGATCTGGCAGGTTGGTGACAAAAACAATGTTCAGCATTTAGACTGGCAGTTCTTTAATCCTGTTATTTACACTAATCTTGCTTATTACGGCCTGAATAATAAAAATAATATTTTAGTTGGCGGAGATCTGAATATAAAAATAACAAAGCGAATGAGTTTGTATGCACAATTCATGGCTGATGATCTGAGCAACACCCGATCAACCGGCAACGCTGTTGGTTACCAGGTAGGTTTAAAATGCTTTGATGTGTTCAAGGTAAAGAACTGGTTCTTTCAGGCCGAATACAATGATGTGGCTGAAAGTTCGTATACCAGTCCGCTTACGGCAAACGGACTTAATCAATCTTATTCACAATACAACCAAAATTTAGCGTATACACCAGGATATGGTAAAGAATTGGTTCTGATAACAGACTATAAATACCACAGAGTTTTCTTTAATGCCAGGTATAATTATCAGTATTACACCGCAAATGGCTCTGATCTGGCAGCAAATCAGATCGCCAGCTTCAAATTAGGCTATACAATAAACCCTTCATATAACGCTAACATCAGTGTTGGCCTTACATACAGGCTTCAGGATTATTTTTTAACGAAAGCTTCCGATAATAAAACGGCTTACTTATATTTAAGTTTTAAAACCAGTTTGTATAATACTTATTTCGACTTTTAAATGGTAATATTAATTTTAGTTTTTATAACCGCCTTTACAGTAGTATTATTTGCCACACCGGCATTGATAAAGGTGGCTATACTTAAAAATCTCATAGATCTTCCGTCGGAAGACCGCAAGATCCATAAGCGTGCCATTCCAACAATTGGCGGCATTATCATTTATGCGGCTACCCTATTCTCTTTTTCATTGTGGTATAACATTGAAGAGCTTCACGATTATTCTGAAATTGCAGAGTCGGTAAAAGAATTTCAAATTTTAATTGCCACAAGTTTAGTATTATTCTTTGTTGGCGTAAAAGATGATATCATAGGAACTGCTCCTGTAAAAAAATTATTTGCTCATGTTGTGGTAGGTTTGATCTTAATTTTAATGGGAGACATCCGGATCACCGGACTGCACGGTGTATTTGGCGTAGAACGCATTCCGGAATGGGGAAGTATTTTCTTATCGCTTTTCACATACATTGTTGTGGTAAACGCCATGAATTTAATTGATGGGGTGGATGGACTAGCCGCCGGCGTTGGTTTCATTGCAACTTCGGTGTTCGGCGTGTGGTTCGTGTTTGCAAATGAATACACTTTAGCATCTTTGTCTTTTTCGTTAGCGGGTGCCTTATTAGGGTTCTTAATTTTCAATTTTTCTCCTGCGAAAATTTTCATGGGCGACTCAGGATCCCTTTTTATCGGAATGTTCATTTATGTGCTAAGTACAAAGCTGATCGAATATCCGATTGAGCGTTTAAATGATTTCTGGGTTAATATTTCAAATCCTGTACTTGCAATTTCAGCATTGATATATCCTCTAACAGATACTTTAAGAGTGTTCATCATAAGAGCCGCAAAAGGACAATCGCCTTTTGCTGCCGACAGAAATCACATTCATCACCGTTTGATTGATTGCGGTTATTCCCATACTAAAACTGTAATCATTATTTATGTTTTCAGCGTATTGACCATTGGTGTTTCTTTACTGAGTTGCTACTTAAATCCAAGCCTTTCTGTATTGGCTTTGGTGGTTACAGCATTGATCTTTATTTCATGGGTGAGTCTTATTTTCAAAAAAAACTCGAAGAAACTTGCTGAATAGAAATTCCTATATATTCGTTCTCCTTGTTTTTCTTTCTTTTGGTCTATCCGCTCAATATGATCCGCTTGCTCGCAATATCTTTTTAAATGCCGAAACACAGCAGATCATTGATGAGTGGAATATCAAATATCCCAGTCGTGAATTTCATAGCAGTTTCAGGCCATACCTCAGCTCTACGTTAAAAGAATTCAGTGATAGCTGTGTAAGCTATAATCATTACCCTATTAAAAATTATTTTTTAAGTAAAGCACTGAACGAGGGGCCGCAAAAGCGCAATCAGTTCAATGTTCAGTTCTTGCCGATTGCAGATCTGCAAACGGGATATGATCTTCTTCTCAAAAAAAACGTGAACGAAACAACCGGTGGGCTTCACGCTAAAATAAACATCAATAATGACTTTACTTTGGCAGGAACTTTTATTGCCGGGCAAGTAACTTATCCTTATTTCATGGACACCCTTGTTCAGGATTCGAAATTAATTCCGGGTCTTGGAATGGCATACCGATCAGGGAAATCAACATACAACTTTTCCAACTTTACAGGTTATGCTTCCTACTCTCCGAACCGGATCTTTAACTTTCAATTGGGAAAAGACAAGCATTTTATCGGCGATGGGTATCGTTCGCTCATATTGTCGGATGTAGCCAACAGTTATCCTTATTTCAGGATCAATGCCAACATCTGGAATATACAATACAGTGTTTGGTACACCTGGCTTTATGATGTTAGCAATGCCAACGGCGTTAAAAGTAAGTTCCAGAATAAATATTCAACCATGCATTATTTAAGCTGGAATGCTTTTAAGGAATTCAACATCTCTTTTTTTGAGAACATCATCTGGCAGGGTTCAGACACAAATCGTTCAAGAGGGTTTGACGTGAACTACATTAATCCTGTTGTGTTGTATCGTCCGCAGGAATATTCAGTGGGCTCACCAGACAATGCATTTATTGGATTAAATACCTCAGCTAAATTTTTTAAATGCGTGAAAATATACGGCCAACTCGCATTGGATGAGTTTTATCTTGCCGAAATAAAAGCGCGCCGAGGCTGGTGGGCCAACAAACAAGGCTGGCAGGCCGGAATTAAATATATAAACGCTCTGAACCTAAAAGGACTCACACTTCAGCTGGAATATAATGAAGTAAGGCCTTATACCTATTCACACGGAGCCGTAGCGCAAAATTATGCCCATTACGGTCAGCCCCTTGCCCATCCATTAGGCTCCAATTTCAAGGAAGGTCTTGCCTTTATTTCTTATCGAAAAAATCGTTTTATGATCAGTGCACAAGGTATGTATGCGGTGATCGGAAAAGACAGTCTCGGATCTAATGTTGGGCAGAATATCTTTTTATCTTACACTACCCGTCCTTACGAATATGGACACTACACCACCCAGGGCGTGAAAACAAATCTGCTGCAAAGCGATCTGCGATTCACTTATTACATCTTACCGCAAATGAATTTACGATTAGAGCTCGGGTACATTCAACGAAGTCTTGAAAACGAAAAAGGTTACATTCTTCAGAACCCCTATTTTTATCTGGGCTTAAAAACAAGTTTCTGGAATTTTTACAGGGACTTTTAGATCAGGCGAACACTTCCTTTAAAACCCTATAGGACTTAAGATCATTGAATCCTTCAACATGAATTTTATAATATGCCAGCAGGCATTCCAGTAATTCGTTTCTCTGACCCTGCGAGAATTTTTTCTCTGCTAAATTGCTGTCAAAGATGTTTAAAAACAATTCCGATTGGGTTTTGTCAAACCCTAAAGGAAATCCCAGCGACATGGAAGTATATTTTCCTTCACGTGTATCAAAATATAAATTTTGTTTGTCAAATGTGTTGTGTGGCTCAAAGCCAAGAAATTTACTTAGTTCAAATAAAAAATAAATATGGAAATCGTTACATGGCGTTTCACTCTTATCCAAATGTTTATACGCCGAAGTTATAAAGTCATAAAGCTCTTCGTTAGCGGTCTGTTCTTTTATGCATTTATAAATTACCTCATTTAAGAATTGTGCTATGGCTAGTTTGTTGTGGTCGCGCGAAAGGTTATTATATACCAGCACATTTCTTGCCTCAGTTATTTGTTGTACGTCGCGGTTCTGCTTAAAGGTAAGGCTGATCTCGATCTGGTTCAATGGAAGAATGGTGGCCGATTTTATTTTTGATGTGGGTGAATTTCCGGTTATGATATTGGCGGTAATTAATCCGTAATGTCTGGTATAAATTTTTGAGATTATTTTTTTATCGGCATATTTGATGTTTTGCAAAACAATGCCTTCAGTTTTTACAAGCATGTTAATTCACCACCAGAATTTTTGTAACCGCCGATTTTGCACCGTCGGTAGTGGCGCAATAAGCCATGTAAACTCCTGATGCAACTCTTTGTCCTTGCAAATTCTTCATGGGCCATTCGATTTGTCCTCCTTGTGATTTTGTTTCCCAGACTAAATTTCCGGCCACATCGGTGATCTTAACAACGGTTTTATCAACAAGTCCGCGAACATATACATTACCGGCATATCCGGGTCTAACCGGATTTGGATAAGCATGCACCTCGGTGAAGTTTTCCTCGCCTTTTACTATTGAAGTTCGGTAAGACTGAAGCCCCTGTTCTGTTCCAACAAAAATATCCCCATGAACCTCATCATAAGCAACGTCGATGATGTTGTTCGAAAAGATCGGGCTGTCTTCTTTCGTGAAATGATAGATCTGAGTCTGGCCATCGGGAGAAAAACAATATAATCCTGAAGCTTCCGTTCCGATCCACTTGCGGTTAGCGCCATCAACCGCAATGGTAGTAATTTTTTCTGTTTCCAGTAAAATTTGTACGTGACTGTCTTGCGTGATTAAAATTTGCTGGCAGTCAAAATTTCCACCATTAAAAATATTTGTAGGGTTATAAAATACAGCAACACCTTTTGAGGTTCCGATCCAGATATGTCCATCAAGGTCTTCTGCAATTGAATATACGTAAGCATCCGGCAATTTACCTTGCCCCACCTGTGAGTTTAAGAATTTAGTATTAGAACCGCTTGGCGCACCAAACCCGGAATTTTTATATACTGCTATTCCATAACCTCTTGGGAACAAAACCCAGATTTGATCATTCTTATCAGCAAGAACTCTTCCTACCTGAGGGAGTATTGAAGTATTAAAATCGAAATTCAAGAATGTACCATCCGTTTTTCTTACAGATAAAAAATTTTGCACATCACTACTTCCTATCCATAAATTCCCTGATTTATCCATTGCCAAACCAGAGGCCCTGTGCCAGTCATTGTATCCGGGAATATGTGGAACAACAGAATTATAACTGTTATAAACTTTTACCATCTGACCATTTTTGTATTCACACAAGCCTTGGGTCCAGCTAGAAGCCCAAATATGAGTTGGGTCTTTCCGGTCTATTACCACATGGTTAATGTCTTTTATAGAATCGTATACAGTTTCTTTAATGTATTGCCACTCTGATCCGTCAAAATAATAAAGGCCCTCACTGTTATAATGTGCGGCTCCGGTTTCGTCCGTAGCCACCGGTGCAACAACAACTTTTCCATCGTTAATGTCAACATTAGAAACATAATTATTGTGTGTTCCGTTTATGCTTATCTTATCGTTTGGGAAATAAGGATATGCTCCGAAACTGTGATAAAATCCGTGGATCAGATCGGCGATCCAAAACTGATTTTTAGACGGGTTTGAGAAATCAAGATAGATGTCGCCTATGTTGGCATAACCAGAACTATAACTTGATAAATAGGCTATTCGTGTTTGAGTTGGATCAAAGATCTCGCATCCAAACTGATCAATTAAACATAAATAATTATTATCGCCGGCAACCAGTTTTTTTACAATGTAAGGGAAGGGTTGTTTAATAGTTTCTTTTGCCCAGGAAAAACCATCATAGCTATATAAAGTATCCTTATTTAAAGTTCCGAGAGCTGCATAAGGAGAATAGTTAGTTACGATCTTATTTAAATATTTTACCACACCGTTGTAGGTTCCTGCAGGTATGCTTGAAACCGTTGACCAGTTTTGAAAATTATTTAACAAGGTAGATAAATTTGCTTTTTTGAGGCCTGCATTTGTAGCGGCAAAAATAGTGGTGTCTGTAAAGGCTACCTGATAAACATTTAAATAAGTTCCGCTGCTACCTATGTAATACGTGTCCTTTACTTCGAGTTTATCAGTATCAAATACTACAATTCCAAAACCACAGGCAAGATAGGCAAGGTTGTTTTTAAAGGTTATGTCATTTATGTTCTTTTTACCCGTTATTGTTTTTAATTTGATGTCAGAAAAATTAGTGATAACGTTATCTTTAATTACATCTATGTTAGCATTGCTGTAAACAATTAACAGGGTCTTATTGTTTGGATTATACCTAAGCAAAGAGATTCCAATGTCGGACAAACCATTTATTTTATTCAGCCGTTCAACTGAATTGTCGTCGGTGTTATATTTTAAGAGCCCAATACCGTTGGATACATAAACTATGTTTCCGGCCTTAGCAACAGTATTACATGAATTGTAACTTAAATGATCTTTCCATTCACCAACCTTTACCTGAGAGTCGGCAAAAAAAGAAATAAAACAAGCTATTAAAAAAAGAATGGCCTTTTTAAACATAAGCATAGAACGGAAATAGCCCGATTTTATTATAAATTTAGGTCAAATAATTGAATTATCTTTGGCAAAGCTTGGCTCCGTAGTTCAACTGGATAGAATGGCAGATTCCGGTTCTGTTGGTTGGAGGTTCGAATCCTCTCGGGGTCACCATAGTGGATTGGCCATCAAACTTGATGGCCAATCCACTTTTTTCTCCTCCGAACCCTTTGATTTTACGGCAGATAAGCTCGACCGCTTTTCGCAAATGCTTGGTTCGAAACTGATTTTTTTCAAAAATTAATTTTTCCGGAAAAATTAAACCAACTAACTGTTGTTTTCCCTCTAAATCTAAGTTATCATAGTGCTTTCCAAGGTTTTTAAGGACGCTAAAACCGAACTCCCCGTACAATTTGCAGCTAGAATCCATTGACGCAACTTCGACTTGTTTTCGAATGAATTTGTCAATAATCGGCTGATATTGATCCTTAGTTTCCCTATAATCATCAGCGTCAATTTTATCGTCAAGCATCATTTTTCTAGCCTTATTGATCCTTTCCTTATTAGCGTCAATCTCTTCCTGATATTTACGCACTAATTTATTTTTTTCGTGAACATTGTCAATTAATTTATGCTTCATCTCCGCTTCATAATATTCTATCGCAGCAGGATTCGAAGAAATCATCAATAAAACGTCAGTAAATCTTTTATTTACGATTTCAGCTTTGACTCTTTCTTTGCATCCATGTTTACAATGGTAATAATCGTAAATCCCACCGTTTCCTTTTGAGGAACTTGCCGTCAAATATTTTCCGCATTGCGGACAAATTAATAAACCTCTCAGCGGAAACTGAATTCGTTTAAAGTTTTTCTGTGGAGCGTTGTTTCTTCTGCCGTCTAAAAAATCCTGCACTTTATAAAATAATTCCGGGGTTATTAATGCTTCATGTTTTCCATCCACCAATTGTTCTTCTTCATCCTTGTAAGCAGGAATAACTATTTTCCCCATGTAAATTGGATTTCGAAGTAGCCTCCAAAAATTATTTACGCAACATTTAAATCCATCTTTATTAAGTCTTGCCCAAACTTCTTTTACCATAAACAATCCGGTTGATAATTCTTCGAAGCCTTCTTTTACAAATTTCGCATGTTCGTTCGGTATTTTAGACAATCTTAATTTATCAGCATCACTTACTAAAGGAAGGTTTTGTTTGTTAAAACCTATTTCTCCGAGATGTTCGACTGTTACAATAGGCGTTCCCACATTTACATAATCTTTCTCATGTAATTGAGTTCCAAATGGACCAGTTTGAGTATCTGCTATATCTTTTAAATATACTTTTTCCAGTTTATTCATACTTCAATTCGTTTAATTGTTTCTGAATTTCTTTTTCCAATTTTTTTGCTTCAACAAACATTGTGTCTAAGTTTGCTTTGTAGCTATCCATTTTTTTACTAAACTCTTTAGGTGTAATTTCAGTATATTCAATCTTAACTTCAAAGTATTGCCCAGCACTAAAGCTGTAATTTTTTTCTTTTAACTGTTCATAGCTAACTACTACCGTAAAATCTTCTATAGCTTCGTGCTTATTAAAGGTGCTGATGATTCTATTTTCTTCCTCAGTTGAAAGCAATGTTTTTTGATTCTTACCATCTTTAACTGTGGTGCCTAATTTTGAGGCGTCCATTAAAACGATGTCGCCTTTTTTATTAGCATTATCTAAAAATAAAATACTTACGTTAGTGCCAGTTGTTGCAAAAATGTTACTTGGCATACTTATTACACCACGCAACATTTTATCCTCCACCATTTTCTCACGTATCTTTCTTTCTATGCCACTTTGTGCAGTAATAAAGCCTGTTGGAACTACTATTGCAGCCTTCCCTTTTTTAGAAAGGGAATACATAATGTGTTGTATAAACAAGGGATATATTGCCATCTTGTCCTTATCCTTGTTGGGCACATTAGGCATGCCTGCAAAAAATCGATCTTTATTTTCTTTGCTATCAAGGTCGGCAACGTAATCACTAAAGTCTAATTTAAAAGGAGGATTAGAAACAATAAAATCGAACTTTTTGAGGCTCTTATCTTTTTCTTTATGGTAAGGTTCTAATATGGTGTTGCCTTTTACAATGTTTGGTATAGAATGGACTAGGTCGTTCAAAATCAAGTTTAATCGCAATAGGTTAGACGATTTCTGCGAAATATCTTGTGAGTAAATTGTACACTTATCTTCGCCAATGGCATGCGCCAAATTCATTAATAATGTACCTGAGCCTGCTGATGGATCATAGCAAGTTACATATTTAACCGCACCTGTTACCAAACAAGAAGCCATGATTTTTGCTACCGCATGAGGAGTGAAATATTCGGCATACTTACCACCGCTGTTAGTATTGTAATCCTTAATTAAGTATTCGAAAATGGTAGCGTAAAAATCAAATTTTTCGTGAAAAATATTTTCAAAACTAAAGTTGATGAGTTTGTTTATGATGGCTCTGCAAAAGTCATCACGCTTATCGGTTACATATTTACTGATGTTTTCAAACAACACGATTTTTTCGCCACCATCGGTTACTACCGAAAATATATCGCTGTTTTCTTTCGCAATATCCAATAAGGTATTGTCAAATATTTCAGCAAACTTAGCTTCGTTTTGTCTTTCAAAAAGAGTGGAGATGAATTGAGAAGGCTTCAAATGCGCTGTGCTTTCGCTCAATTGCATCATCAGCATTTCATAATCATCTTTCTTATACTTCTTCAGCACTTCCGCCCAATTCTCTGCTTTCGCAATTTTTTTATCCAGTTGTTTTACTTCATGAATAAACTTGTCGTTTAAAAATTTATACAAAAAAACCTGTGTAATTATTTTAAACTCGTTACCATCATTACCCAAACCATAATTAGCACAAACACTCTTCAAATCATCAATGAGTGCTTTGGTTTGTTTTTCAAATTCTAATGTCTTTGTCATAATATATTTATTCTTTCAGTATTGTTTATGCTACTCTTCCGTAAAATTCGTTCATGTATTCCTTAACAATCATTGCATTTATATACTTTGATTTAGCAGCATCCAATGGCAAATTGTGTTTGTTTTTTAATTGGTCAATTACTAAACGCACCATCATTTTTTCTACAAAGCTTTCATTCTCTAGCATTTTAGAGTTTTGAAGTATTTGGGCATCCACCTCTTTTTTCAAACTTTGCAAGGCTTCAAACAATTTGCTTTCACTATCTGTTAAAGGGTCTTTTTCCATTAAGCGTTTATGTAAACGAGCATACTTAGCATCGTTATCATACTTTGCTTTCAGTAATTGGTTTTTACGTTCCAATTCTTTCGCTTCGCTATAAATCTTTTCAAGTTCTTTAATGTTGCGCTCCATCTCCTCCTTTGTAACTTCATTTAAGTTTTTCTTTTTAAATAAACGCTCCAATTCTTCTTTCAAAGTAATAAAAACCGGGTCGTGAGGATCAAAATTACCACCTAACATTTCTCTTGTTTTTTGCAAAGTGTTTTTTAGTTGGTCGGCTAATACCATCTCTTCTTCTTTCACTTTCACAAAAGCAAATAGCACATCTTCTAAAGCAATATTTAATAAATTGCTTGTATCAACATTGTTTTCTAATGCTTCCTTCGTATTTATGAGTGCCAAATGATTATTGGCTTCACGAGATAAAATAGTGAGTTTATGAAAATCTAATTTATCAAGCATTTCATAATTGCCTGATAAACGAATTAAATTGTACAAACTCTTAGCGTTGTTTAAAACCTTAACAATGGTAAGCATTGTCCCTCGGTCTTTTATCTGTGTAATTTGTTGTGAAAATATTTCTGCGTTTTCGGTATTGAATTGAAACAGCACATCTTTTATTTCACTGATCTCGGCATTAATTTCTTCCTGCGATTTAAAAATGTTGGAATAGTGTTCCATTTCATCACCGAGTTCTGATTGTAACTCATCGAAATACGCACGATTTGTTTTATCGAACTCTGATTGTATATCTGCGAAATCAACTACGTAACCGTATCTAAAATCTTTATAGGTTCTGTTTACACGAGTTAATGTTTGCAAAAGATTATGCGCTTTAATTACCCTACCAATGTATAATTTCTTTAATCGTGGGGCATCAAAGCCAGTTAAAAGCATGTTGTAAACAAACAGAAAATCTATTTTCCCATCTTTAAAATCTTCAACTAAATCCTTGCGTTCTTCTTTTGTTCCAATGTCGTGAAGAATAACAGCAGCAGTAGTTACCTTACTATTTTCTTTCTGTTTGTCTCCATAACTGACTTTCGGCTCAGCTGCCATTAAAAGTGGTTCTTCTTGTTTTTGAGCATATTTAGATTCAAATATCTCATGCATCATTTTTGCCTGATCGGAAGAGTCGCAAACAACCAAACCTCCAATTGAATTGTCGTTCATGGCAATACGAGCTTTCTCAAAGTCTTGAATGATGTAATCTAACATCGGCTCTACAAACTTAGGGTGTGCATAAACTATCTTTTTATCTGCATTCCCTTTTAGTATTTCTATTTCTTCTAAGGCTTGCTTTAATGTTAATTTATAACTCGTTTCAATCTCCTCACGTATTAAACGTAGGGTGTAACCATCGGCAATAGATGAATTGTAATAATACTTGTGTATATAACCGCCAAACAACGATTTAGAATTGTAATCAGTCCCCAAAAGAGGTGTCCCTGTCAACCCAATTTTTATTGCATTTGTATCAGATTCATGTAAGTTAGCTAAAAAACTTCCTTTCGGATTGTAGCTCCTATGTACTTCATCTAAAAAATAAACACGTTGAATATTTAAATTATAATCGGTGTTTCTTACAACATCCGGATCATCCTTAAATTTTTGAATATTTACAACTGTAATTTCTGCTTTACCGGAGTTGTTATGAATAACGCTAGTAGATTTAATATCCTTAGAGAATTCTTCTCTCGAATTAATATTATGCACTACCAAACCACGGCTTTTAAATTCTCGCCCTGCTTGAATTAATAAATCCAATCTATCTACAATAAAATAGAATTTTGGTATAACACCCTTTGACTGAAAGTAATCAGTTAAATATTTTACGTTGTAAAATGTTAAAGCAGTTTTTCCGCTTCCTTGCGTATGCCAAATAATTCCCTTTTTAATCCCTTCTTCTAGTTTAGTTTCAATTGCTTTTGTAGCAAACAATTGCGGATAACGCATAATGTGTTTCTGTAAACCTCGCTTTTCTTTTACATAAGCAATTGCATATTGTAATACAAATGACAATCGCTCACGCTGAAATAATGAGGTACAAATACGGTTAGTAGGAGTATTAGGATTTTTATTTGTAATAAACTCTGGAGAATTTTTAATCCCTACTAAGTTGTTGTCTTTTAAAATTAAGGTTTCTATTTCATCAGATACATCTGAAAGGATTTTATCCAAGTCAAATTTATCTTCTTCTCTGAAATAATTGAAATGAGGTTTTTGATAAGATGCTGTTGCGTAAAATGCGCCTTCAATTGTTTGAGGCGAGCTATCATCATATTCCATGTTGTTGGAGAAAACCATCAATTGTGTAATATTTACAAACTTTCTAAATTTCTTATTTTGAAATCTAGTTTGAATGCGCTTATGTTCTGCAATGATTCCATCTTGGTTGTTAGGTTTCTTAACTTCAATAAACACAAGTGGCATTCCATTTATCAATAGGGTAATGTCCGGACGAAATTCTTCATCACCATTTTTGCATGGCAATTCTGTTACAACATTAAAAGTATTGTTGTCAAAATTTTCAAAGTCAATTAATCTTATTCCTGATTTGCTGGTGATTTTTTCATAAAAGATTTTACCCAAATCTTCGTTATCAAGAGCTAAGGATAGATCATCGAAAATGTTTTTTATATCTCCGGCATTTAACTCAGAATTAATTCGTAGAATACTCTCGGCGAAAATATCAGTAAAGATGTTGGTGCTTTCATCAATTTTGGCTTTAGCTATTGAAACATAGCTATATCCCAATCTACATAAATGCAGAATAGCAGGAATTTTTACTCGTGTATTTTCGTTGAATGCCATGTTTTATTTAAATATTTTTTTAAATAATTCTTTTAGTTCTGTTTTTACAACATCAAATTCCGGCAGAGCATCTGCTTGAATTTGATGCGCTAAACTATTTTTCCAACTTGCCCGAAGCTTCTTGTCATCGTCCTCATCCATCAATTGATCCACTCCAGTAAATTCTAGGTTTTTGAATGCCATTTTTTTATGAAATGCATTAACGATCTCATCGAAATTTAAATCCGGATAGTTCTTTTGTAGATACCATATATCATAAAAATCTCTCGGAGCAGTATAAGATCGTTGTATTAATGCCCTGAGCTTTTCAGCCATTACCTCGTTAATTGAATAGCAAGGAATTATATTTGGTTTCAATGCAATTGCATCAGAATACTGATGAGTGATTTCCTTCTGAGCCTCATCAAATATCATTAATTCATAAAGAATAATTTCAATTTTTATTTTGGTTTGCCAGCGTTCAACAGGAGGAGGCGTTTCGTTTCGTGAATGATCTGCTCCCCAAAAACGTATCACAGCTTCATATCCTGTTAACTCATCTTTAAATTTTAACGGTCGAAGAGAATCAATGTGAGTAAGTACTTCTGTGTTTTGATGTAAGTGTTCGCAAATGTTTTGCAAATGCTTTTTCGTTAGTTCAAATGTTTTTTTTCGTGATGTAAAATCTAAATCTTCGGAAAAACGATAGTCAGGGAAATAGCATTTTTTAAGACATGTTCCTCCTTTAAAAATCAACACCTCTTTAAGTTCCGGTTGTGAATATATAGCCGCTAGAAAATGACCAAGTACCCAATCTTTATCAACGGTACTTTTAGACACGAGTTTGGCTTCAGCTATAGTAGCTATTTCTTTTTGTAAAATCATTAATAAACTTTGTTACAGATGTCTAAGATTTCTTCCCTACTTATGTTTAAACGTAATCTCCACTCATTCACGAACTCACCTTTATCAGTTCCTTGAGTATCGAATAAATTATATTTTGTATTTACTTTTTCTTTAGCAAATCGAATGAATGGTTTTAACCCTTTTTTATTTACGTTTTTGTCATCTTATTCCCCAGATAATATCACTTTTTGCTTCTTT
>JANYIQ010000168.1 GCA_025362575.1 Bacteroidia bacterium
GGATTTATGACGTTCCATTGCTTTGTTGCAGCGGCAACCGTTGTGCCAGTAGTTGGTGCAGATGTAGTAGGGGTTGTTATCGTGAATCCGCCTACGGTTGTATTTGCTGTACTTATTATTGCTGCACCCTGCACAGTTCCAGTTGCAGTTATTGCAGCGGCACCTAAAGTACCAGTTGCGGTTGGTGAAACAGATTGCATAGGACTGCCGCTTCCTGTAGGTGCGCCTCCATAATTCAATACCTGAAAATTAGTGCCGTCATAAAGAACCTCGTAAGCCCTTCCGCTTAACAAATCACCACTAGCCAATGCTGTTGATGCACCTTTTACCAAACTCTTTGTACCAAGGCCACTTACATTCAATGTAGATGCACCTGTATTGGTGGAGTTCATTATTATATTGTACTTGTTATTTGTTGCATAAGCGCCCAAGGCAACGGTAGGGGTAATAGTGTAAGCTGTTGTACCGCCCGATGTAGTGAATGTTTCCAATCCATTTGCCGCAGCCATTGAAACAGTGATGGCACCTGTTGTATTTGTAATAGTAACGGGCGCTGTTCCTGTTAATGTTTTACCTTCCAATTGATTACCTGAGTTATTGTACCCTGCAAGTTGATTAGCGGTTAAAGGCGGCTGATATGATACACCCCACGAACCTGCTGCAACCGAACTGTCACGCAATGTCAAAGTAAGTATTCCACCTGTTGGAACCGTGAACAATAATGAACCACCATTTGAATTGACGGTTATAGAGCCTGTTGAGGTATCGGTAATGCTGTATTGTATGCCATTCCTTAATGTGGTGGCATCCGGCATCACCGCTATTTGAGTATTTGTACCAGTGAACAATGTATTTGCAGGACTAAGACTTGTAAATGTTGTTGTACCAGCAGCGGTAACTATCTTTTGATAGGCACCAACTATATTGTTTACGTTTGGATTGGTTATAAAAAAAGTAGTGCCATCGTAAGCGGTTGGTCCAATACCACCGAATACGCCACTGTTGTTATACTGAATTTGTTTATTTGAACCACCTGGAGTACCACCTGCTGCAACGGTACCCCAAGAAGTATTCGTTCCATCAGTTGTAAGATATTTACCGCTGTTGCTTGTCTGTGTTGGAATTAAAGCGTTTAATGCCGTATTTGCTGTTGTTTGGCCTGTACCACCTTGCCCAATAGTTACAGCGGCATTGTCTGTTAAAATGCTTGCATTGGCGTTTGGAAGGGTAAAAGTTTTTTCACTGGTTGTAGGGCCAGTAAACTTTGTAAACCCATTACCTGTACCACCATAAGTCGAAGCGATTATCTGCGATAGCGCTGCACTGCCATCAAAGTTATTCCCATAAATTGCTCTTGGGGTTTGCAGAGCCGTTGAAGTTCCAGCGTTGCCTGATATTGTTGTTTGGTCTCCAGTATTCGTACCTGACAGATTAGCAACCGCCCCATTAGCCAACATAGCATTTGTTATCGCTCCATTAGCTATTGCGGTTGCGTTGCCAGTAGAAGTTACCGGGCCAGTAAGGTTTGCATTTGTTGTTACGGTGGCTGCGTTGCCTGATATAGAACCTGTAATGGTATTAGTGGCTGTAATATCCGTAGCCCATAATTTAGTTAACCTGTTTGTTGTAGTTCCAATTGTTTGAGCCGTTCCTTGCGCTACAGTAATACCTGTGGTTGGACTTAAATAATCTGTGCCATCTGCCGCAATACTTGGAACACCGGTAGCCGTTGTGTTCTTTAAAATACCTGTAGCCAATCCTGATAAGGAAGTACCGTTTATCTTTCCTACTACTGTTGCAGCTTGGGTACCTGTTACATCGCCAACAAGCGAACCGGTAAAAGAGGCTGCACTACCTGATGTATTTTGATTCAACGTAGGAATATCTGCCACCACAATTGAACGAAAGCCCGGTATAGCCGCTGACCCGTTTGGTGATGCTAAAAATAAATTAGCAGATTGGCTTCCCAATGCCGTTGTGACATTACCGCTTGTTAATGCTGCCGTAGAAAGATTACCGCTTGCGTCTGTTTGAACAAACCCGACAGCATTTAAACCATTTATCTGTACAGTACCATCACTTTTTATACGAAGTCTTTCTGCTGCTGTGGTACTTGCATTAGGTGTTGTGGAGAACGATAAATAAGATGGGGCGGAAGTATTTGTAAATGTGCCATCTGCTTTCAATGCCATGCCCCCGAGGGAGATGCCATGAAAACCGGAAGTACCGTAGCCGTCACCGCCATATACCGCTAAAGAATTATCAGCGATTGCGGCGGTTGGGCTTGCTGCCGTGCCATTTGCTTTACGACCCTGAAAAATTGAACCTTTTGTGCCGGCTCCGTTATAGGTATCTAAAGAAATACGCCCGTTATCGGTTGTGCCGTTATCAGACACTAATTGAAGCAACGTGGATGATTCTGGTGCTGCAAAAGTAGTGGTTGCGGTATT
>JANYIQ010000218.1 GCA_025362575.1 Bacteroidia bacterium
CTCCCAAGTATAATAGGAAGCATTTTTTGTTATGAAAGCGGGTGTTCTTATTCCTGCGCTAAGGGCAACTCTTTTAGATATTGTATATTCATCATTCAAATAAATTGCCATTTCATTTGAATACCTTGGTGGTATTTGACCTGCATTTATATTTGAAACTTGTGCGTTTGCAGGAAGTTTATCTGATTTGCCGGTTGATGTAAAGGTGTGATAGGTATAATTTGCACCAAACATTATTTTGTGCTTGCTGCTTGGAAAATACTGGAACTCCGTTTTACCATTTACATCTTTAATGCCCGAATAAACCTGCGCATAATATTTTCCTTGAATGGTTGATAGATCTAACAAGTAAGTATTATAGATCAACGCGGTATTTACAAACAGTTTTTGTCCGAACAAATGATTCCATCTCAAAGTGGCTGTTGAATTACCAAATTTTATTCCATAGTTAATGCTGCTCGCTTCCGTATATCCCGCTTTATCGTTCCCTTTAAAAGCACTTAAAAATAGTCGGTCTCTTTTTGAAACCTGCCAGTTTATTTTAGCGTTTAGATCATAAAAATTATAAGTAGTCGTGATGCCTTTTGGCAAAAAAGGTTTTATTAATAAGTCTAAATACGTTCTTCGGGCAGAAATTATAAATGAAGCTTTCTCTTTTACGATCGGACCTTCAATAGTTATGTTAGAAGATATGATGCCTAGGCCGCCTTCCACTTTGTATTTTTGATTGTTCCCTTCCTTCATGGTGATGTCGAGAATGGAAGATAACCTTCCACCGTATTGAGCAGGGAAACCACCTTTGATAAGCGTAACATTATTTAATGCCTTTGTGTTAAAGGTGGAAAATAAGCCGAATAAGTGATTTGGATTATATACGGTTGCTTCGTCTAATTGAACAAGATTCTGATCCGAATTGCCGCCACGAACGAAGAAGCCCGTTGTTCCCTCGTTGCCTGATTGAACTCCGGGCAAAAGCTGAACTATTTTTAAAACATCGGTTTCGCCAAGAATGGCGGGCAGTTCCTTTATTTTTTGAATGGGAATGTCGATCACCCCCATTTGTGGTTTTTCTACATTTTCATTAGATTTTTTTGAGGTAACAATAACTTCCGATAATTGATTCGAAGAGGAAAGAAGTTTAATATTTAGTTCAATATTTTGATTTAAAATTACTTTTTTAATTTGTGCAGTATATCCCACAAAAGTAAAAACCAAGCCCGTGCTATCGCCTTTAGGAAGTGATAAAGAATAAAACCCATAAGTATTCGCAGAGGCGCCTGTTTTAGTTTTGGTTGAATAAACTGTTGCTCCGATTAAGGTTTCACCTGTCTCGGCATCTTTTAAATAACCGCTAACGGTAACGTTTTGGGAAAGAGAAAGCAGTGGCAGGAATACCATTACCATTATGTAAATTAAATACTTCCTCATTCTAAAACAAGGATTACTGTTATGAGTCAAAATCGTATTATTAAAGTGCATCCTTTCTGGAAATAATTTTGAGGTATCAGAAAAATAAATAACTATTTCTTAAATGATTTAAGCCAGTTAATCGCATCTTCATTTATGTAAAAAATATTAGTTGGCACTTTTGAATCTTCCAATGCATTAAAAAAAGTTTTTAGCTCGTCTGTTGTGTTTTCGGATATTAAAATTGCGACGGCTGTGTTTGCTCTTTTGGTCATTTTACTTTCGAAAAAACGTTCAGCCTCTTTTTCGAATTTCAAGTTTAGAGCATTTACATGAATTAATAGTAGATATTTTTGTGTTGAATATTTTTCTTTTATAGATGAGAAATTATCAACCATGTCGCTGTATCTCACAGTAGTCTCCGGTAAAAAGACAATATTGGTGATGTCATCATTATCCTTGTATATACTGGCAGTTAGCGTCTGTTCTTTTTTCATTTTTTAGTAGGCGGCTAATCGATTATTTTTTGGCAAAAAGAAAGCAATGGTTATTTTACCATTGCCTTCAATGTATAGAACTTTTTTAGTGTTTTTTACTGGGCAATTAAACGACCCGTTCCGATTACTGTACTTGAATCGCTGATTTTGTAAAAATAAACACCGTTGGCTAAATTATCGCGGTTCAAAACAATCTTGTTTTCATTAAAATCATTACGTTTTGTAATAATATTGCCTAATACATCTATAATTTCAATTGAAAGATTCGTCAAAGGTGTTTTGCCCGAATTAACTACAATTGTAACCTGATTAGAGAATGGATTTGGAAACACATTTAATGAAATTTCTTTTATGTAGTCGTTATTTTTTATTCCCGTAAAGGTTCCTGTCCATTTAAACATTCCTTTTACAGTAGCACTGGTATTTACCTCGCCAGACCATCCTGTTGTTGAATTTAGAAAGGCAAGCGCGCTATGTCCAACAGCATCCACATTTGTCCACGTTGCACCATCATTTGTGCTGTATGAACTACCGTTTGAACTACCACCATAAAATGTTGCGCCGCTGCTTATATATGTTCCTATCGTTCCTGGTACATAAATTAGATCTGTATTGTATAATGTTCCGGTATGACTTAAAGTTGTCCATGTTAATCCGCCATTCGTTGTTTTTACAAGTGTGGTGCCGTCTGTTGCAATACCATTATTCGCATCTTTGAATGCAACTCTTGTTATAGCGGAAAGGCCGGTGGCGGTTGCTGTCCATGTAGCACCCATATTGTTGGATTTGTAAACTCTCCCAGAACTCGTTCCAAACCAAACGGTATTTCCTATAGCGCAATAGTTGTTTTCAAAACCGATTTCACCTGCAAGATTAGACGGTATATTTCCTGTAACAACCCTTGTCCAGTTTGTTCCACCATTGATGGTAGTGTATATTTCCCAATATCCGCTGTTTGAATCTCCAACGCAAACGCCATTATTTTTATTGAACATGTAAATAAAATTGGTAGATCCGCCCGGTGCTGAAAAACTAGCCGTTGATTGAGCTGTCCAACTTGTACCACCATTATTCGTGCGATATATTTTACCACCACCGACATTATTATCAAGCATGGAAACCCATGCAGTATCTTTGGTATAGGCATAAATTGAAGAAATGTCAAGCGCTCCTGCTCCAGTTACACTTCCGGCAGTCCATGTGGTACCGCCATTAAGTGTTCGTGTAAATTTATTTACAGTACCTGTTCCGGTTGTATCGAATGCACTTGCCCAAACAACATTTGCATCAACTATTGAAATATCATTTATGCCGAGCGGAGTGCTAAACCCGGAAACTTGTGTAACCCATTGGGCTTTTATCGTTACACAGGTTGTAATTAGTACTGCTAAAAGAATAGATTTTACTTTCATTTTCATATTATTTTATTGGTTAAAAATTATAAATTCAGAAATGAAATTTTGATTTAATTATCATTGGAAATTCCGCGAAGCGAGACCCTACTCGATCGAAAAAATGCCCCCTCCAAATATGGTCTAATGCCACTGATTTCATTGGGTTTTCGTCAGATTGTTGATGGGGTCTAAAAATATTGATCTTTTGGGGTCTCGCGTCGAGGAATTTCCACCTATTCTTTAATTAATTTTTTGGTTATAAATAAATTCTCTTTCTGCAACCTTATAAAATACATTCCTTGTGGCAAATACTCCAAGTTAATTTCAATTTTATTATTTTCTAACTTGCCAGAGTAAATTAAAGCACCAGTGATATTAGTTATTGTTACGTTTCCATCCGTAAAACTCGAATAGAAATTAATGATCATTATAGAATTATAAAACGGATTTGGGTAAACATTAAAATCCGCCTGCTTTTCTAGTTCACTAAGGAGTGTACACGTACTTTCAATTTGAGTTATTGTTGAAGTATTAGTACAGCCAAACGAATTGGTTCCTGTTACAGAATAAATTGTGGTTACGGTCGGGGTTACATTTATATTAGAAGTTAAGGCGCCTGTACTCCATGAATAAGTTGTTGCCCCGTTCGCAATTAGAGTCGCGGTTTGGCCTGCACAAATTACACTTGAACTTGATGCAATATTAATTGAAGGATTAGGATTGACGTTTAAAACAATCGAAGTCGTTTTAGAACAAAGACCTGATGTTCCTACAACAGAATATTGAGTTGTAGCTATAGGATTCACGTTAATGTTAACACTTGTAGCTCCAGTATTCCAACTATATGTTACAGCTCCACTGGCTGTTAATGTGGCTATTTGTCCTGAACAAATAGCACTTGAACTTGAAACTGCCGTAACAGTTGGAATTGGGCTTACAGTAATTGATATGGTTGTTGTTTTACTGCAACCAGCAGTTCCTGTAACAGAATAAAGGGTTGTGCTCATAGGGCTAACACTGATTGATGTAGTAGTTGGGCCGGTACTCCACGAATAAGTTGTTGCGCCACTTGCCGTTAATGTAGCAGTTTGTCCTGAACAAATAGTACTTGAACTTGAAACTGCCGTAACAGTTGGAATTGGGCTTACAGTAATTGATATGGTTGTTGTTTTACTGCAACCTAATGAAGTTCCCGTAACAGAATACTGGGTTGTACTTATAGGGCTAACACTAGTTGAAGCAGTGGTTGGGCCGGTACTCCACGAATAAGTTGTTGCACCGGATGCAATTAATATTGCAGTTTGTCCAGCGCAAATTGCATTTGGATTTGAGGTGGCAGTAATTGACGGACCCGGGCTTACAGTAATTGACGTAGTTGTTGTTTTAGCACATCCTCCCGAATTACCGGTAACAGTATATTGCGTGGTAATTGTTGGACTCACATTGATAGAAGCAGCGGTCGCACCGGTACTCCATGAATACGAAGTTGCTCCCGATGCATTTATTGTAATGGAAGAACCACTGCATACCGAAGCCGATGTTGCAATCACAGTTGGAGAATTACCAACGCTTATAGTCTGCGTTAATGGCAAACCTGTACCGGTAGCATTAGACGAAATTAATGTTACAGTATAAATTCCGGCAGCTGTGTAGGTAACAGTTGGATTTTTTATTATTGAAGATGGTGTTGTTGCGCCCAGCATGGTCCATGACCATGTAGTTGGAGTATTAGTTGATAAATCGGTTAATGAAATAGCTTGTCCAACACAATTATTTCCGGCAGCAATTGAAAAGTTTGTTGTTGGCGCATTTGCAGTATAAGCGCTGTTTCTTGTATACCATATAGGAGAAGTCCAAATTACATCCCCATCTGTTTGTTTAATTTCCAAATAGTAATAATAAGTTGAACCTGTTGTAATTGTGTGCGTATATGATAAAGAATTTGAGCTTGCATTAGAAGTCAAAACAGTTGGTAATACGTTGCTGCCAGGAACTCCATAATAAACAGTTATTGATGCAATTGATTCTGCATCCGGATCAACAATATTTACGCTGATAGTTGGCGAAGTTGAATGCGTATAAATACTTCCCATGGGTTGGGAATTTATATTGAAGTCAACTTTTACATTCCAATCATCCGAACTATAAAATCTCATTTTACGAAAAGCATCTAAAATATTATTACGTGTTAGTGAGGGTGAAAGAACAACTAATCTTCCGGCTGTTTGTCTGCCGAATACCGAATTATGCGTATCATGATCTAATCCTATTCCTAAATGGTAACCACGCGATAACGCTTCCTGATATCTTGGCACAAAATCGCTTGTTGAAGGGTTAGAATAACTTGAATTTATCGAAAAAGCAGGGCCACTTCTTGCCGCCATTCCAATAATTGCATTGTCTGCCGAAGCATTTACAGTTGATGTAAAAAGATTTGTATAATCAGTTGTTTGCGGATGAGCCAAGTAACCAAATGCACCTGCTTTTGCATTTATTTTCGACCATAAGCCACTGTAATTACTCTGCGCAACATAAACGTCATAATCACTCGGGTCCCAACCCATCAATGAATCATATCCATAAACTATAACATGCCCGCCACCTGAAATTACGCCCCATTCTTGTCCATATAATGCAACAAACGATCCGTCACTATTCGCTGTGTTCGCGTCGGCTATTCCTGAATGAAAGTGCGCAGGAGAAGTCATTCCGGCACTTAAATGATTATGATCTGAAATGCCATAGAAATCTATTTGAGAAGACAATTTCGCATAATTATAGGCCTGAAGCGGTTTTGTAATCAGCGAAGTTGCGCTATCCTTATTGCCGTCTGAATAAGAAGTTTGAGAATGAATATTACCGTAATAGTAATTAAAAGTTTGTGATTTACAATTAACTGCAAATAAAAGTGAAAGAATAAATAAAATTGATCTCATTTGGTTGGTTTTATATTTGTTTTTAAAATGCTTTCTATTTTTTCATGTTCTACAAAATCATCAAGGTCCTCTATTTTTTTCCAATTTTCGGTTGCTTTCAATGTGTCTTTTAAATTCAGGTAACAAAAACCTGTTTTATAAAAACATTTCTCAAAATTTGGTTTTAATTCCAATGCTTTCATGTACTCTTTAATTGCAAGTTCATATTCCCGCTTATCATAATTCAAATTCCCCAGTTCAACATAAGCTAAAAAATACGATCCGTCTTTTTCTAATACTGTGTTCAGATCTTTCAATGCAAGTCTAAAATCTCCCGTTTTTTTCTTTGATTCAGATCTTTGCATGTACGAATTAATATTATTTGGATGCTGATTTAAATCTTTATCAAAATATAAAATTGCATTCTCGTACTCTTTTAAATTAAAATAGGTCATTGCGATAAGGTAATCTTTATCCTGTTCCTCAATTCCGTTTTTTGAAACTAATAGATCCTTTAGTGCCGCTAAATAATTTCCGGTTAGAAATTCAACTTTTCCTTTTACATATAAATCGCCCGACTGACCAAAACTCATTTGACCCGTTAACACAATAAATAGAATTATTTTAAAATATGGTTTCATCTTCCAAATTTAATCTTTACAGAGGTAGCAATTCTGTAGCAATTCCGAGTATTCACGTGAATTAACAAGTTAAATGGGTTTAGTTCAAGTTATTTAACAATAGGGTTTAATTATAGAATTAGTTTAATGATATTTTATGCGAAAGGGGTGCCCTGACATTTTCATCCAAATAGTATTTTAATAGCTAAAATTGCAGTCATAAGCTTAAGTCTTCGACTTCATATTTTTAATGAATGTACTGATTCCTTCGGCATAGGTTTGCAGCAATTTTTCGTGTTGATTCAATTGTTTTACATGCGTATCAAATCCCGTTAAACTCACATAATAAACCTTTGTACTTATCCCGCTTTCGATAAAAGTTGCCACGTTCTTTAGCTGTTTTGCAAAATCGGTATTAGGATATTCGTAATCGTTCGTTATTGTTTTGTAATTTTCGTAAATATATCCGGCAGAAGAACAGGTTTCAATTAAGGTCTTATACAAATTAAATAATAGCAAGCTATTTTAATACTAAATTACGCATTTTGAATCTGAAATGCGTAAATTTGTTATTTAACTAAATGAAAAATTTCAGGAATTGAATAAAGCTCTATCTATACTTTTTGTTGTTCATTTTTTTGCAGGTAATTCTCAAATTAAACAGGACACATCAAAAAGAGTAAATATTCTTCCTCTTCCTTTAATTTTTAGAAGCCCGGAAACATGGTGGGCTGTGGGTTTATCCGGATCAGTCTCCTTTAAAACTTCTTTTAAAAATGATACGTTGACCCGTACCTCAAATATTCAGCTTCTATGCCTTTTTACTGAACGAAAACAAAATATTCAAGCTATTGATGCTACCATTTATTTTCCAAAAGAAAAATATGTCCTATATTTTCAATCATCGCATACTTTTTTTCCGGACAAATATTGGGGCTTAGGACCAAATACAAAGGAGGATTACGAAAACTACAGATTTGAGCAATTCTATTTTACAATACACTTTAAAAGGCAAATAGCAAAAAATACTTTTTTAGGGGTTCTGTATGAATTCCAGAATTTGTACAATATGAATTACATTCCGAATGGAAGATTTGATAGTACAATTACATTTGGGAAAAATGGCTCATTTGTTTCAGGTTTTGGCGGAAGTATTGGTTACGATTCGCGAAACTCTGGTTTTTGGCCAACAAAAGGAATTTTTGTTCAAACATTAATAACCTACTTTAATACTTATTTCGGTTCACAATTTAACGATTTGAAAACTGTAATCGACCTTCGCTATTTTAAAAGAATATTTAAGCGACATGTTTTAGCTACTCAATTTTATAGTTATTCAAACAGCGGTCAGGCACCTCTTCGTGAATTAGCAATGTTAGGCGGCTCAGGAAATTTAAGAGGATTTTACCAAGGTAGATACAGGGATAACAGTATGATTGCAGCTATAGTCGAATACCGTGTGCCTATTTATAAACGGTTTGCCGTGTGTGTATTCTATGGGGCGGGTAATGTTTACAATGAATTAGAGGATTTAAAAAACACTGCTGTAAATATCAAATACTCTTACGGTGGCGGGCTTCGTTTTGCTGTATTAAAAAATGAAAAATTGAATCTTCGACTCGATTATGGGTATTATAACAAATTTAACAGAGGGTTTTATTTCACTATTGGTGAATGTTTTTGAAAATTAAAATTATTTGAGCGATTTATATAAAGAAGGATTACCCCAATAAGCTGTCGCCTTTTAAATTATCTCGCCTAATTTCAATTCCCCTCCTAAAATGGAGATTCCGAAACACGAACTCCCAGATTTTTAATGAAAATAGCCTCCAGAATTTTTGGCTTGTAGCGCTTGCTATCAATTACTGTATGGAATTGCAAGCATTTAGTTGAGAATTATTTGAATAAAGTCAGCTTCGTGGTGCTGCTTTCCTGATCCTTTAGATCGAGGCGCAAATAATAAACACCGTTACTCAAAGCTTGAAGATCGATAGTTGGAGTTTTGTATGCTTTCGGCCATATGCCTGATTAGATTCTAATTAACAAAGCCCCGCATCTCAACAAATAAGTCGGCAAAAAACGAAGGTTTTCATCGCCTCAGGTCTCTCGTTCATCGAAAAATAGCCCCAAAACAAAGGCTTAGAACCATTTCAGGGCCAATTTTATAACTAATTTCATCAAAGTTTCTAGCCCCAAATTGTTTTGGAAACCCAAATTCTATTATATTTACTGAGTGATTAAAAAGATCATTATATCCTTTTTTGCCCTGTTTTCGGTATTTAACCTTGCCGCACAAGATGCTCATGCCCACCTGAGCCTTGGAATTGCTAAAATGCAAGACGGCGAGAACAGTGAAGCCATAAAAGAATTCGGAAAAGCTATTGCCATAGACTCTACCTACAAAGATGCCTTTTATCAGCGAGGGCTGGCAAGAATTCAGCTTGGAAGCAATACCGAAGCCATTGAAGACTGGACAAAAGTTATTGCATTGGATTCAAATTACAAGGATGCTTATTTTCACAGAGGGCGTGCCAATTATAAAATGCACGAATTTAAGATCGCCATTGTTGATTTTGCAAAGACCACTAAAATTGACTCGAACTATACTGAAGCCTGGTACAACAGCGGCTTGTGCAAGCTTGAACTGAACGATAAAAAAGGTGCTGTTCTTGATCTTGACCACGCCATTCGCCTTGATCACAAACACAAATACGCGTATTACAATCGCGGCATTGCCAAATACAAATTGCGCGAATACAAAGGTGCGTCAGACGATCTGGGACATGCAATCGATCTGGATTCCAAGTACCAGTTTGCCTATTACAATCGCGGAATAGCGAAGTATAAATTAAACGATTACAAAGGCGCCATATCCGATTTCGATCACGCCATACACATCGACCCTAAATACGCGGATGCTTATTTTAGCAGGGGTTTAGCTAAGGTTGATCTTAAAAATACAGAAGCAGCCTGTAACGATTTTAATAAAGCCGGCGAATTAGGCATGAATGTTTACGATACTCTGAAATTCTACTGCAACTAAAAAGCCGGCTTAATTCTTTACAGGCAGTCCATTCTTATAATAAAAAGTATCTATTTCAATTACTTCATCTGCTTTCCAGATCGTAGTGTCTTTAATAACCACTTTATAGGTCTTATACCCTAACTTCTTTTTCATTATCCACATCCCCTGTTTCAGTCCTTTATTATCTGTGAGATTAATTGTATCTCTGCCATTCGCTCCGGTCAATTCATACGAACAAAGATGCGCCGGCCGTGAAGGTTTA
The DNA here is from genome assembly GCA_025362575.1 of Bacteroidia bacterium. GTDB lineage: Bacteria > Bacteroidota > Bacteroidia > B-17B0 > Aurantibacillaceae > JAHEYG01. The sequence goes on from JANYIQ010000218.1 coordinate 10,121, forward strand.
AATTCTTCACCGCAGGATTGAAGCGTCAGAAGGCCCATTGAAATTCCAATTAAATTTTTCATGATAACTGTATTGTACATAAATATACAAAGATCATTTTTCAGTATCAAGTCAAAGCTAAAAGCCCATAATAAGGCCTTTTCACATTTTTTGGGTTTAATATTATAATTAATTGAACTTACTTGAGTTCTGGG
>JANYIQ010000314.1 GCA_025362575.1 Bacteroidia bacterium
CAATGCCTTAGTAAAAAAAAGTCTGATCATTTTCATTTCTGAATCTTTGTAAAATGCGTTGATAAAATCCATATTTATCTGCAATGCGTATTGATTTTTGATTAAAATGGCAGAGATCTCTTTTGCGATGATTTCATTCGATTTCATTCGATTGAATTATATTTAATAATATCATAATTTAATTTAAAGAAAAACTGAAGTTTATTTTATGGGAATTACTTCTTTAGGTTTAGTTGGTTCTTCGTTACTGAGCGGAAATGAATTTTACAACTCCGGTCGTGATATCATGAATCCCTCCGATTATGGCGATGGATTCGTTTTCGACCATTTCTTTTAAAATAGGGCTTCGTTCCATTATGGATTTCATGGTGCGCTTTACATTAATAAGTGCAACCTTCTCAACAAATTCACTGTTCTTTGAATTTCGGTTTTCTTTTACCGTCTGCTCATCATCAACTGCAGGCCGTATTTTTGTCAATAGGACAGTAAGATTTCCCATTTCTATATGATCACAAGCTCCTCTTACTGCTCCACACTTGGTGTGACCCAGTACTACAATGATTTTTGCCATAGAAACTTTGCAGCCAAACTCCATGCTTCCAAGTATATCTTCATTGATGATGTTACCGGCAATGCGAACACTAAAAATGTCGCCCAGGCCTTGATCAAAGATTAATTCGGCTGAGGTTCTGCTGTCAATGCAACTAAGAATGACTGCAAAAGGATGCTGGCCGTCAGAGGTCTCGTTGGCCTGTTGCAACAAATTGCGATTGATCTTAAGGTTATTTACAAAACGTTTATTACCTTCTTTTAATAATTCTAAAGCCATTGAAGGTGTTATGGCTGCCTGCATTTCTTTGTTTAGTGTTTTCATTTTGGTTAATTTATATTCTAATTTGGTCTTTTGGTTTATTTTAGTTGTTAAAGCCCCATTATATCAATGGTGATAGGTTTGATCCTGGTCGTTTTTCCGGATCTTATTCTTATCCTCTTATGATCATTCAATCGCATGTTTTTGTCTTGAGTTTTGTTTTCGGCTTTATTAGAGTGATGTTTCCAGGTGGCCAATATCAGAAAGCTCGCAACTAGTATAGTTAGAAAGTAATGATGTGGGTCGGCGTTCACGATTGCATTGTGTAGATTGGCTAGCTTATTTGTACTAAACCCTTCAAAACTCAGTAAAGTGGCTAAGCTTAGTGCGAGCAAGCGTTTACCTTGTAAAGCCTTTGTTCTTTTTGTGTCTTTTTTCATAGTTTTTGTTTTTATTTGATTTCCTTCTACAAATTTACAGCCTCTTATTCATTAATATTTATTTATATTTGTTATCAATAACATAAAAATTATTTATGAATTATACACTTCACCAGCTTGAAGTCTTTTTAAAAGTAACTCAGGCACAAAGCATCACTAAGGCTTCCGAACAACTCTTTTTAACACAACCGGCAGTTTCCATACAGCTTAAGAATTTTCAAGACCAGTTCGATATTCCTTTAACGGAAGTCATTGGAAGGAAACTTTACGTTACCGATTTTGGCAAAGAAATAGCAATTGCTGCAGAAAAAATACTTAATGAGGTTTATGCCATTAATTACAAGGCAGAAGCCCATAAAGGGCAGCTGGCAGGTCGATTAAAGATATCTTGTGTTTCCACAGGTAAATATATAATCCCGTTTTTTCTGACCGGCTTCCTGAAAAAACATCCTGCAGTTGAGTTGGTACTGGATATTACAAATAAGGCGGAGGTAATTACTTCCATAGAAAGCAATGAAGTTGATTTCTCACTGGTTTCAATTATTCCTGAACACCTTTCATGTGAAAAAATAGATCTGATGCCAAATAGGATCTATCTTGTCAGCAACACAGAGATAAAATACAGCAAAAAAATGTATGATCATGCCATATTTGAAACACTACCTTTGATCTACCGTGAAAAAGGTTCAGGTACCAGGGTTGTTATGGAAAATTACATACAGAAAAATCATTTGCCCGTAAGAAAAATGGTTGAGCTCACCTCCAATGAAGGGGTGAAACAAGCGGTATTGGCAGGGTTAGGCGCTTCTATAATGCCTGTGATCGGAATTAAGAATGAATTGAAAATGGGCCAGCTGCAGATAATTCCTGTGAAAGGGTTCCCGATCCTTACCACTTGGAGTTTGATCTGGTTGAAGAATAGGAAATTTTCACCTGTTGCAAATGCATTCGTTGATTATGTGAGAACTGAAAAGAATAGTATCATAAAGAAAAATTTCTGATCGGATAGTATCATGGCATTTATTGGCCATATTTTATTGGAGTGTACGAATGACCTTTATCATTAACGATCATGGCATTCATCATAAAAAGGGTACAGAACATTACTTAACTATGTTGTTAAAATGAACGCAATGCAACAGTCTTTGGTCATACCATTTAATGAGATCACAATAAACGATGTAAGTGTCGTTGGTGGCAAAAATGCCTCGCTCGGCGAAATGGTTAAAAGCCTTAAGCCTTCAGGAATCAACGTTCCGGACGGTTTTGCCACAAGCGCAGAAGCTTTTCGTTTGTTCCTTAAGGAAAATGATCTCGTTTCTAAATTGAATTCCATCATAAATTCTTTAGATAAGAAGGAATTCAAAAACCTGGTTGCAGTTTCAAAGGAAACAAAAGAGCTTCTCTTAAGCGCAAAATTATCAGAGTCATTAAAAAAAGAGATCATTTCTCAATACAATGCTCTTTGCAATAAGTTTGGTCGTGAATTGGATGTTGCTGTCAGAAGCTCTGCTACTGCCGAAGATCTTCCTAATGCCAGCTTTGCAGGGCAGCACGATTCATATCTCAATATTAAAGGAACAGATGCTATATTAAAAGCAGTTCAGAATTGTTTCGCTTCATTATATAATGCAAGAGCCATCAAATACAGAATTGATAATGGCTTTGATCATGATAAAGTGGCTTTGTCGGCTGGAATTCAATTAATGGTGCGTTCAGACAAGTCGAGCTCGGGAGTTTGTTTTACCATTGAACCGGATTCAGGTTTTAAAAATGCAATTGTAATAACAGGCTGTTGGGGCTTAGGAGAAAATATTGTTCAGGGTGCAGTTACTCCCGATGAGTTCCATGTTTTCAAGCCTTTTATCGGCAAAAGCAGCAAGACCATCATTTCAAAAAAATTGGGCACTAAATCAAAAACACTTATTTATAATGAACGAGGTTCGGGGACAATAAATACAGACACACCAATTGAAAAACAAAAACAATGGACACTTTCTGATACCGAAATTGAAACCATAGCCAAATGGTCGCTTGCAATAGAGAATCATTATAGAATGGCTATGGATATTGAATGGGCAAAGGATGGTATAAGTAATGAGTTGTTCATTGTGCAGGCCCGTCCTGAAACCATTCACGCATCAAAAAATCCATGCCTCTTAAAGGAATATAATTTAAAACAAAAAGGTAAATTATTGGTTAGTGGTAATGCAGTTGGCGCAGGCATTGCTTCAGGTGTGGCGCGGATCATTCATTCGCCGGCAGATTCAGATAAATTAAAAAAAGGCGAAGTTCTTGTTACTGATATTACTAATCCGGATTGGGACCCGGTTCTTAAAAAAGCAGCAGCCATTATCACCAATAAGGGCGGGCGAACCAGTCATGCCGCTATTGTAGCCCGCGAAGTAGGAGCCATTGCCATCGTTGGTGCAGCAGGAGCAACCGATAAAATAAAAGATGGAGATCTCATTACAGTTGATAATTCGCAGGGAAAAAATGGTTTTGTATATTCAGGTAAAGCGGAATGGACAGAAAACGATCTTGATTTCAGTAAAGTGAAAATGCCTATTACAAAACCCATGCTTATTTTGGCCGATCCGGATAAAGCTTATAAATTATCTTTTTATCCCAATGAAGGAGTAGGCTTGATGCGTCTGGAATTCGTGATCAATACTGCCATTCGAATTCATCCAATGGCTTTGGTAAAATTCGATGAGCTAAAAGATTCGCCGGCGAAAAAAGAAATTGAAGAATTAACTTATCAGTACAGCGATAAGAAAAATTATTTTATCGATAAAATTTCTCAGGCCATAGGAACCATTGCGGCAGCCTTTTATCCTAAGGATGTGATCGTTCGAATGAGCGATTTTAAAACAAATGAGTATGCCAATTTAATTGGCGGCATGCAATTTGAGCCTGAAGAAGAGAATCCAATGATAGGATTCCGTGGCGCATCTCGCTATTATAATGAACGCTACAAAGAAGGATTTAAACTGGAATGCGAAGCCATGAAAGTTGTTCGTAACGAAATGGGATTTACCAATGTAAAACTGATGATCCCTTTTTGCAGAACAGTTGAAGAAGGAAAAAAGGTGGTTGCTCTAATGGAAAGCTATGGTTTGAAACGTGGTGATAAAGGCTTGGAAATATATGTTATGGCGGAGATACCAAGTAATGTTATCTTAGCTGAAGAATTTGCAAAGGTCTTCGATGGTTTTTCAATTGGTTCAAACGACCTTACTCAATTAACTTTAGGCATTGATCGCGATTCAAATATCATCAGCGAACTTTTTGATGAGAACAACAAAGC
>JANYIQ010000274.1 GCA_025362575.1 Bacteroidia bacterium
GGATTGGTTTCAAAACTTTCGGATAAGTTACAGCAAGCTGCTTTCATCAAAGAACGTTCTGTAAGTACTTCCAGTTTTATTGGATTCAAATATGACATTTCGGTCCCATTGCTGTAATACACAATTTGAACTTCTTGTAATTCAATTCCGCTTTTTAAAACGAGTAACAAAAACTTTGTGGTGTCTTTAACGGTTAGCGTATCTGTTTTATAACCGGTAGCGTTAATAATTAAGCGATCCGTTTCAGGAGAGGCAGGAATGTTGAAATTGCCATTCTCATCGCTTGTTACGGCTATAGAAGTTTTGTTCCATACCAGAATGACTCCCGGAACAGAAGTGGTATCGCCTTTTTTGGAGGCTTCTACTACTTTTCCTTTTATCTGAGCTTGTGCACTTAGCGTAAAAAGAAAGACTATTAATGTAAAAAGATGTTTCATGTTTTTTCTCGCAGAGGCCCGCAGATGGAATCGCAGAGTTTCGCAGAAGCACCAACGAACTCGAATCTCCCAACTCCGAACTACCTATTTCTTCTCACATTTACCATCATTATACTGACAACATTTGGGCAATTTGCTGTAGGCTACAGCATCAGCTTTTGCATTACCCGCTTCATAACCGGCTTTGGCAATTGCTTTCTCGATCTGATCTAAACTAACCTTGGCAGGATCGTATTTAAGCTGTGCGATCTTGGTTTTACTGTCCCAAGCACAAACCTTAACACCCTTTATATCGGCGGCATTCTCAATACGTTCTTTGCAATCTTCGCAATTTCCTTTTACGTTAAGTGTAACCGTTTTAATTGTGCTTTGTGCTTTTATGCCAAATGCAATGAAGCAGAAGGCTATCATGAATAGTTTTTTCATTTTTTAATAAATTAAAATTAATACTAAAGATTTCTCGCAGAGCTAACCCCGGAAGAACAACGCAATAAAACTTAATAAATGAAATTTATCAGACACGAATGACCGAAGTGGAAATCAATAAACTGTTTTTTAGTTTGGGAGGTGGGAATTCGTTTGTGAATAAAACCAATAAAGGCTGGTCTTGAATTGTAATATTTGAAACCGGTAAAGTAATGTAAAATAGGTCGCAGAATGACTTTACAAAAACATTAGCAATAATTTGCTTTAAGGTAAAATCCGGGGCATTTCTTAACACTAAGTTTTGATCCTTGCAACAATCCATCATGTCACTCGATTCTTCTTCTTCACCACAGCAAGTTACTTTTTTGATCACATAACTAACATTCTCGAGCTCACCGCCACAATAATGCAAATAAACAGGAACGCCAATGGCAGCCGTAACATAAGAGGCTACTATCAAACCAAATAAATATTTTTTGAATAAATTTATAGCTTAAAATTAGTGAAAAAATTAATCGAAAATTGCTTTAATTTTCACATTTTTGTTAAAAGATTTTAAAGGATGACCAAAGACGCTGCAAAAGCCCGTATCGAAGACTTATCTAAGCAACTCGAAGAACATAATTACAAATATTATGTTCTGGATAAGCCTACTATTAGCGATTTTGACTTTGATAAGCTTTTAGAAGAACTGATCACTTTAGAAAAAGAGCGCCCCGAATTTTTATCTCCAAACTCACCAAGTCAGCGTGTAGGCGGACAAATTACCAAGGAATTTAAATCAGTTAAACATAAATACTCCATGCTTTCGTTAAGCAACAGCTATAACAAAGAAGACATGGAGGATTTTGACCGACGTGTTCGCGAAGGTTTAGGAATTACTGAGAATAATTTATTTGGCTCCGATATAGAATACGTTTGCGAATTAAAATTTGATGGATTATCCATCAGTTTAATTTACGAAAATGGTGAACTCGTTCAGGGAATTACCCGCGGAGATGGTGTTCAGGGCGATGATGTGACGACGAATGTAAAGACCATAAGATCTGTTCCGCTTAAATTAAAAGGCCCGCATACCGGACAGGTAGGAGATTTTCCGAAAATATTTGAAATGCGCGGCGAAATATTTTTACCGAGAAAAGTTTTTGATACCATTAACAAAGAACGTGAAGATATTGGTGAAGCACCTTTGGCGAATCCGCGTAACGCGGCTTCGGGCACTATGAAAATGCAGGACTCGGCTGTGGTTGCCAAACGCAAACTCGATTGCTTTGTTTATTCTTTGCTTGGAGAAGATCTTAATTTTAAAAAACATTTCGATACAATATCGGCTGCAAAAAGCTGGGGGTTCAAAATATCTGAACACACAAAAGTGTGCAACGGTATTAATGAAGTTTTGGATTTTATTGATCATTGGGATCAAGCGCGACACAAATTACCATTTGACATTGATGGCATTGTAATAAAAGTGAACGATTTCAACCAACAGCAAAACCTTGGCTTTACGGCTAAGTCGCCGCGCTGGGCCATTGCTTATAAATTCAAGGCCGAACAGGTAAGCACTATTTTAGAAAGCATTTCATATCAGGTAGGAAGAACAGGAGCGATAACACCGGTTGCTAATTTAAAACCTGTTCTATTAGCAGGAACAACAGTGAAGCGTGCTTCTTTGCATAACGCAGATATCATTGAAAAACTGGATGTTCGCATCGGAGATTCTGTTTTTGTAGAAAAAGGAGGAGAAATAATTCCTAAGATAATTGGAGTTGATCTTACAAAACGAAAAAGTGATTCGCATAAAACAAAATACATTACACACTGCCCCGAGTGCAACACAGAACTAATTCGCGGCGAAGATGAAGCCTTACATTATTGCCCGAACGAAGATGGTTGTCCGCCACAAGTAAAAGGCAAAATGGAGCATTTCTGTGCACGCAAAGGAATGAACATTGATAGTTTGGGTGCCGAAACCATTGACCAGCTCTACGAAGCTGGATTGATAAAGAACATTGCCGATCTTTATGATCTTAAAAAAGATCAGCTTTTACCTTTGGAACGCATGGCTGAAAAGTCTGCTCAGAATTTAATTGAAGGCATTGAAGCAAGTAAACAAGTTCCTTTTGAACGTGTATTATTTGCCATTGGCATTCGTCATGTTGGAGAAACCACTGCCAAAAAATTAGCCAAGAAATTAAAATCCATTCATGTGATTATGAACTCTACCAAAGAAGAATTGCTGGAAGTAGATGAAGTTGGAGAAATTATTGCCGAAGAACTGGTGAAACATTTCAGCAACAAAGCACATAAAGAAATTGTGGAGCGTTTGATCGCAAA
>JANYIQ010000281.1 GCA_025362575.1 Bacteroidia bacterium
TATTTCAGGAAGGTAAGCATTATAAAAAACCAGAGAACCCCAATAACCGATAGTGGCTGTTAAGAAAGGAAGCATCGATAAAACAATGTGTTCTTTATCGAAGAAAAATAATCCTGCGCAAGAAAAAGAACCGAGTATGCAGAAGCGCGCCAGGAAACCTTTTTTATTTCCCTTATAATCGGCAATACCTGAAAGCAAAGGTGCCGTAAAACATACCACCAATAAAGCCAGAGAAACAAAATACGAATACAATTCAGTGTTTCTGAAAACAAATCCTGCTACGGTAATATCGCTATTGACGATGTTACCTGCCGAATCATGAGTGGTTTGATACTCAAAGAAAGCCGGAAAAATGGCGGAGTTAATTACCAATGGAAAAACCGAATTTGCCCAATCATAAAATGTCCAGGCACGGATCACTTTTTTATTGTCTTTAACTGCTTCCATAAGTTTTATTTTTATGTTAATCCTTATATTATCAGGAGTTGTTTATCAAACCTAAGAAATTAAACTCGTTGAATCTATAATTCTTACGGGTTTAATTTTTAATGATCTCGAACTCTACGCGCCTGTTCTTAGCTTTGCCTTCATCGGTGTCATTTGGTGCAATTGGCAAGCTGCTTCCGAATCCTTTAAAGTACATTTTATTCTGAGCTCCTTTTTTGATCAGGTATTCGAACACTTCACGAGCGCGCTGTTCTGAGATCTTCTGATTCTTGTATTTCATACCACTGTTATCGCTATGGCCGTTGATCTGAATTTCCATTTTGGGATGACGAAGCAAATACTGAGCGAGTTTATTTAATTCTACATATGATTCCGGTAAGAGGTAATATTTTCCATTCTCAAAGAATATATTTTTTAGGGTGATTTTTTCTCCTACTTTAACATCGCCCACTTCTAAAACCGAATCTACTTCGTTGGCCCTAAAACTTCCTACATATTCTATCGCCACTTTTTCTTCGGGTTCTTTCATCTTATATATAGACACATCATCAATAAAATAATAAGCCTCACGGAAACCTCTTTTAAAAATATTGATTCGGACCAGTTCCTTTTGTATCTTATAATAGAAGTTACCGATGGTGATGTATTTTTCTCCGCCATCGGATTTATATTTACCTGAAATTTTGATCCATTGATAATTATTGATAAAACCGCCTTTTTTGCAGATACTGTCTATAATACAAGCTCTTACCGCGTCGCCAGGACCATGATATCCGCCTTTTGTGAACAGAACACCCATTGATTTAACGGTGGCATTGCTCCACCAGGCTAACCTTACGTACATTTCGAATTCATAAGTGGTGCCCCTGTGAAGAGCTTCAGTCAATTTTACCTGTAAAAACTCTTTATATCGCTTCTGAAAACGAACGCCCGCGAAGCATTTGCCTGTTCGGGCACCCCTTGCACGGCCGGTATCGCCCGGGATAATATCCTGATAATAATCAACTGAGGCGATCTGGGTCCATGGTATGGCCTGCCGGATGCTATTTGACTTTTTACGGTAATTCTCAAAACTCCCGTTCGGAACTATATTTTTTAGAACAGGCTCACCTATCTGGGCTTTAGAAAGGCCCAATAAAGCCAAAAATATTAATATGAATGCCTTTTTTAGCATAATTCGCTCCAAGCAAATATAGTTTTTAAGATATTAAGGCAGAATATTTGTTTTTAACATTGCATTATTTAAAAAATTAGTATATTTGCCCTCCCAATTTTGGGCCTGAATAATATAAAACAAAGAGAATGGCAAATCATAAATCATCAATTAAGCGTATCCGCTCAAACGATGCTAAACGCACCCGCAACCGTTATGTTGCTAAGACCACACGTAATGCAATTAAGGTTTTACGCACCACAACAGCTAAAAAAGAAGCTAAAGAATTGCTTCCGAAAGTATCGGCAATGGTAGGAAAACTTGCAAAACGCAACATTATTCACAAGAATAAAGCTGCTAATATTATCTCGAAATTGACTAAAAAAGTGAATGCTATTGCAAAATAGTACCTCATTTTCTCATTTATAGCCTTTTGCCTCTGAAAAGCCCCTAAATTGGGGCTTTTTCACTTTTTTTAAGTAATTATCAAATAAAACCTTGCTCTCTATAAAATATTTTTTATTTTTGTTCACTGTTTAATAAAACATCTAAATCTATGAATTCAAAATTTTTACGCACTCTAGGAGCCGGTTTATCGGTAGCGGTTATTTTAACCGGCTGCGATGGACTAGGCAAAATGATTAAAAAACAAAAAGACATTAGCTATTCGGCTACACCAAACCCAATTGAAATGCATGGTGATACCGTTCAGTTTACTGTTTCAGGAAAATTTAATCCAAAATTATTCGCTAAAAAAGTAACTCTTACCATAACTCCTGTTGTGAAATACGCAGGTGGTGAAAAAGCTATGAAGCCTGTTATTCTTGTTGGCGATAAAGCTACAGGAAGCGGACAAAAGATCAGTTTTGACAAAGGGGGTACCTTCAGTTATACATCTGATAAATTTGCTTACGAGCCGGCTATGCGCACTGCTACAGTTGAGCTTCGCGGACAAGGAACTGTAAAGAAAAAAGTAAAGGACTTTACTCCGGTTCCGGTTGCAGATGGTACTATTGTTACGCCATTACTGGTTCGTAATGATGAAAAAGGTATCTACGGAAAAGATAATTTCCAGAAATCATATCCTGCAAATCAGGAAACTCACATATATTACACCATCAGCAGCGCAGCTGTTCGTCCGGGTGAAATGAAATCTGAAGAAATGAAGAACATCAATAAATTCATCACAAGCAATATCAACTCTGCATGGTATGAATTTAAAGGTATCGATGTTTCTGCTTACGCATCTCCGGATGGTGAAACAGAAAAGAACACTCACTTAGCAGGCGACCGTGCTAAATCGGGTTCTGATGCTATGATGGCTGAATTCAAAAAGAACAAGAACAAAGACAATAAATTTGGTAAAGAAAAAGAACAGTATAAAGTAGGTACTACTGGTGAAGACTGGGATGGATTCAAAAAATTAATGGAAGAATCTACCGTTGCTGATAAAGATCTTATTTTACGTGTTTTAACCATGTATAACGATCCAAACCAACGCAGAACTGAGATCAAGAACTTATCTAAAACTTACAAAGAGTTAGCAGAAAAAATCTTACCTAAATTGCGTCGTTCTATCATTACTGTTAACGTTGATAAAAAATCTCGTACAGATGAAATGATCTCTAAACTTTGTACTTCTTACCCTGATAGTTTATCAGTTGAAGAATTACTTTACGGCGCTAACTTAACTACTGATATCAATACTAAAGTTCAAATCTACACTTCAGCAGAAAAAACTTATGCTGCTGATTGGAGAACTTCAAACAACTTAGGTGTTGCTTTATTAACTCAAAACAAAGTTGCTGAAGCAGGTGAAGCATTTAAACGTGCCGATAAAGCAAATGCTAGCAACCCAATTATTCAAAATAACTTAGGTATTATTGAAGCTAAAAACGGTAACCGCAGAGCTGCAATGGATCTTTATAACAAAGCCGGTGGAGCTGGACCTGAAGTTAACTACAACAAAGGTATTGTTCAGATCCGCGATGGTAAATACAGTGATGCAGTTTCTGGTTTTGGTGACTACAAAAGTTTCAACAAAGCTTTAGCTCAATTATTATCAGGTAGCCCTGATGCTGTTAATGCCACAATTGATGCAGGTAATGAAAAAGACATGGCTTTGAGTTATTACTTAAAAGCTGTTGCTGCTGCACGCAAAAGCAATACATCTGAAGTTCTTACCAACTTAAAGATCGCGATCGAAAAAGATGGTACTTTAAAAGCACAAGCTAAAGGTGATGCAGAATTCATTAAATTAAAAGCTGATGCAGGATTTACAGGATTAGTTAACTAATTCTCCTTTCAATATTATTTTTTAAAAAACCCCGCTAATTAGCGGGGTTTTT
>JANYIQ010000285.1 GCA_025362575.1 Bacteroidia bacterium
AACTCACAAAAATATAGCCCAGATAATTTTCTACTTCCGGAAATTCTTTTCCCAAATAATAAGCAATGCTCCCTATGCTCCCAATCCACAAAACCGCGCCAATAACATTGTAGAGCATAAATGTTTTAAACTCAATTTTTATTACACCCGCTAAAATGGGCGCAAAGGTTCTTATGATGGGAATGAACCGGCCTAATACCAAAGTTTTGCCGCCGTGCTTTTCGTAATAAGCTTTTGTGGTGGCAATGTGGCTTTTCCTGAATAAAAAACTATCCTTGCGTTCATATAAAGTTTCTCCTGCTTTTTTTCCGAACCAAAAACCTGCCATGTTACCTAACACTGCCGCGCTTACCATTAAACCCATTGCAAGCGGAAAAGAAAATTGCATCAGTTCGGGTTTAGTAGCGCAAAGCAATCCTGCAATAAAAATTAAATTATCGCCCGGCAAAAAAAATCCAAAGAATAAACCGGTCTCTGCAAAAATAACGAACAGCAATAACCAAAAACCACCGTACTGAATGATGCTTTGGGGATCGGTCAATTGTTTTAAAAAGTCGAACATTATTTTAATAATTGCATCAAATATTCTTCGGGGTTGAATTCGGGCTGGCAAGTTCCGTTCACAAATTTCAGGTTTCCTTTTTTAGAACTCAATTCAAACGTGCTGGTAGTGGTGCATAATTGTTTTTCATCAGGATCTTTAAAACGTTCCGCCGATTCTTCAAACCGTTTTACAAATGCTTCGTAATTTTTTGCGCTTAGTTTTTTTGTGCCCGTTTTTTTATCTATCGTGCAAACGATCTTGTAAGCTTTATTTTTTTGTTTCACAAATTTATAGGTATTGGCCCCTGCATTGAAACAACCCGAGGTGCTTGCGCTAAACAAAACAGTTTCGGCCGAAGCGATCTGAATAACCTGGTTTTGAGAAAAAATAAAGCAAGAGAAAAACAGGAAAAGTATTTGTAGTAAATGTTTCATTGATCTTTGAATTACAATTACCAAAAATAAAATTAAGCATTACTCATCATGCGCACCTTTTTATCAATGCTCGACTTAATGTCGTCGATCTGTCCTTTCGGAATGGAACTGATCAGTTTTTGAGTATACTCTGTTTGTGGATTGTTATAGATCTCATCGGCATCGCCCATTTCAGCGATCTTTCCCTGATTCATTACGATCATTCGGTCGCTCATGAATTTTACAACACTTAGATCGTGCGAAATGAAAATATAGGTGAACTTGAATTCTTTTTTCAGATCGTTCAAAAGATTCAATACCTGTGCCTGCACACTCACGTCCAATGCACTCACACTCTCATCGCAAATAATGAATTGAGGATTAACAGCCAAAGCACGTGCAATACAAACACGCTGACGTTGCCCACCGCTAAACTCGTGCGGATAGCGTTTATAATGTTTTGCCTCTAAACCAACTTTGGTTAACAGATCGTGTACTCTTTCTTTGCGATCTTTGCTTGAAGATCCGATGTTGTGAAATTTCATTGGTTCTGCCAAAGCATCGCCAATGGTGATACGCGGATTCAAAGAAGAATATGGATCCTGAAAAATAATTTGCAAATGTTTACGGAAATTTCTGAAATCTTTTTCTTTAAGACTTAAAATTTCTTCTCGGCGGAAAAATATTTTTCCTTCGTGCGCATCTGCTAATTTTAAAATGGTTCTTCCTAAAGTTGTTTTGCCACAACCGCTTTCTCCAACCAAACCTAATGTTTCGCCTTCATACACATCAAAAGTAACATCATCAACTGCTTTGGTATAATCCAAAACTTTTCCTAAAAATGTTTTGCGTGCCGGAAACCAGGTTTTTACATTCTGAATTTCCAGGATCTTATCGCGGCTATATAATTCTTTATGCGTTTGTACGCGCTCTTCTTTTGTGATGGTAACATCGTTGATGGCTTCAGAAACTGTTTTTGAAATTTCGATCATCTCACCTTCGGTATTCAGTTTCATGAAATCACTCACGATCGGCAAGCGCTTTAATCGTTTTTCTAATGGCGGACGACAAGCCAATAAACTTTTTGTGTATGGATGTTTTGGGTTCGAGAAAATTTCGAGTACTGTTCCCTGCTCCACAATTTTTCCTTTGTACATTACCACTACTTTATCTGCAAGCTCAGCAATTACACCAAGATCGTGAGTAATGAAAACAATGCCCATATTCTGATCGCGCTGCAGTTTCAGCATCAGATCTAAAATGGTTTTTTGAACGGTAACATCCAAGGCGGTTGTTGGTTCATCGGCAATTAATATGCTCGGGTTGCAACTCATCGCCATGGCGATCATTACCCTTTGTTTTTGTCCGCCCGACAACTGATGCGGGTAGCGGTCTAAAATAAGATCCGGTGTTGGTAATTGTACCTGATTGAATAAGTCTAAAGTGCGTAAACGTGCAGCGCGCCTCGAAATTTTTTGGTGAAGCATGATGGCTTCCATAACCTGTTCGCCGCATTTAATAACGGGGTTTAGTGAGGTCATAGGTTCCTGAAAGATCATGGCAATATCGTTACCGCGCAGAGTACGCATTTCGCTCTCACTTATTTTAGTGAGGTCAATGGCACGGTGATCTTTTGTATGAAATATGATGTTACCTCCTGTAATTTTTCCGGGAGGATTTGGAATGAGCTGCATAATGGAAAGAGAGGTAACCGATTTACCGGAACCGCTTTCTCCCACAATACCAATGGTTTCGCCTTTATTCAGCGTGAAACTGATATTATCAACCGCCCGAATATAATCGGTTTCGGTTTTAAAATCGGTAACCAGGTTTTTTACTTCAAGTAAAATTTCGTTCTGCATAAAGAATGTACGAATATAAGTATTTGCCCCATAAATAAAAACCTTTATTGGCCTGATTTTAAGGCTTTTTTTGTATATTTGATTATACGCCTTAAGCTCATATTCGTAGTGTATTTGATGCCTTTCGTCTTATTTTAGTGTAAGAAGGCGTTTTAGGGAATCGGTATCTCATTAAATTACATCTTTAATTATAATATTCCGAATCATTTGCTACTTTTATTGGCGAAAACCAATTGCAATTATACATTTGCAAGACTATTTTTAACACAAACCCAATTTTATGAGTAAAGGATTTTTAAAATCATCTATTGGCAAAAAATTTGTAATGGGCACAACCGGCTTGTTCTTAATTTCTTTCTTAGTTGTACACTGTTTCATTAATGCCCTCATCTTTTTTAACGATGGTGGATTAACTTTCAATATTGGAGCGCATTTTATGGCCAAGAACTGGCTGATCCGTTTCGGGGAAATTGTTTTGTTTGCCGGACTTATCATTCACATGGTACAGGCATTGGTTCTAACAATGGATAATAAAAAATCACGTCCGATCGGTTACGAAAAAATCGACGGCGCTGCTAACTCTTCATGGTACAGCCGTTCTATGGGTTTATTAGGAACTTTATTGTTAATGTTCTTAATTATTCACCTGGCTCATTTCTGGGTAAAATCGCGTTTCACCGGCTTACCGGGAGAAGATGCAAACGGACACGAAAATTTGTACGCCGTTATGCAGGAAACTTTCAAACAATTATGGGTTGTGATTTTGTATTGCTTATCCATGATCTCGTTATCTTACCACTTATTACACGGCTTTCAATCGGCCTTTCAAACCTTAGGTTTAAATCACGCCAAGTACACACCGCTTATTAAAAAAGCAGGAGTTGCTTTTTCGATCATTGTTCCATTGATCTTTGCTGCAATGCCTTTAGCGATGCACTTTGGAATGATCAAGTAATTCAACATTCATAATTTATAATTCAACATTAATAAAGATATGGCTAGTTCACCAAAATTAAACTCAAAAATTCCTGAAGGAACAATAGAGAACAAATGGACAAAATACCGTTCTACAGTTCACTTAGTTAATCCTGCCAACAAACGCAGTTTAGAGATCCTTGTTGTAGGTTCAGGTTTAGCAGGCGCTTCGGCAGCTGCATCCTTAGCTGAAATGGGATACAAAGTAAAAGTATTTTGTTTTCAGGATTCGCCGCGCCGCGCGCACAGTATTGCCGCACAAGGTGGTGTTAACGCTGCTAAGAATTATCAAAATGATGGTGACAGCGTTTACCGTTTATTTTATGATACCATTAAAGGCGGCGATTATCGCGCCCGTGAAGCTAACGTTCACCGCCTTGCCGAAGTATCAGGAAACATTATTGACCAATGCGTTGCTCAAGGCGTTCCTTTTGCACGTGAATATGGCGGAACTTTAAGTAACCGTAGTTTTGGTGGAACGCAAGTACAAAGAACATTTTATGCGGCGGGACAAACCGGTCAGCAATTATTATTAGGAGCATACAGCGCATTACAAAGACAGGTTGGAATGGGTGCCGTAAAATTATTAGCACGTCATGAAATGATGGAAGTGGTTACCATTGATGGTAAAGCACGAGGGATCATTGCACGTGATCTGGTAAGTGGAAAATTAGAAAGGCATTTTGGTCATGCGGTATTACTTTGCACCGGTGGTTATGGTAACGTATTTTATTTATCAACCAATGCCATGGGCAGTATCGTAACTGCGGCTTGGAAAGCACATAAAAAAGGAGCCTTCTTCGGAAATCCGTGTTACACACAAATTCACCCAACCTGTATTCCGGTTTCGGGCGATCACCAGTCAAAATTAACTTTGATGAGTGAGTCGTTACGTAACGACGGAAGAATTTGGGTTCCGAAAAAGAAAGACGATAACCGTAAAGCAATTGACATTCCTGAAGAAGAAAGAGATTATTATTTAGAGCGTCGTTATCCGGCATTCGGAAACTTAGTTCCACGTGACGTTGCATCACGTGCCGCCAAAGAGCGTTGCGATGCAGGTTACGGAGTAGGAACAAGTAAGATGGCTGTGTACTTAGATTTTGCTGCCAACACTGAGCGTTACGGAAAAATTGAAGCGACCAAACATAATTTACACAACCCAAGCAAAGCCGACATTATTAAATTAGGTAAAGAAGTTGTGAAAGAAAAATACGGAAACTTGTTTGACATGTACAAACAAATTACCGGCGAAGATCCTTATGAAGTTCCAATGCGTATTTATCCCGCCGTGCATTATACAATGGGCGGACTTTGGGTAGATTACAATTTGCAAACAACTGTTGAAGGTTTATATGCTTTAGGTGAAGCTAACTTTAGTGATCACGGAGCGAATCGTTTAGGAGCATCTGCATTAATGCAGGGTTTAGCAGATGGTTATTTTGTGATTCCGTATACTATAGGAGATTATTTATCTGAAGAGATCCGCACCAAAGCAATTCCAACCGATAACGAAGCTTTTGTAAAAGCCGAGAAAGATGTTCAGGACCGTATCGATAAATTATTTGCGATCAAGGGGAGTAAATCTGTTGATCATTTCCACAAACGTTTAGGAAAGATCATGTGGGACAAATGTGGCATGGCTCGTAACAAAGAAGGATTAACTTCTGCGATAACAGAAATTCAACAATTAAAAGCAGAGTTTTGGAAAGACGTTCGTGTTACAGGCGAAGCAAATGAATTTAATCCTGAATTAGAAAAAGCACATCGTGTTGCTGATTTTATTGAGCTCGGAGAATTAATGTGTAAAGATGCTTTACATCGCAACGAAAGTTGTGGGGGTCACTTCCGTGAAGAATTCCAGACTGCAGAAGGAGAGGCTTTACGCGATGATGATAATTTTGCATACGTGGCTGCTTGGGAATATAAAGGCGACAGCAGTTTTGAATTACATAAAGAAGAATTGAAATTTGAGAATATTAAATTAGCACAACGTAATTACGCTTAAAATAATTAGTCAATTAGGCTATTAGTTAATGTGCTAATTGTCGAATTGACTCATTGTCAAATTAAAAAATTGAAATGAAATTATGAGTCACGGAAACATGAATCTAACCTTAAAGGTCTGGAAACAAAAAAACAAAGACAGCAAAGGAAAGTTTGAAACTTACGATGCAAAAGGAATTTCTCCGGATATGTCTTTTTTAGAAATGTTCGACGTTGTTAACGAACAACTGATCAGTTCGGGCAAAGAACCAATTGCTTTCGATCACGATTGCAGAGAAGGTATTTGCGGTATGTGCAGTATGTACATCAATGGGCGTCCGCACGGACCAAAGCAAGGTGTTACAACTTGTCAGTTACATATGCGCAGTTTTAAAGACGGCGATGTAATTGTAGTTGAGCCTTGGAGAAGTGCAGCTTTCCCTGTGATAAAAGACTTAGCGGTTGACCGTTCTTCTTTTGACAGAATCATGGCAGCGGGCGGATTCGTTTCTGTAAATACAGGAAACGCCAAAGACGCCAATAATATTTTAATTCCTAAACCCGATGCTGATGAAGCTTTTGAAGCAGCAGCTTGTATTGGTTGTGGAGCTTGTGTTGCGGCTTGTAAAAATGCATCTGCTATGTTGTTTGTATCCGCTAAAGTTTCTCAATTGGCTTTATTACCACAGGGGAAAATTGAAGCAAGAGAACGCGTATTGAACATGGTAGCGCAAATGGATGAAGAAGGATTTGGTAATTGCACCAACACCGGTGCTTGCGAAGCAGAATGTCCGAAAAGCATTTCATTAGAGAACATTGCCCGCATGAACAGAGAATACTTAGTTTCAAATGCGCTTTCTAAAAAATAGTTAAACCTCATCACAAATTATATTAAAAGCCACGCAGCAATGTGTGGCTTTTGTATTTTTATAATAGCGATGCCAAAACAAATTTTTATAATTGCCTCATTAAGTATTATTACACTACTACTTTTTTCGCGTTGTGTAAGGGTGTTTGAAAAAGAGCGCGTAGAAGTCAAGCCTATAAAACTTTCCTTCTCCGGAAGATCTGCTTTGTTCAATGAAGATAATTTTGACCTCAGGATCGATTCACTAAATAATCAGTTATGTGTTCGATTGATCGGCAAAGAAACTTTAAAGAAATTCCCTTTTCCAAAAGATAAAAATGGTGAAGATCTAACAGGCACCGCTTTTACATTTGAATTGTACTACAATAACAAACCTCTTGCTTGCACAATAGATCAATCTTCGAAAGCCGGATGCAATACCTATTTCAGATACTCCAAATGGCTCTCTAAAACCATTACCTACTTGAGCGATACGATCGATCTAAAGTCGGCGCCGATGATCTCATTTGAAATTCCGTTCTATGCATTGCACCAATTAAAACGTGGGCCAAAAGAGATCGAGCTGCGGGGCAGGCAAACACTATTTTGTTCGGCAAACACTTATCGAAAAGCATTTACAGATTCAAGCCGAAAGGACACTACCTGGAAAGACGTCAGAAATTATTCGAAAACATCACTACTTTCTTTTTCGGCAAAATTTAAAATTCAAATGCCTTCCATTTGCAGGAGCACATTGTATGGTCAGGGAATTGAATTAAGAAACGATTCAGTTTACTCTCCCGCGGGAATGGATAACACAATTTGGAACAGTTCTTATCCGGATATATACTGGACGATAGATTACCCGAATCGAGAGTTCTACTGCAGTTCAGATTATCAAACCTCAACAGCGCATTATGATATAAAAGACACTTTCTGTTTATTTCATTATACCCCGAATGACTCTATCTATATTGGAGTGTGGGACCACGATAACCTTTCGCGAGATGATTATATCTCTTACAAGCGTTTTTCGCTAAATCAATTTCCTCAAAATAAAAACTGGCGCTTTGCTTTTCAGAATATTAAAACCTTTGGATTGAAGGTGACAAGAGAAGGAATTATTAATAAGTAATCTTTCGATTTCCCAACGCCTCGGGACAGGATGACATTACCAGATATCGAAGTTTTCAGAGATCATGGCTTTGCCCCATTTTTCTTTTCCGTAATCCTTTTCGAGCTTGGCGCGTAATTCCTTTCCTGTATATACTTTTCCTTTTGTTTTTGGCGGAAGTAAATTAGTTAGTTCCGGTTTAACGATATCAACTTTTTTTGCGAAATATACTACGCCGCCATCTTCGGTTGCCAATCCCAAAATTAATCCGGGCAAACCGTTGAAGCTTTCCTGGCCGGTACTTACCTGCAGTTCCTGAGCGTACCAGGCGTAAATGCGGGTTGTGTCGTTGGCTTGCCAAACCGCTTTTCTGCAATTGTATCCGGCAATGTTTCTGGTACTTGAGGTGATCTTCCATTTACGAACTGCCATTGTATCCTTCACATTTAATACTTCTCCCCAAATGGTTTTCAAAGTAAATCGTTGTGAAGTTTGAAAATTCTGATAAACCGAATTCTTCGCCGTTGCCCAACTCATCTTTTCTCTTAATTCACTTTCAACAGGCTTAAAAGCAGATAATGTATCATTAAAGTACAGATCAAAATAATCGATCTTGTTCTTGTCTTCGTCTTTTATCCAATCATTATTCTTATACTTTTTAAATAAATTGGTTTTTCGTTCGTACACGATCTTCCCGGCTGTAATTTGCGAAAACGCAACCGCAGTTATACAGATGAAAAGAAGCACTATACTATTCCTTTTAAAACTCATCATCCTCAGCCTTTTCTTTATTACTGTTAAACTTGAATAAAACCTTTAATAAAAAATATTGCTTGATCACCTGGCTTTTTGAATCTACTATCCTGTTAGTTTCAACTGAGCGATTGGTACTGATGTTCTGATTCAAAATATCGTATGCGTTAATGGATACAATAAGATTTTCTTTTTTTAGAAACGCTTTGCTTATTGCAGCATTCCAAATAACATAACCAATATTATAGCCATTGGTGCGTTTAATGTTCTTATTATAGTTAATGTCGCTTTCAAGGGTAAAATGTTTCGGGAATTTATATTCCAGCGATGCAGCTAAATTATAATTGCCATATGGTTGGCTACTCTGACTGCTAATGGTGGAAGAGGTTTTGTTGTATCCGTAGCTTCCGCCAATGGTGGCTTGTATCTTGTCGTCCTCGTGACGAAGGCTGAGGGCACCGTTCACTCCTGATTCTTTGGTTGTATTTTTCGTATCATTTATATAATTATTGTTCTTGGAGTAATTAGCATCAATATTCGGCGCAATTATTAACCATTTATTGAACACCGGAATATTTCCGCCAAAATAAGCTGAAGCACCATAATTGCCATTAACATTAACCGGCATCGATGTTGCAACTCCTGCATTATCATAAGTGGTTTTATATGTTATTGAATTATTTGTGGTTCCAAAATCACCGCCCGCCCAAACATTGCTTCCGCTAATGGGTTTGAAGGAATAGTAATTAAAATCAATTGCATTGCGGTACGAGGGTTTAAGATTTGGGTTGCCTGTTGTGATAAGGTTAGGATTGGTGTTGTTGATGATGGGCTGCAATTGATTTAACTCCGGTTGCTGCGCCGAAGTGCTGTAATCGATGCCCAAACTTTTACTTTCAGAAAAACGATACCTGAAACTTGCAGCAGGCAAAATATTATTTACTACCTGAGATAATTTTTGATCCGTTGTAACATTTAAACTGCTTTGCATTAACTGCCTGTATTTTGCTCCAAAGGCAAATCTGAATTTTTTCACATCATAGATCAATTTGGTTCCGCCCCGCTGCACTTGCCGGATGTTAACATAATTATTGGTGAGCGTAGGGTTCTCAATATCATAAGCTGTTCCGCTAAAATCTTTTGTCTTTTTATCGATCACTGATCGCGTATTCACATAATCATAGGATACTTCGAGTTTTATCTTCTTTGTGAGTGGTTCGGTGTACGCAACATAGGCGCTGTGATCGTCTTTCGAGTTATTGTTTATCTTTTCCTGATTTACCAAAATACTTGTGTCCTTCGGCAAAATATAATGGTTCTCGCTATTCAAGTATCCAAGATTCTGTTCTTGTTTTGTTTTATAATCGTAACTCAAAAATAAATTGCGGTCTTTCTTTTTAAATTTACGGTTCAAGCTTAAACCTGCACCACCGTCTATAATAGTATTTTTATTTGTATTGCTTACTACTGTTTGTCGGGTTAACAAATTATCCTGGCTAAAAAAATCATCCGTTTTTACAGATTTACTGTTTCCCTGAGCATACGTTAGTTTAGGTTTAAAGGTAAGATCTGTAAGTGAGTCGAGAGCTTGAACTATTTTAAAATTGAATCTGTGTAGTGAATTATTCGTGCTTCCTGAATTTGTTTGTGCATCAGAATAGGTTGTATCGGTTAAAAAATATTGCGTGTTGGTGCTGCCAAATGAATTCAACTGATTTTGATTGTAAGCGTAATCTGTGTTTATTTTTGTTTTCTTCCCGATCTTATCATTAAAATAAAAACCCGATTTGAATGTTTTTGGGATTCCTCCTTGATTATTACCCGACGTCATCATCCATGAATTTCCTTCATCATCTTGTCCGAAATTTCCTTCGTTGGTTAAACCATACTGCCACATGTCTTGCCCGTCAAATCCGCTTCTCGGACTGTTAGCTCCCATTCCGAATAAAGAAATTTTCCGCTTATTATTGAACCTGTTCAGGAGCAACTCACTCTCATAAAATTTATTTTTTGCAGTAATGTCAGCCCCTCCTGCAACACTTACTTTTCCAAAATATCCTTTCTTGGCCTCATCTTTTAATTTCAGATTCATAACTTTCACGGTCTCATCCTTACTCTCCTTGTCCTCATTCTTTTTTTCGTATACCTGAACCGACTCGATCGTATTTGCATTTAAGTTCTTTGTGGCTATGGTAGGATCACTGCCAAAAAATTCATCGCCATCTACCAATACCTGACTCACTTCTTTTCCCTGTACAGTTATTTTTCCTTTCGCATCGACTTTAACGCCCGGCAATTTTTTTAAAAGATCCTCAACCGTGGCGTTTTGTTTTACTTTAAATGAATCGGCGGTGAACATTAAAGTATCTCCTTTATAATATACTTTATCGCGGTAGCCATAAACAACAACTTCGTTCAATGTATTTGTTTTAGGAGGTAAAATGATCTTACCGAAATCAAGTTCTTTTTGCTGTTTGTTTCCAACCACAATAAAAGTTTGATCAGCAAATTGTGGATGAGAAATAACAACAATATAAGTATCCAAAGGAATTCCTTCCAGTTTAAAAAATCCATTCTTATCCGTTCTTCCGAATTTCACTAAAGTAGAGTCGTTTAAACGAATGGCAATTGGAATTGCATTTTGAAGAGGAGCTTTAGCGGTAGTATCCTGAACAGTTCCCGAAATGGAAATGGTTTGTGCCTGCAAAGCAGCAATAAAGAAAAAGAATATGACAGCGAAAAATAATTTTATCCTCATCCGAAAAAATTATTATTTCCTTTATTTTTTTCTGAAGGGATTGAAGTCATGCTGCTTATTATAATTACTGATCCTGGAAAAAGTGACAATTCTTCAAAAATAAACAAGTAGTTTCAGGTAATATAGCCAATTAGGTATTTTTAACAGGAGCACAAAATACTGATTATAAGATAATTACATTTATCGGGGGGCTAAATCCTTCTTTGTTTTAGTATAGGTTCGGATGTTTTGATCCTGATCCTGATCCCGCAAATCAGGCACTTCTCTGCTCGTTAAATTCGCTCTTTAATCGTACTTTTACTTCAAACTATTTAGATATGAAAAACACCGCACTTTACAACAAACACGTAGCTCTTGGAGCAAAACTGATCCCCTTTGCCGGGTATAACATGCCTGTTTCGTATACAGGTTTAAATGATGAACATTTAGCTGTAAGAAACGGTGTTGGTGTTTTTGATGTAAGCCACATGGGCGAATTTAAACTGAAAGGTCCAAAAGCCATAGATCTTATTCAAAAAGTAACATCCAACGATGTGTCTAAATTAACAGACTGGAAAGTTCAGTACTCGTGTTTGCCAAATGATAAAGGCGGAATTGTTGATGATCTTTTAGTGTATCGCGTTAAGGAAGATGAATATTACTTAGTTGTAAATGCCTCTAATATTGAAAAAGACTGGAACTGGATCAAAAAACATAACACCTTTGGCGTTGAAATGATCGATACTTCTGATCATACCAGTTTATTGGCGGTGCAAGGACCAAAAGCCCTTGCTACATTGCAAAAATTAACCAGTGTTGATCTTTCTAAAATGGAGTACTATACGTTTACGGTCGGTACAATGGCAGGTATTGAGCATGTAGTTATTTCCAATACAGGTTATACAGGCGCAGGCGGATTTGAGTTGTACGTTAATAATGATCATGCCGAAAAAATGTGGGATGCTGTTTTTGAAGCAGGGAAAGAATTCGGAATTAAACCGATCGGTCTTGGCGCTCGCGATACGCTTCGTTTAGAGATGGGCTTTTGCTTATATGGAAATGATATTGATGACACTACTTCGCCAATTGAAGCGGGTTTAGGCTGGATCACCAAATTCACAAAAGACTTTACCAACCGCGCCGAAATAGAAAAACAAAAACAGCAAGGTGTGAGCCGTAAGTTAGTTGGTTTTGAAATGATCGACCGAGGAATTCCCCGTCACGATTATCAGATCGCCGACGCATCCGGAAAAATTATCGGCAAAGTTACTTCAGGAACACAGTCCCCGTCTTTAAATAAAGCTATCGGAATGGGTTATGTAGAAACATCGTTGGCAACACCGGATTCGGAAATTTTTGTGGTGATCCGCGATAAGCCGATCAAAGCAAAAGTAGTTAAGATCCCTTTTTTGAAAAAATAACGAACACCTTCACTTGAGCGAAACACACAAACATAAGATCGACACCTGCTTTACTCCGTATTTATATCCCGTATATAAAGAAGAAGATACAATTGTTGTAATTATAGATGTGTTTCGTGCTACCTCAGCTATATGCGTAGCTTTTCATTATGGTGCCGAAAGAATTATTCCGGTTGCAACAGTTGAAGAAGCCATGGAATATAAGAAGCAAGGTTTTTTAGCAGGAGCAGAACGCGATGCCATAAAATTAGA
Organism: Bacteroidia bacterium; assembly: GCA_025362575.1. Classification (GTDB taxonomy): domain Bacteria; phylum Bacteroidota; class Bacteroidia; order B-17B0; family Aurantibacillaceae; genus JAHEYG01. The sequence continues at coordinate 12,905 of JANYIQ010000285.1, forward strand.
TGGTTTTGATTTTGGAAATTCTCCTTACGATTACATGGGTGATCACGTTAATGGAAAAACAATTGCGCTTACCACTACAAATGGAACGCAAGCCATAGAAGCCGCACGCGACGCTTATAAAGTTGTGGTTGGATCTTTTTTAAATATTGACATTCTTTGTGATTGGTTAATAAAACAAGAACGCAATGTTCTTTTACTTTGTTCAGGCTGGAAAAATAAATTCAACATGGAAGATGCTTTGTTTGCAGGGGCCGTTTCCGAAAAAATTTCACAGTTATCTGATGCCTTTAAAATGGGTGATGGTTGTTTGGCTTTAATGTATTTGTACGGACAAGCTCAGCACGAACCTGTTAAATTTTTAGTACATGCTTCGCATAAAGAACGTATGGCTAAATTGGGTTTAAAAAAAGATATTAAATTTTGCCTTACGCCTAACTCCTGCCCTGTAATTCCCGTACTGCAAGGGAAATACCTTGTTAAACTCTGACATTTTTTGTGATTCTTGTCACTAAAAACAGATATTTCTTCCTGTTTTTATGCTTATATTTGTGTCATATTTTTGCATTAAAAAAACTATGGCAGCTCAAAAAATTCGTCCTCGATTTGTAAGTCCGAACAAGACTGATTTCTTCAGCGTTATGCAAAAGCGCGTTAACGATTATTTTGTTGAAAATAAAATTGCTAAGCAGGCCAATGCGGCAATGGTGACAAAAACAATTATTCTTTTATCGGCTTATATTTTACCTTTCTTGTTTTTCTCTTTCATTCATGTTAATACATTAACCTTAATGTTGCTTTATGCGGTTATGGGTTTTGCATTGGCCGGAATAGGAATGAGCATTATGCACGATGCTAATCATATGTCGTATTCACGAAACAAAAATGTGAACGATTGGTTGGGTTACTCTTTGAATTTGATCGGAGGAATGGTTTATAATTGGAAATTACAGCACAATGTTTTACATCACACCTACACTAATATTCACGAAGTGGATGATGATATTGCCAATAAAGGTGTTTTACGTTTCTCTCCTCACAACTCTCCAAAGAAGTTCCACCGCTTTCAGTACATCTATGTTTTCTTTTTTTACAGCATCTTGACTTTATATTGGGTGTTTGCAAAAGATTTCATCCAGCATGTTAAATATAAAAACAATGGCGTTAACATGTCGAAACCCGAAGAGCTTCGTTCTTCATTATGGAAAACAATTGCTTTAAAATTAATTTACCTTGCCTACATTTTCCTCATCCCTTATTATTTTGGAGGATATTCCATCATGCAACTCATTAGTGGTTTTTTGATCATGCATGCTATTGGCGGATTGGTTTTAGGACTTGTGTTTCAAATGGCGCACTCGGTTGAACAGGCTGATTTTCCTTTACCGGATGAGAACAACATCATTAAAAACGATTGGGCCATTCATCAGATGGAAACCACAGTGAATTTTGCGCGTCATAATAAATTAATTTCCTGGTATGTTGGCGGATTGAATTATCAGGTAGAACATCATTTGTTCCCTAACATCTGTCACGTACATTATCCGCAGATAGCCGAGATCGTTAAAAAAACCGCGGAAGAATATGGCGTGCCTTATAAAGATGCGCCAACGATGTGGTCTGCTTTCAAATCACACTTGCGTATGCTTCGTAAATTTGGTTACGAATTCAATCTGGATCTGGCTACAATGTAGTTAGTGGATCTTACTCTAGCCTCTTCCTCAAACTTTTGGCGTTCTTGTTTATCTCAGGATCAACAATCGGTTCGCATCTAATTTTATAAAGATAAAAAGTAATATTGTAAACGACCACAATGAAGTGCCTCCATAACTAAAGAATGGTAAAGGAATTCCGATCACCGGCATTAAACCTATGGTCATTCCAATATTAATAGCTACGTGAAAAAACAAACAGGCTGCTACTCCATAACCATAGATCCTGCTAAAAGGTGAGCGTTGTCGTTCTGCCAAAAATATCACCCTCAATATCAAAAAGAGTTCCAAAAGAATAACAATGGTGCTTCCTAAAAAGCCCCACTCCTCGCCTACTGTACAAAAAATAAAATCAGTATCCTGTTCAGGAACAAAATCGTATTTGGTTTGAGTGCCTTGTAAATATCCTTTTCCTAAAAACTGTCCTGAACCAATTGCAATTTTTGCCTGATTTACATTGTAGCCTTCTTTTTTAAGATCCACTTCTCCTCTGCCCAACAATACATCTATCCTTCCCTTTTGATGCTGTTCTAAATGCTCGTATACATAATTGGTTCCTAATACTACTCCACATGCAGCACCAAAAATGAGCACAACAAAGATCAAATTTTTACGTGTTCGATGAATGAATAAAAATGCTGATAAGGAAATACAGCCCAGAACAATTATTAAGGTCATAGTTTGTGTAACGATCAAAGAAAGCACAAATAAAATGGTAGCTAATAAACCGAAAATAATAAAGCCCACCGAAAGTCCTTCGCGATATAACACCACAACAAAAGCTACAAACACAATTGCCAAGCCTGTCTCATCTTGCAGTACTTTAATTACTAATAATGGCATGCCCAATATCAACAGAGCTATGAACGTATTTTTGTAGTTCTTTATAATGTCACGCAAACGTAAGCGGAATTGCTGATTGATGACAATATTCTCGTTACTTAAAAATTTTGCGAGGGCCAGATTCGTTGCAAATTTCATGAACTCGGCGGGCTGCACTCCGAAACCACCAAAACCAAACCAGGACTTACTGCCTTTTATTTCGCGGCCCACAAAAGGAACCAGTATACATAAGAGTAAAATAAAACCATAAAAGGCATAAGCGAATACGGTATAAAATCCTGCATCGATAAGTAAAACCGAAAAAGCAATAACAGCTGCAGTTCCAATCCAGATCAATTGCTTCCCGTACTTTTGTGTGGTATCAAAAATATTTTGATGCTCCTCGTTATAAACGGCGGCGTAAATGTTCAGCCAGCCCATGAACACAAGAATAACATAAGTGAAGACCGTGATCTTGTCGACACCAAACAATAAACTATTTTCGCTGTTCCTTGCCAATTAATGCGATTCTGTAGTTAATAGATTCTTCTTGTTAATTAAGTCAACCGCTTTATAACGCTCTTCTTCTTTTTTGCGGGTAACTTTTCCTGTCAAGTATTTCTCGATCAATAAACTTACTGCAGGCGCCGCCCACACACCTCCAAAGCCGGCGTTCTCAATTAAACAGGCCACGGCAATTTTTGGATTATCACGTGGCGCGAAGGCTAAGAATACAGCGTGCGAATTTCCGTGCGGGTTCTCTGCTGTTCCTGTTTTTCCGCAAGCCACAACACCTGGAATTCGTTCGGGGTAACCGGTACCTGCATCAAAACATCGCTGCATGCCATCAATTACCGTTCTATACACTGTAGAATCCTGAACCTCCACATAATGCTTTTCAGTATACTTTTTATCTAAATATTTTTCAGTGCCAACTCCTTTTACACAATGTGGAATAATATAGTAACCGCGATTCGCGATCGTTGCTATAACATTAGCCATCTGTAATGGTACAAGATTAAGCTCGGCCTGACCAATTCCTAATGATACCACAGTATTAGCAAACCAATGACCTTCGCCAAAAGTTTTATTATAATACTTAACAGAAGGCACATTACCAGGCGAGTCGAAAGGAAGATCGGTCCCTAGTTTTGTATTTGGCCCAAAGCTCATTACTGCCTTTCTCCAATGCGCGTATCCGTCAACAAATTTTGGATATTTTTTATTATCGCAAATACGCGCGAAGACATAACTAAAATAGGAGTTACAGGATTGAGCAATTCCTTCCACCAAATTTCCGCCATGGCGTTTATGGCATCTTGGATGGCCTCCCATTGGAGGATAACCCGGGGCGCACGGGAAACTACTTTCGCGAGTTATAACACCATCGTTTAAACCAATAAGCGCATCGATCAATTTAAATGTAGAGCCGGGAGGATACATAGCCTGGAGCGCACGATTGAATAGCGGTAAAGTAGAATCTACATAAAGTTTTGAGAAATTCCTGGAACGCTCTTTACCACCAACCAGTAAATTAGGATCATAACCCGGGGCCGATACCATGCATAAGATCTCTCCCGTACTGGGTTCGATGGCAACCAAAGCTCCTTTTTTTCCTTTTAATAAAGTTTCAACATATTCCTGCATCTCCGCATCAATGGTACAATATAACGGTTTGCCAAGAATGGCAACTGTATCATATTTACCGTCCATGTAACGACCAATTTCTTTATTGTGAACATCCTTCACCACAAAGCGCGTTCCTTTTTTTCCGCGCAAGGCCTCTTCATAACTTCTTTCCATTCCGCTAATTCCAATGTAATCACCCTCACGGTAGTATGGATCCTTTGCTGCTTTTTCTTTGCTTACCTCCCCAACGTAACCCAATAAATGTGCTGCAATTGGTCGTGGATACTTTCGTACCGAACGCGACTGCACATAAAATCCTTTGAAGCGATATAACTTCTCCTGCAAAGTAGCATAGGTTTTTGGCGACATCTGTTTTTCGAAGATGCTTTGCTTACGCGGAGAGTTTGGAGCTAAACAGGCTTTTTTAATTCGTTTCTTAAAATCCTGCATGCTAATTTCGAGGATCTCACAAAGCGCCATTGTGTCGCAACCCTTCACTAATTTAGGTGTTACCATTAGATCGTAAGATGGGTCATTGTAAACAAGGATCTTTCCATTACGATCGTAAATAAAACCACGAGGCGGGTACTCTGTAAGCGCCTGCAAAGCATTTCTATCAGCTTCTTCCTTATACCGTTTATCAATGATCTGAATGTAAAATAGGCGGGCGATATAAATGAAGGCCACGAGAATAAAAAATCCCCCTATTATAAATTTGCGGTCTGCAAGCTGCGGATTATTACTCATTTTCTTATGCGGCTACTTTTATAAAACAAGAACTGAAGAGCATAAACAAAAGTAAAGGTACCGATGGTGCTTAAAATTACTCTGAAGAGTGTGCCGAAAAATTCATTCCAGCGAAATACTTCCAGGTAAAAGAAAAACAGATGATGCGAAAAAATTAAAATGCCCGCATAGGTAATGAACCATGCACTTCCCATGTCATCGATGGTTGGCTGCAAGCCTTGTTCGTAACCATCACGAGGGGCAATGAATCGCAAAAGATAATAACGTGTAAAGCCCATTAAGGTACAGGCAGCGGCGTGCATGCCAGCCGTATCGTAAAACATGTCGATGGTCAGTCCGACCAAAAAAGAAAAACCGATAAGCACTAATTTTGGTGTATCAAAAGGGAGCATTAAAATAAAAAGCACATAGGGCAACAAAATAATGTAACTGCCCAGACGAATGTTCTGCACGATCAGTACTTGTAATAAAACAAGTACGATAAAACGGATAATATTTTTAGCTATATCACTTGTCACTTTGCACCTGAGAATAATTTTCCAATGAGTCTTTTTCGATCTTGAATTTATTTTTAATAACGAATACGTGATTCAGTTTTTTAAAATCAACAATTAATTTTACACGCGCCGTATAAAAATTCTGATTTTGTTTTCGGTAAGAAGTATCAATAGTTCCTACATTTATTCCTTCAGGAAAAATGCCGGAAAGTTCACTCGTAATAACCGTATCTCCTTTTCTCATTCGCGCATGTGTTGGGATGTCGGTCAATAAACAATATCTGTAGTCTGCTCCGTCCCATATCAAAGGGCCATAGCTTCCATCAATTTTAAGTTTACAGTTTACGCCGGCGTCTTTGTGAAGCAAACTCATTACCGAAGCAAAGTTTTTGGAAACATCTTTCACATAACCAACGGCACCATCACTATTTACAATTGCCATGTAGCGCTGCACACCCTGATCAGAACCAATGTTGATGGTAATGTAGTTGCTTCTTTTGTTGATGGAAGAGTTGACCGCTTTAGCACTCACATATGTGTATTGTTGTTTATACAAGGTGTCTTTCTTGATGTATTGCGTTAATGGTGTTGCCATGTAACCTTGTTTCAGCAAATTGTGCAGCATGGCATTTTCACGGATCAAACGAACGTTTTCATCTTTCAACAATAAATATTCTTTTACATCGGAAGCCGATTGATAAACATTTGCCGCAACACGGTTTGAGGAATTAAATAAACTGGAACCCTGATATCCGTTATTTTTATACATCAGAAAAAAACAAAAGAACTCGATGATTACAAAAATAAAAATGAAGTTGTTCTTATATATGAATTGTAATAGATTTCTCACCGGTTATATAATAAAAAACAGTTCTATCAAAACGACAAAACTGCTTTTTGAATTACTATAAAGCTACAATGTAATGACAGGATATTACTTGATGAGGAAAGGGAATTTATGAACATTTTTAAGTGCAATTCCTGTGCCTCTGGCAACGGCTCTAAGCGGATCTTCACAAACGTGAACCGGCAGTTTTGTTTTTAAGGAAATACGTTTATCCAAGCCTCTTAACAAAGAACCTCCACCGGCCATGTAAATTCCCTTTCGGTAAATATCGGCAGCTAATTCAGGAGGCGTCATTTCTAAGGCGTTCAAGATCGCTTCTTCAATTTTTGAAATGGATTTATCTAAGCAATGTGCAATTTCTACATAAGAGATGTAAACTTCTTTAGGAATACCGCTCATCAAGTCACGCCCTTGCACCGCGTAATCTGCAGGCGGATTCTCGATCTCGGTCATGGCAGCTCCTACTTCAATTTTCACGCGTTCAGCACTTCGCTCACCAATTAAGATGTTGTGCTGACGGCGCATGTATTCTTCAATGTTGGCGTTAAAATCATCGCCGGCAATACGGATGGACTTATCGCAAACAATACCACCCAAAGCAATAACGGCGATCTCGGAGGTACCACCACCAATATCAATGATCATATTTCCCATAGGTTCTTCCACATCAATTCCCATACCAATGGCAGCGGCCATAGGTTCGTGGATCATGTAAACCTCTTTTGCTCCGGCATGTTCAGCGCTATCGCGAACGGCACGTTTCTCAACTTCGGTAATACCTGATGGGATACAGATCACCATTTTTAAAGAAGGTTTAAAAAAGCGATTTCCGGGGTTGATCATTTTGATCATTCCTTTGATCATTTCTTCAGCTGCCTGGAAATCTGCGATAACTCCGTCTTTCAAAGGACGAATGGTTTTAATGTTTTCGTGTGTTTTACCGTGCATCATTTGTGCAGCACGGCCTACGGCTATGATCCTCCCATTAGTTCTGTCAACCGCAACTATACTTGGCTCATCAACTACCACCTTATCACCATGAATGATGATGGTGTTAGCGGTTCCTAAGTCGATCGCGATATCCTGGGTCAAAAAATCAAATAATGCCATATAAAGTTAATTGGTGAGGTGGTGAAGTATGAGTTAGTGAATTTAAAGTTTTGTACGTTTCTAATGGGATAAAGTTATATTTTATTTACTTATTTTTTTGTCTTTTATTGTTTTTCTGGACTTTGCAACAATTATTGATTTTTCAACTCACAAATCACTATTTCACCAATTCACAATTAAATTAATGTTTGAAATGTCTGGTACCTGTAAAAACCATACTTACTCCGTTGGCATTGCAATATTCAATACTGTCTTTATCTTTTATGGAACCGCCAGGCTGTATAACCGCTGTGATTCCTGCCTTGTGAGCAATTTCAACACAATCCGGAAAAGGGAAAAAAGCATCACTTGCCATTACTGAACCTTTAAGGTCGAAACCAAAGCTCAATGCTTTTGATATCGCATGTTTCAAAGCGTCTACTCTTGAAGTTTGTCCGGTACCGCTTGCTAAAAGCTGTCCGTTCTTTGCAATAACTATTGTATTTGATTTGGTATGCTTCACCAGTTTATTGGCAAACAACAGATCTTTTATCTCTGATGCGCTCGGAGCCTTTGTTGTAACAGGCTTCAAGTCGGCTTCTGTTTCTGTTTTCAGATCTTTATCCTGCTCAATTACGCCATTCAAAAGGGTTCTGAAAGATTTATCTGACAGGTATACCGGTTTCTGAATAAGAATGATGCGGTTCGGTTTTGATTTTAAGATCTCAACTGCTTTGGCATCATAAGACGGAGCAATAACCACTTCGCAAAATAATTTATTTATTTCAAGCGCTGTTTCTTCGTCAATGGTTTTGTTGGCAATTAAAATTCCTCCAAAGGCCGAAACCGGGTCACCGGCCAAAGCATCTGCATAAGCTTGCTTAATGGTTGGGCGACTGGCCACACCACATGCATTATTGTGTTTTAAGATCGCGAAAGTTGGTTCAGTATAATCAGCAATGAGAGCTACAGCAGCATCTACATCCAATAAATTATTATAAGAAAGTTCCTTGCCATGAAGTTTTTCGAAAATAGCATCTAAATTGCCATGAAAAACGCCTTGCTGGTGCGGGTTCTCACCATAGCGAAGCACTTGCGAGATCTGTATGCTTTGCTTGAACTGCGGAATATTTTCTTTCTGATTGAAGTAGTTGAAGATGGCCGAATCGTAATGTGAGGTGTTTGCAAAAGCCTTTGCAGCAAATTTACGACGGTCGTTAATGTCAGAAAAACCATTCTTGGTATCCAGTAAATTATTTAGTTCGGCGTAATCGTTGCGCGATGAAACAATAACCACATCGTTGAAGTTTTTAGCAGCAGCACGTATCAATGAAATTCCTCCAATGTCAATTTTTTCGATAATGTCTTCTTCTGAAGCGCCTTTGGCAAGGGTTTCTTCAAAAGGATACAGATCAACAATTACAAGATCGATATTCGGAATGCTGTGTTTTTCCATTTGCGCCACGTCGCTTTGCAGTTCACGACGACCTAAGATCCCGCCAAAAATTTTCGGGTGCAATGTTTTTACACGGCCTCCTAAAATTTCAGGAAAAGAAGTTAAAGACTCTACTGCCTTCACAGGGATTTTTAATTTCTCAATGAAAATTTGCGTACCGCCGGTACTGTAAATGGTTATTCCTAACTCATTCAATTTTTTAATGATCGGCTCTAAATTGTCTTTATAAAAAACGGAAACAAGGGCGCTATTAATTTTTTTCAACTGACTCATAATTGCTACAAAAAGCAAAGTTACAATTAGCCTTAGCTTTTGCGCTTAGTGTTGAAAAATGATGAAAATTAGCCCTGAAAGTGCTTAAATCAAGCGAAAAGCTTAAGAAATCACCGGCGGAGGCTGCATCACGTGCTTGCAGCTTTTGCAGGTCCTTAATTCTTCGGAATTATAAAATTTATGGAATACCGATTGAAACTGAGTTTGAATGTCGGTTAAGGCAAAATACTCTTCGTAAAGCTTGTCATTGCATTTTTCGCAGAACCACATTAAACCGTCTTTTTCACCGTCGCGGCGACGGCGTTCCATTACCAAACCAATAGTGTTGGCGGGGCGTTTAGGGTTATGAGGCACTTTTGGGGGCAGTAAAAAAATATCTCCTTCTTTTATGGGTACATCAATTGCTTTTCCGTTTTCCTGGATCTGAACAGTAACATCGCCTTCCAATTGGTAAAAGAATTCTTCGCTTTCGTTAAAGTGGTAATCCTTTCGGGAATTTGGTCCGCCAACCACCATTACGATGAACTCAGTGTCTTTGTAAACAACTTTGTTATTTACGGGGGGCTTTAAAAGATGACGGTTTTCGTCGATCCACTTTTTAAAATTGAAGGGTCTTGTTACCATAATAGTTTAAAGTTAGAAAGTTTAATTTAAAAAACAAAAGCTATCGGGCCTCATCCCCAGCCCTTCTCCAAAGGAGAAAGGAGCGGTTTTTCTCAAGAACAAACTTTTATCAAAGCAAAAAACATACTCCCCTCTCCTTGGGAGAGGGGCGGGTGAGGCCTAAACCAACTTATTCTTTACTAAATACTCACCTATCTGTACAGCGTTGGTAGCAGCGCCTTTGCGCAGGTTGTCGGAGACGATCCACAGGTTCAAAGTTTTGGGCTGACTTTCGTCACGTCTTATCCTTCCAACAAAAACCTCATCGTGATTGTGAGCATTCATTGGCATAGGATAGATCTGGTTGGCGATGTCATCCTGCAAAATAACTCCGGGAGTGTTTCTGAACATCTCAAAAATATCCTTTACATCAAAATCATTCTCAAACTCAACGTTAACGCTCTCGCTATGTCCGCCCATTACAGGAATACGAACTGTTGTAGCCGTAACATTAATGGAATTATCGCTCATTATTTTTTTGGTTTCGTTCACCATTTTCATTTCTTCTTTTGTGTAGCCGTTCTCGGTAAACACATCAATTTGTGGTATGACGTTTAAGTCGATGGGGTATTTGTAGGCCATTTCGCCTTTAATACCGGCGCGCTCATTGTTTAATTGCGTGACTGCTTTAACACCTGTACCGGTCACCGATTGGTAAGTAGAAACAACAACGCGTTTTATTTTATATTTTTTGTGAAGCGGGTTTAAAGCCACCACCATTTGTATGGTAGAGCAATTTGGGTTGGCAATAATTTTATGTTCTTTAGTTAATTCGTGTGCATTAATTTCGGGCACAATTAATTTTTTTGTGGGATCCATTCTCCATGCCGAAGAATTATCGATAACAGTTGTGCCAACCGCGGCAAATTTTGGCGCGCACTCTAATGAAGTACTTCCGCCTGCCGAAAAAATGGCGATTTCGGGTTTTGCAGCAATGGCCGCATCCATCGAATAGATCTTGTATTTTTTTCCTTTGAACTCAACTTCCTTACCAACCGAGCGCTCAGAAGCAACCGGAATTAATTCTGTGACCGGAAAATTTCTTTCTTCCAATACTTTTAACATTACCGTGCCTACTAATCCTGTGGCACCTACTACTGCTATTTTCATGTTTAATGTTTTATTGTTTGATGTTTTTTGTTTAGTGTTTTTTTTTGCATCATAAAATCCTCCTTCGTCAAGACTTCGGAGGATAAAAAAAGCCTTTCCGGTTCTGGAAAGGCTTGTTATATTTTTACATAAAACACTATCCTCTCCGTATCAGAAAAGTTTTTTAGTGTGTTTTATCTTTTTGTTCATCATTTCGGATACAAAGATGTGCAATTTTGTTTTAATCACAAAAAAATTTCATAGCAATTTAATTCACAAGCATTTGTTGCTTAACTTGCAGTATGAAACAAAGCTCGCTTTCGTGGATCACACTCATAGCATTATCGCTGGTTTGGGGCTCTTCTTTTATTTTAATGAAAGAAGGGCTAAAAGCCTTTAGCAGCGATGAGGTTGCCGCACTCCGAATTGCCATTGCGTTCTTGTTCTTGCTTCCTTTTTTGTTTACCCCTTTGGGCAAAAAGCCCTACGGGGTGAAACATTACGCGAACATCAACTTTAAAGAAAATTGGCGTGGACTAATTTTAATGGGTGTTTTCGGAAATCTGATACCCGCTTTTTTATTTACCGAGGCCGAAACGCAGATCAGCAGCAGCTTAACAGGCATGCTCAATGCGCTCACGCCCTTGTTTACCATTTTACTTGGCATGCTCATTTTTAAAACTTCGGTCAATAAGTTTCAATTGATCGGCGTATTGGTTGGTTTAGTTGGTGCTATTGCTTTACTTGGTTTTGGAAACAGCAATGAACAATCGAGCAATAAATATTACAGCTTATTGGTTGTTGGTGCTACATTTTGTTATGCCATAAGCGTTAACGGCATTAAAAAATATTTGTCGGGCTTGAATTCTTTTACAGCTGCAGTTGGTTCTTTTGCCATCATTGGGCCCATTGCCATTGCGTATTTGTTTGCCAATACACATTTTCAGGAACATTTATCAGCACAGCCTCAGGGTTTTAAAGCTTTCGGGTTTATTTGTATTCTCGCCATTTTTGGAACATCACTTTCCATTATTGCTTTTAATACCTTGATAAAACAAGCCGGCGCTGTGTTTGCATCGAGCTGTACTTATTTAATTCCTATTGTTGCTATTGGTTGGGGTGTTTTGGCGGGCGAAACCGTTTCCATGATCCAGTTACTTTCTGTTGCTATAATTATTTTAGGAGTTTGGTTGATCAATAAGAAGTAGTCCTGAGCTTGCCGAAGGATGGGCGTGCCCCGCCGGTAGGCGGGTCGGGCTTTCGGCTATAGCCCCGCTTTGCGGGGGCTGCCGCCTCTATCCCTCGCGCGGCCCTCAACAAACTTAATGAACCTTTATAGCCTATGTGTCTCCGTGGTAAATTACCCAATGCATTCCTTATTCAAAATCTTTTTTAAATTCACCGCCTTGCACAAAGCAATGTATTTGAATTCTGAGTTTCCTTTTTCTAAAACAAATTCTTTCAATTTATTTTTTTCGGAGGTATTTAATTTAGAAGTGTCAATACATAATCCCACAAATAAACTTAGTTTTTCAAAACCAACAGAACCTTTTTTAAGTCCAAGATCGTTTTGAAGTTTCTTTGCACAGAATTTTTCTGCAGCCATTCTGTCGCCGGCAAAATCTTTAGCTATTTTTTCAGTAATGAATTTACTGATTTGAGTTGGATTGATCGGTTTTTCGTTTCCTTCAAAATTCACCCAAATGTTCGACTTTGTAAATTGTTTTAAAACCTCAACCGAAGTTCTGTAGCCCTTTGTGTTCTTTATCTTTTCCGCCTCCTGTAAAGCAAGTTCATTCAATTCTTTATCAATTGGTCTGAAACCAAATCGATAATAAAACCAAAATGCTCCCGACTGTATTCCCTCGGGATTATCTTTCCCGAACTGATAAGGTTCTACTTCAAAATAATTGGCGCCAAAGCTTTGTTTGTAGCTGCGTAACAATTGGCAAAACACAAAAGCAGATTCGCCACCGCGGAAGGCTTCAAAAATATTTATTCCCAACAAACTCCTATTGCCAAATAACCAACCACCGCCATAGGCCATTGGATATCCATTTTTGAACATCATAAAACCAATATACGATTCCAAAGGTAGTCGTCGCTCTGGCAACATGCTGAATAATGCAATACTTAAACCGTGCTCTAATTCGTAAACCAACAAACCGTCGGCATTGCAATACGTAATCGGATCTGTCTCTCTGTTCAGTAAACACAAAGCCACTCTCGACTTCTCAATAATATTGTTCTTTTCTTTTTCGGATAATTTTTTTGGAGCCGGTAATTTTCGGTTTATCAATTCCTGCTCATCGAATTTCTTTAATAATCCTTTATCATGATAAAAATTCTTGTGCACAGGAATATTGCCGAATGTTTTTGAGAATTTCTTCATCCTGAAGCGTGCTGCACCCTGCTTCAGGGTTGGCATGATCGTAATAAACAATTGCAGTGACTCGAAAAGTTGATCCTTGATCAGATCAATAGTATCTATCTTATCAATGTGTTTTACCAGCCATTTTAGCTGGTCGGTTTTCTTTTTGATACCACTAACTTTCTCTAACCATTTTAGAGGTTTCAATTTTTCGTCGGAAGTAATTTCAAATTCCATTTCCGACAAAACGTATTTCAACACTTCTTTAGGATGTGTTCCTTCTTCATCAAAAGAATGAATGGCAATTTGATCCGGGTATCTCTCCAATAACCATTTTACCAAAGTTAAACTATAAGCACCTTGTGTTTCGCTAAAAGCTACTCCGCTTCTATCAAGTATTTCTCGTTTGTCAGAACTCAATTTCTTCACCGCCTCCGAAATGCGTTCCATTTCTTTTTCTACTTCTGTATAAACAGTTTCATTCTCACAATATCCTAAAGCAAATAACAAAACATTGTGATATTGCAAAAGGAATTTAGGGTTTGATAATTTTAAATGAGAGCATTTTTCGATCAGCTCTAATTTCCTTTGCGCCGATGTTTCATCAAAAACAACGAGGGTTCTTTTTAATTCTTCTAAAATTATATTGGCTTCTTCGCTCATCTTCCATAAAAATAGAATTATTTTCCGAATGTTTTGCCCCTCCGGGGCAATGTGGTGGTGGTGGGGAATAGGTTTTGTTACAAATATTTGGCTCCGCTGGAGCCAGGAGGCAAAATGTGTAAATGAATTGTTGTGTTATGTTGTGATATGCTTTTTGCGAGGAATGTTTTGCCCCTCCTGGGCAATGAGGTGGTGTGGGAAATGTTTTTTTCTACCGATATCTGGTCCCGCTGGGACCATTTGCATAAATATTTGTCCTGTAGGGGCAACATATCGGGAGAAAGATAATCCCAGCAAATCAACCAAGTCCCTTAGGGACGAAATAAAAAAGTCCCGACCTTTTGGGTCGGGACTTAACAAATAGTCAAATTACAAGGGCAATTATTTTTTAGCTTCTGCTTTTTTAAGATCCAATTCGTTAACGATGTTGGTAGCACCACCAATTTTATCAACTACCCAAAGCATATAGCGAACATCAACACAAATAGTACGGTTAAGGTCTTTATCGAAAGCAATTTTATGGCTTAAAGCTTCGTAGTTACCATCAAAGCATAAACCAATTAATTCACCTTTTGCATTTAAAACCGGTGAACCTGAATTACCACCAGTGATGTCGTTTGTTGTTATATAACCCACAACAATATCTTTAATGGTTGGGTCGGCATACTGACCAAAATCTTTTGCTTTGGCTACCTCCAACATTTTTGTAGGAAGATCAAATTCATAATCGCCCGGTTTATATTTTTCAAGTACTCCGTTCAATGTACAAATGTGAGAGTAATGAACACCATCTCGCGGTTCGTAAGATTTTACGTTACCATAAGACACACGCATGGTGAAGTTAGCATCTGGGTACATTTTCTTTCCTTGATTCATTTCAAGAATACCCTTTAAATAGGTTCTACCTAAGTTAAAGTTTTGTGAATTAAAATCATTGTAAAGCTTAGCATAGTTGGTGTTGAAATTGGTATTGTAAGCATTTGCAACCTGCCATGCAGCATCTTTATGTAAAGTTGCGGTATCTGGATTCTCAATGAATTTATTCCATTTCGCATCATCCATAAAAAAAGTATTCGCAAAAACGTACTCTGAATATGCACTATAAGTTGTGTTGTTTCTTAGATCACCAAATTTAGAACTGATCCAGCTGTAAAATGCTTTTGGCTGTTGTGCCGCATCAATATCCTGATTATATTTCATGGTTACTGCCGCTAAAATATTTTTGTCAGAAGGAACATCTTCGCCGCTAATAAAGTTGCCGTGTGCCGCTTTTGCCGCATCGATCAATTTGCCCAATTCTTTTTTATCGAAATCTTTTTTGCTTAATGCGCCCTCTAATTTTTGCAGGCTCGATGCAAATGCGATAAGCGGTGAACCGAAGATCCCTTCGTTCATGTAAACACGTTGCTTGCTGTATGGTTTCCAGGCATCGTACATTTTAGCGTAACTAGCGAACAAACCATCGTATTCTGCTTTACCTTTTGCCCACTCTTCAAATGCTTTTTCGTGTGCTTGTTTCTCTTCGTAAGTTTTGAATTTCAATAATTCCTTTGTCTCACCATCAAAAAATTTCCAATAGTTAGCAATGCCGGCATAAGAACCTGCTAATTTTAATTTGATAGCCGGATCCTTTTTCATTTCGTTGAACATTAATTTCAAACGGATATCACGTAAGTCAACTAAAGAAGGATTATCAATATCGGTTTTCAATTTTACGCCGTAAGAAGTCTCGTAACGGTTAGTTCCACCCGGGTAACCGTAGATCATTGAGTAATCTCCATCTTTAACCCCTTTGATAGAAACCGGCAAATAATATTTAGGTTTCAAAGGAATATTCTCTGCATTATAGTCAGCCGCTTTTCCGTCTTTGCTCATGTAAACACGGAAGATAGAAAAATCGCCTGTGTGACGCGGCCACTCCCAGTTGTCGGTATCACCACCAAATTTTCCAATGCTTTCGGAAGGAGTTCCCACCAAACGAACATCTTTATAGCGCTCGTAAACAAAAAGCAAAAATTGATTGGCTTTGAACATTGAGGCAATTCTTCCTTCGTATGCAGTACCCTGTGTTTCTGCAGTGGCAAGTTCAGCTAAAATGTTTGGTAATTTTTGAGTTAATTCTGTTGCAGGAATTCCTTTTATTTTTTCAGTCACTTTTTCAGTCACATCAGCAATGCGAACTAAAAATTGTACGCTTACACCTTTTGCAGAGATCTCTTCCTGCTTGCTTTTTGCCCAAAAACCATCACGCAAATAATTATGCTCAACAGTACTTGCGGCCGCAATGGCATTGTAACCGCAATGGTGATTGGTAAATACTAAACCTTCTTTACTTACAATACTTGCAGTACATCCGCCGCCAAAAATAACAATAGCATCTTTGATGCAAGCCTTATTTACGTCATACAATTGTTCTTTACTTAATTTTAAACCGCGTTTTACCATGTCGGCATAAACTTGTTCGCCTAATAACATAGGCAACCACATGCCTTCATCGGCTTTAGCAATTGGTTTTGAAATAAAAGTTAGAGCGAGAAATAAAATTAAAATACGTTTCATATACAACTAATTTATTGTGGGGTTTAAGCGGGGCAAAACTACTTGAAAAAGGGGGCTTTAACTAATTTTTTAGATAAACAGGGTTTGGCGTAGACGAATACCTAAAGCCTTAGTAATGTTGAAGTTAGGAGCCTCTTTTTCTCCCCCAATTTGGGTGATTTTTATCATCTAAGGAGGCTAGCCCCTTTGATTTAAAGTGCACTTAAAACAGATTTACCTGAGAACTTTCGTGTTCTAACATCCATTGTTTTCGCCAAAGATCGCCGGCATAACCAACCAGTTTACCGCTTGTGCCAATTACTCTGTGACAAGGAATAATAATTGCCAAAGGATTTTTTCCGTTTGCGGATGCAGCAGCGCGAATGCATTTTGGATCGCCCAGATTTTTTGCAAGCGTTAAATAATTTATAGTTTTTCCAAAAGGAATATTGCAGAGTTCTTTCCAAACACGGTTTTGAAAATCGGTTCCTTTCGGATGCAAGGGCAGATCGAAGGCTTTCAATTCATTTTTAAAATACTGATCGAGTTGCGTTTTTGTTTTTTCGATCAGTGAATTCGTAGAAATGTGTTGGCGCTTTAATTCATGATCTTTTGTTTTTGAGAATAGAACAGAGAACAGATCCTTTTCGCCTGCGCAGATCTCAAGTTCGCCAATTGGAGAAATAAAATAATCGTAATGAGAATTTTCATCCATTCTTCTTATCTTTTTGCAAACGATCTATACTCTTTTCAATGTATTTGTCGGGCGGCAATAAGGAGCGCTGTATCCGCCGGGCATAATAAATACTGTCTGTAACCGATTTATTTTTTACTTCTAAAACTGTTTTTTGCTGCTCTATGAGTTTATTAGCGGCTACATTCTTTTTATAACCACGGTAAATGAAGATGGCCAGAATGCAAACAACAAGAAGTGAAGCAAGTGAAATTATGGAAATGTTCTTTTGCAAACTCGCTTGTTTTTTATTGCTTTCCACTTCTTGTTGCAAATACTTTTGCTTGGAATGAGCTTCAAGCGAATCGGCCAAATGCTTTTTGTCGAATTCAAAGTGCAGTTGCTTTTTTGTAACACCTTCACGGATCTCTTCATTGATTATGGAATCTTTGAGACTAAGGAATTTTTTGAAATACATTACTGAGTTCTTGTAATCGCCGGCTTGCTCCAGTGCCGTTGCAATTTGGTGATAGGTTCTTTCCATCAAAAGCGGCGAGCCTGTTTTTTCCGACAACAGAACACATCTTTCAAAAACTTCAACTGCCTTTTTATGATCGCCAACTTTAGAATAAATGTCGCCATCGATCCAAAGACAGGAAACCATGCTATACGTATCTTTAAAATCCTGAAATATTTTTAAAGCTTTTTGATTGTACTCCTTTGCTTTGTCAACGTGGTTTTCGTCGAGTTCGCAGGAAGCCAGATTCATATAGTTATATCCTAAGTATAG
>JANYIQ010000325.1 GCA_025362575.1 Bacteroidia bacterium
CCTGGAAGACTCCGGTTTATTTTCTTTTTTTGCCACTGATCCCAGTAAATTTATGGAAATAATTTAATTAAGGAACGAAATAACTGGAATTCTTGGAAAGGCGGGTACTAAGCCGAAATAGGAATAAGTCCGCCACAAAAGACAGGTTTTCGCCCACTTGAAACCACTCACACGATGCAGCAAGAAATCACGCTATGCTTTATTCTTTTATCGCCACTTGTCAACTTTGTGGCATTGATCCAGAATCGTGGCTCAACAATGTTCTTAACTGTATCCAGGATACCAAAGTGAACAAGCTTCACGAATTTTTTCTTTAAGAAAATTTTATTAAATCAGATGTATGGGATTACATCCGGACGTACTTAGCCGAAAGGATACGTTTCAAGAGCATCCTGACAGACGCTTTGGGCGCTATTAGTCAAAAAATATTTCCTTTTAAAGCCACCTTGCCCAACTAGTAAAACTTTATCCGATAAAGCAAAACACTTTTGAAATGTGGAATTCATACAACTGTCACTCTTTAATAAGTTTTTTCGTAGAAATTAATTTATTGTCTTGGAATAAGTTTAAAAAATAAACCCCATTATTTAGTGCACTAAGGTCTAAATCCGTTTTCGCTTCTATCGTTTTGTTTTCAAAAATTTCTTCCCCGAATACATTTGCGATTTTTATTACACTGTTTTCAACTCCATTATTTTTCGATACGATTTGCACCTTAAACATACCACTACTTGGATTGGGATAAACATTTAAAGCGTTAAAAGAACTATTTTTTTCTTCTATACCAACAGGGTTATTCAACTTAACTTAAGATAATAAAGCGTAAATCCACCACATAGTTTATGATTTTTGTTTAGTTAAAATGCGCAATGGATTATTCTTTAATGTTTAGAGCTAAAGTAACCAATTTTACCTTCCTATGGAAAAAGGGATAGATTTTACTGTAATCTCGCCTGAAATTTGCTAAGTTAAGCAACAAACACTTTTCTAAGCGGCATGCCTCATTGGTGTTAAAGTTAAACATGCCTTTCTATGTTAGATGTTAAAAACCATTTTTGAATTCGGCCACTGAATTTGTATCTTAGATAAATGTGTTCAATAATTGAACAGGTTCTTTGTCGTATTGTTAAAAAATTATTTTTGAATAATTATTTTTTTAATAATTTTTTGCATTGTTTTCATATCTACTAATTCAAGAATGTACAATCCATTTTCAAAATTTAAATCAAGATCCTTTTTTGCACCGGCAAACTCATCAGTTAAGATAATTTGTCCAGTTAAATTAAGAAGCTTGATCTGAACGTTTGATAATATTTTATCCCGAAATAAAGTTATTTTTCCAATATTTGGATTTGGTGTAACTGTTATATTCTTTAATTGCTCCAACTCTTTTATCCCTGCGCCAGTGTTCACGGTAACAACCACTGAAGCAGTTGTTGTATTCCCACAAAGATTCTGTTGGACAACATATGTTGTAGTAATTACCAGCTTTACATAAAGGCCGCTTATGTTGTTCGCAATTTGAACAGTGCCATTATACCAAGTACAATTTAAATTAGAAATTTGTTTGCCAATAAATGTACTATCGCCCAAGTTAATCGTAATATTATTACCAGCAAAAGCTTTAAAGCCACCTGGCATGCTATCCACTGGGACTGCAAATACAGAATCAATGTAGTAATACGCATATTTAGGTAGATATTTTCAATGATTCTGACTCTGTTTACGATTAAAAACAGGTGTGAGACAGCCGCGTAACTAATTAATTATCAGTTTATTAATAATATTAGCAATATTCAAACAGAAGTAGGCAATCCATTTTTGCTAATATATTTTAACTAAACCACTGGTATCCACTAGTAAGCTTCCCCTTTTTTCTTTCTATATTTGTTATAATGAAACGACTTATTGCATTCACATTATTGCTGGTTTATACAACATTGGCCTCCGGGGTTAATGTTGATTTGCATTATTGTGGCAGTAAGCTCAAAAAGATATCCTTATTTGGCAAGTCTGACGAAAAAGGTTGTTGTGGTACAAAAGAAAAAAGCAAAAGCTGTTGCAAAGACAAAAACAGCTATTTAAAAGTAAAGGATAAGCATCACTCTAATTCTAGTCTTAAATTTAATTTCAACAAATTTTCTGTTGCTGAATTATTGATAGCTTCGGCCGCTGAATTCAGTGAACTTTCCACAAACCACGGCATGATAATTACTGATTATCATTCTCCGCCAATACTCTATGATGTTCCAATATATTTGGCAAACGGAGTACTTCTTATTTGATCTCTTTTTTTTCCTCCTTGGTCTAACTTAGGTTGGTCTGTTTTTTATTTAAAACCATTTAATCATTTTAAAAATTTAATCATGAAAAAAACATTATTTTCTTTAATGGCAGTTGCCATCGCATCAGTTTCTGCATTCGCGCAGATCCCTAATTTTAGTTTCGAGAACTGGACAACAGTCGGTGCGTACAGTATTCCTGATAATTGGGGGACTATGAATAACGCAACCGCATCTTTCAGTGTTGCTACTGCAACAAAGGCTACGCCCGGCAATCCTGGAAACTTTTATTTGAAACTAACTTCTCTTACTACAGGTACAACAGTTACTAATGGTATCGCAGTAAGTGGTAAGTTAGATTCCATCAATAAAAAAGCAAAGTCTGGTTTTCCGTGCATTTTGCAGCCGGCAAGTTTCACTGGAAGATGGCAACATATGATCTATGGTACAAGTCAGGGTTCTGTAAAAGCTGTTTTAACAAAATGGAATACCGGTATGAGTAAGCGTGATACTATTGCCATTGCTGCGCAAACACTTTCAGGAATGGCCATGGCCTGGGCTAATTTCACAATCAACTTTACATATTTCAGCACTAATGCTCCTGATTCTTGTATCATTGATTTGCGTGCCAGTGGAAGTGCTCCAACAGTTAACGATTATTTGTGGGTAGATAATTTGGCTTTAACAGGTACAGTATCCGGAATTCAAAATCAAACTTCCTTCTTGAACAGTTTCGCGGTTTTCCCGAATCCAAGTACAGATATCATCAACGTGACACTAAACTTGAAATCGTCTCAGCAAGTGTCATTAGAATTACTTGATCTTACTGGAAAAGCAATTCGTACGAAAGACCTTGGTACTATTCAGGGAGAAACACAACAATCTTTGGATGTGAACGGAGTTGCAAAAGGTAATTACTTTTTAAGAATTGTTTCTGATAAAGCTACCGAGGTTAAAAAGGTCGTTATTCAGTAAGTGTAATATTTGTGCGGAATGAAAAAACTTACTCAAATATGCTTCATTGCATTATCTTTTGATCTGGTTGCTCAAACGCAATTGGTAATTCCTGATACATTATCCGGCCCAAGTTATAGCTTGAACATGCATAAGGATAGTGTACAATTTTTTCCGGGAAAGAAATCAAAGACCTATGCGTACAATACTCATAATTATTTAGGTCCAACTTTGATTTTCAAAAAGGGAACCAATATTAATATAAACATCAGTAACCAGATCGGTGACACAACCACAGTGCATTGGCATGGTATCCACCTTCCTTCAAAATGGGACGGTGGACCACACACTCCTATTATGCCAGCAGCAAGTTGGAGCCCCTCGTTCACTGTTATGGATAATGCAGCTACGTATTGGTATCATCCGCACATGCACATGAAAACTGCAGTGCAAGCCATTAAAGGTGCTGCAGGTTTAATAATTGTTCGCGATCCAATTGAAGCAGCATTAAGTTTGCCTAGAAGATATGGCCTTGATGATTTTCCTCTCATCGTTCAGGTTCAGCAATACGATAACCAAAATCAAGCAATGCCTTTGGGTATGCAGGATAGTACTTTACTTGTTAATGGTGCAAGAGCAAATTATGGTTATACTGTTTATGCCAACATGCCCGCACAGGTTGTAAGAATGCGTTTATTAAATGCATCAGGTGAAAGATCATTCAACTTTGGTTTTTCCGGTAATAAACAATTTTACCAAATTGCTTCTGATGGCGGTTTATTAAACTCGCCATATCTTACAACAAGAATAAGACTTTCTCCCGGAGAACGCGCAGAGATTTTATTGGATCTTACCGGAATGATTGGACAAACACTTTATCTAAAGTGTTACGGTTCTGAATTACCAATGGGAATTCAAGGTGGGCCTACAATGCCAATGCCAACTGGTCCACCAATGGATAGTCCATTGAATGCTGTAGATTACAATGTGATGAAGATTAATGTTGTTGCACAAACAGCAAGTCCTATTACAACAATTCCTTCTTCACTCACTGTTAATACACCTTATGCAGTTAATCAGGCAAACATCACAAGAACAATTCGTTTCACTGCCGATAGTGCAATGGTAATGGATGGTCCATTTTATTTTAACGATAGCACATTTAACATGATGCGCGTTGATTATAAAATTCCGTTGAACAACATTGAGATATGGAAGCTTGTGAACCAAACTATGGTGGCTCATCCTTTCCATATTCATGATGTCCAATTTTATTTGTTTGATAGAAATGGCACTACTCCAAGTCCTCAGGAACAAGGTAGAAAAGATGTTGTATTAATTCCTCCGGGAGATTCTGCAATGTTTATTACCAAATTCGAAGATTACACTGATACCGTAATTCCATATATGTACCATTGTCATATCTTAATGCATGAGGATGCTGGTATGATGGGGCAATTTGTGGTTGGGCCTTCTGCGGTTGGTATTAATGAATTAAAATCAGATTCTCATGATTTGATTGTCTTTCCTAATCCTGCAAGTGATCTGATAAATATTCAAATATTAGGCTCAGCGCCTTATTATTTGAAAGTATACGATGTGTTGGGTAAAGTCATCTATTCTGAACAAAGCTCTAAAGAAAAATTATCCATCAATTGCTCATCCTGGAATGCGGGTGTATACACCTTAAACTTTGAAAGAGAAAACAATAAAATATTTAAAAAACTAATTATTCAATAAAATGAAAATAAAGGTTATTGTGATGCTGCTGCTTTTTGCGGTTTTGATATCATGTAATAATAAAACCGAAACAATTTCTACTACAACCGAAACCGCTGATGGGCAAGCAACTTCAACTTTTAAAGTTTGGGGCAATTGCGAAATGTGTAAAGAAAATATAGAGTCATCTTTAAAGGTTGACGGTATTAGCAAGGCAGATTGGAATGTAGAAACGAAGATCATTACGGTTTCCTATAATAAGTCTAAGATAACCCTCGATCAGATCCAAAAGAACATCGCTTTTGTCGGATATGATAACGAAAAGTACAAGGGGGACGATAACGCCTATTCTAAATTGGCTGAATGCTGCCAGTACGATAGAAAATAAAGATAAAGAGCGTAGTTACTGATTTAAATGATGTTTCATAGCTCATTTGTTTGATCGGTATACTACGCTCAAAAGTTATCTGGTTAGGTGAAATTGCATTGAATAAGCAAAAAATTAAGTTTGCATGTTTAGGCGGTTATTCCACTTGCCAATGAGTACCATAACAATAATCGAAGATATTTTAATGATACCAATGATCTTAATTATACTTGTAAAAATAATATAAACACATTCCTTTCAAAAGAAGGAATGAAAAATAAATTAAAATGAATTCAATAGTAAAAATAGTTTTCTTGGTTATAGCAGTTTTCTTATTCACTTGTGGTGCGGCGCAAATTAAGAACTCCAAAACACAAACAGTTAAAATAAGTGGCAATTGTGGTATGTGTAAAAACACGATCGAAAAGGCAGGTAACAAAAAGAATGTATCTAAGGTCGATTGGAATAAAGATTCTAAAATGGCCACGCTAACTTTCAATTCAAAGACAACAAATGAAGATGAGATTTTAAAACGTATCGCTTTAGCAGGATATGATAACGAAAAATTCAGGGCACCCGATGAGGCTTACGCTAAATTGCCAGAATGTTGTCAATACGAAAGAAAAAAGCCAATAACAATTGTTACAACTAAAACTCAAACACCCGTTCAAGATACTGTTAAGAAAGAAGTGGCGGATCCTCTCACTGATGTTTACAATTCATATTTTGCTTTAAAGGATGCGTTAATTATGAATGATGGAGTTACCGCAGGCAATAAGGCTAACGAACTGTTTAAAGCAATTGATAAAGTTGCTATGGATAAGCTATCTCATGATCAACACATGATTTGGATGAAATACATGTCTAAACTTTCTGCAGATGCTGAACATATCAAAGGAGCCACCGAAACAGATAGACAAAGAGAGAATTTCAGTTCACTTTCAAACAATATGTTTGAGATTATGAAAGTAATTAAACCTTCTTATTCAGTTTACTTCGATCATTGTCCAATGTACAACGATGGAAATGGTGGCGACTGGATTAGTAAGGAGTCAACGATTAAAAACCCATTTTTTGGCAGTCAAATGCTTACTTGTGGTAAAACGGTGCAAACCATAAAATAGAATTTACCGCAGACTGATCCAAGTATATGAAAGTACTAAAATGTGAATTAAAAAAAGTGGGCATCAAAAAATTATTGTTGTTTGCAATGGTCTTTTTGTTTAATTCAAAAGATATTTTCGCGCAAAAAACTGTTCGATACGATCTGTACGTTCGCGATTCAATTGTGAATTTTGCAGGAAAGGAAAAAAGAGCTATTGCAGTCAACGGACAAATTCCAATGCCCACGCTCACTTTCACAGAGGGCGATACTGCTGAAATTTGGGTCCACAATGAGCTAAATGAATCTACATCTTTACACTGGCATGGTTTGTTTTTGCCAAACAAGGAAGACGGCGTGCCTTACCTCACACAAATGCCAATAAAACCTCACACTACGCATTTATATAAGTTCCCAATTATTCAGCACGGTACACATTGGTATCATAGTCATTCAGGTTTGCAGGAGCAAATAGGAATGTATGGTTCTTTTATAATGAATAAAAGAGAAGATGATCCAACTTTTAGAAAAGGCATTGATGATCTGCCAACCGTTCCGGTTGTACTTAGCGAATGGACAAATTTCAATCCAAAAAACGTGCATCGTATGTTGCACAATGCTTCAGATTGGTTTGCTATTAAAAAAGGCACTACCCAAAGCTACGCCGAAGCAATAAAACACAAGCATTTTAAAACCAAACTTAAGAATGAGTGGAAGCGGATGTTAGCAATGGATGTAAGTGATGTTTATTACGACAAGTTTTTAATGAATGGTAAAAACGAAAGCCAGCTTTCCCAATTTAAAGGTGGTGATAAAGTAAGACTACGCATTTCAAACGGAGGGGCATCATCCTATTTTTGGCTCACCTATGCTGGTGGTAAAATTACGGTTGTAGCCAACGATGGAAATGATGTTGAGCCGGTTGATGTGGACAGACTCATTATCGCCGTCTCAGAAACGTATGATGTGATTCTCAGCATACCAAACGACAGCACTTCATATGAGTTTTTAGCAACCTCTGAAGATCGTATCAACTCTACGTCTTTATATATTGGTAATGGAATTAAGCAGTTAAAATCACCTTTGCCTAAACTAAAATATTTTGAGGGTATGAAAATGATGAACGATATGATGAAGATGAATGGAGATCTTGATGATATGGGAATGCAAATGAGTTTGAATCAAATGGACATGAATGTTGTTATGTATCCAGAAATTACAGGGCCGGAAAACAAAAAAAAGAAAATGAAAATGGAAGGGATGGATAGGGGCAATAATAAAGATCAATACAATGCAAATGCTCTTTCCGATATTGTTACCTTAAATTATTCAATGCTTAAGTCGCCAACTAAAACTGCACTCCCAAAAGATGTCCCCGTAAAAGAATTGCACTTTGAGCTCACTGGTAATATGAATCGCTATGTTTGGAGTTTGAACAATAAGGTAGTTTCCGAAACGGATAAAATTCTAATTAAGAAAGGAGAAAATGTAAGGCTCATTATTTACAATGGCTCTATGATGCGGCACCCAATGCACTTGCACGGTCACGATTTTAGAGTTCTTAACGGTCAAGGTGAAAACGCCCCTCAAAAAAATATTATCGATATAATGCCAATGGAAACTGATACATTAGAGTTTAATGCTAACGTTGATGGTGATTGGTTTTTTCATTGTCACATTTTATATCACATGATGAGTGGGATGGGGCGGGTTTTTAGTTATGAGAGTCAATCAAAAAATCCTTTGATCTCAAATCCCAAGTATGCTTACAGGAAATTGAAAAAGGACGACCGTAAGTTTCACTTCATGGGTGAGAACGATATCGCGACTAATGGAAACGATGGAATGGCAATGATTCAAAACACGCGCTGGAGTTTAATGTCCGAGTGGCGTTTAGGTTATATGGATATTCATGGTTATGAAGTAGAAACCCACCTTGGTCGTTATATTGGTAAAATGCAATGGTTCATGCCATTTGTTGGATTTGACTATAGATATAGAAACCAGCATGGCGAGATCAACTTCCAGTCTCAAAATATTTTCGGACAAACCGATACAAAGGATACAAGGATATCACCTTCTGTCGGATTTGTCTATACACTTCCAATGTTAATTCATATAGAAGCAGAGGTTTTTACTAATGGTACAGTTTTAATTCAATTAAAAAGAGAAGATATTCCTCTCACAAAACGTTTAAGATTTGGATTCATGTTCAATTCAGACAAGGAGTACATGGCTGAATTGAAATATATCTTTAACAAAAATCTGGGGATCAGAACCCATTATGACAGTGATATGGGCTTTGGTATCGGTCTCCATTTAACCTATTAGTTTTCTTTCCTGATTACTGTACAATACTTCATTTTAACAATAAAAATTCAAAAACTGACAACCGTCATATAAATCCCCGACGGATATCATTCTTTCTTCTAAATATGTGTTATAATCTTGTATCGTAAAAATATTTATTAATTAAAAACCAAAAAATCATGAAAAAATTAATTCTATTGTTCACAGTGATTGGATTTGTTGCAACATCAGCAATTTCAAAGATCAGCAATTCAGAAACAATGATTGTTGCTAAGTCCGACAAATACAAAGCTTGCATCGATGCTTGTAACAAATGTATTTCTTGTTGTAAAGAAGTAGAAAAGAAATGCGCAAAAGATCCTAAAATGGCCGAAAAGGAGAAAGCTTGCAAAGAATGCGTTGCGGCTTGCGAGAAAGCAATCGCTGCAATGAAAGCCGACAAAAATGTAAAGGCAGAATGTGGTGCTTGCGCTAAAGCTTGTGCAAAATGTGCTTCTGAATGCGATAAGTCTGATATGGCTGATTGTAAAAAATGTGCAACAGAATGTCGCACTTGCGAAAAGTTGTGCTCAGAAATGTAATTAAAAAAAGAAAGCCCCGAAAGGGGCTTTTTCCACAAATTCAAATTATTTCAATGAAAAATATTCTTATAGTCACATTACTTTTCTTAACATCGGGCCTTTTCACATTTGGAAGCTCTTTAGGTAAAGATAGCCTTAGAAGAATTAAGCATCGCGAAAAAATTGTTGTGGTGCAAAACACAAATGTTGCAGATGTATTTAATTATATGGATCGTATCGGAAATACAGGTGAGCACATGACAAAGAAATCAATGGCAATGATGGGTGGTAAATTGAAACTAACCCAGCTTACCGAAAATGTAACAGGTGTAAATTCCAAATACCGCTGGACTGGTAAAACAATGGGTTTTAAAATGGATTTTACTGTTATAACTACTCAATGGGAAAAAGATCACAACAAGGTTTTGGAAACAACAGGTCCCGCCAAAATGATCATCCTAGATTGGTATCGCATGAAATTAGTTGTTGATCAGGCAGGCGAGGATACCCGTGCCAATTTGAGTATTGATTACACTAAACCGCGTAAATTCTTTTTTCGTTCCGTAGGATTTTTTCTGGCAAAGCCTTATGCAAATTGGTGTTTAGAGAAAATGCTTTATGATACACGAGATCACTTTCAGGAAATAGCTTCAAAACAACCTTCTGCTATTGTAAAAATTAAATAAGAATGGTTTTAGTCAGAACAATGCAAAAAATAATCGATCATACTAACGTCTTTAAGGCCATAAATGGAGTGTTTAAATTTTTTATTTTCACAACAGCCCTTTTGTCATTCTTAAAGGGTAGCGCACAGAAAAAACAAGAAATTCTAAGTGGCATATATCTCACTGCTTCTGATTATAGTCAAAATAAATTAGACTACGCAAACCCTTGCGGTGAAATGCATAAAATAAAATTGCACGACTTCTTAGGTAAAAAACATATAACCGTCAAACATAATGACTCTACCTTCGTTCTAAGTAAAGATAGTATATATGGTTTTCGAGATTGCGAAGGCAGGGAATTTCGTTTTTATAAAAGTTATTCCGAAGAGTATAAAATTTTAGAAAATAAAACATTGTGTATTTATGCAGTAGAAGTAAGTCAGCCCTCCTTAAATGGAAAAGGATTTACTATTGTTTTGGAATATTACTTTAGCGTAAAGCCTGATGGCTCAATCTATGAGCTTACCACTAATAATATAAAAAACGTCTTTCCGGGTGATCATTCTTTACATGATAGACTTGATCAGTATTTTCCTAATGATGTCGGAATCAATGAATATGATTATCGGCATGAAATGTACCGGGTCAATCACATCATAGAAAATCATTAGTTTTTAAACCTATTTCGCGAAAGCGTCGTTTACCCTTAACGATTCTGTATTCTAAATAATATAAAGGCTAATTGTAAATTGCAGAAAGCGAAAACATATCCACGTAATTATTTGCTATAACCGTTCCTGTTTGTGGGCTTGCTATAAATGCTAAGGTCCCGAAATGTATAGTGGTTGGTGTTTTAAAGGCTTCCAGTATATCGGTCTTTATGTAAACGGTAGAAATATGGCTGGTTCCAACAATTAGATTTGGCGATATTAATGGGAAAGTAATTTTCTTGATGTTATTGTATGGCGTCAGAAATCCGCCAACATCATACTGTACATTGTGGAAAGGCAAGGGTGGATCGCTGGAAGTATATCCTTCAAATTTAAAAAATATGTAGCCTTGGTTCCAACTCCAAAACATATCGTGTATAGGATCCAGTGGACCTGTTTGTGCTCCGGAACAATTTCTTAAACTATCTACCCCAACAATGTACTCAAGTGAAACATAATTTCCGGTTGGTACATTTTTCAAAGTTAAGTGGCAGGTGTTTATGCTGTCCTTTGCATCAACCAGGTAGTAATTTCCATCAGTAAAATAGGAACCATCGCTGTTTTTAAGTCTGATATTAGAAATATAATAGTTTAATCGTGTAACAGAAAAAGTATCGCTGTTTGCATTAATATATTTAGGAGTTATTCCGGTATAGGCTGTGTCCTTCGAAATTCTTACTATGGAATTGCCCACCACGTTTGTAAAATTTATTTGAACGTCATTATGGGTGCTGGCAAAAGATTCAAAAACTGTTAGTACATGTGTAACGCTAGCTTTAGCATCGTGATCAGAATCATTAGAGGTAAGGATAATAGTAAATTGACCGGCCGTATTATATATATGTTCAATGGGGGTTCCGCTGCCGCTTGTTCCGTCTCCAAAATCCCATTGCAGATCACTTACTTTATTGTGGTCCGAGCAATTGGTGCATTTTGAACAAGAGGTAAAAACAACAGTTTGCCCAACAGTTACCACTTTCGAACTCATATCGAAACAAGCTGTTGATGGTTTTTTACACGCGCTAAAAACAACAATAAAAGCTAGATAAATTGAAAATTGCCTTACAGTACTCATATATCAAATATAACTGTAATAATTGTTAAAATCAATCTTGGCTTGCGATTAAAGTAAGAATTGGAATTACCCTTTAGCATTCCAATTATACAGTGTTAAAAAGCACACTTTTCAGCTTTAATTTTGTACATTTATCATTGAGAAAACACCATAAAATGAAACATCTTTATTATTCCGTTTTTATCACTTTTTTTCTATGTTTAAGCGCACACAATTTAAATGCGCAGGCTTTCAATTGGACAAAACAAGACTGCAAAGGAAAAACATGGAACCTTTATAATCAACTCGATTCAAATCAAGTTGTAGCAATGGTTTTCGGTATGGGTTGTACATCGTGCCAGGATGCTGCAGGTTTTTTTACCGGATTAAAAAATCAATATCAAATTGCCTATCCCGGTAAATTTAAAGCTTTGTATTTGGATTTTTGGGGTAACACTTGCGGTTCAACAGTTCTTAGCACAGGTATGGATGCCGAATTTGATAGCTGTCAGGCTGAGTTATCCATGTATTGTTCCGTTTTACCAATGACATATCTTGTCATTGCTGCCGGCCCATCTCATTCAGTAATATTTACTTTTAACAAAAAATTCTTGTTCGAGTTTTCTGATACGACCGCAATTAAAACAGCAATAGAAAATTATTTGAATAGCGTTGGCGTAAAAGAAATCACGACCACCACAAATAAAATTTCTATTTCCCCAAATCCGGCTCAAAACAAGATAACGGTTACAAATAAGAACGCTACCGAAGATTATTCTGTAACAATAAGAAATACAAAAGGAGAGCTTATTAAAGAGAAAAATATTGAAGCTAAAGAACAATCAACAATTAACATCGAAGAATTACCGGTGGCGGAGTATTTCATCACAATAAAATTCAGATCCGGAAAAGAAGAAACCCACAAACTCATTAAAAACTAATTCAAATAGCAATTTCCTTCATAATATTCCTTAAATTAGTTTGAAATATTTTCATGTTTAAAGTAAAAGCTATATGGGTTAATGTTATCGTTCTTTCTGTCTTTTTTATTGTCTCATCATTTTCAATTTTTGCCGTTATTATGTGGGGGCGTACAGGCTCACCGGGCGAAACAACCTGTGTAAGTTGTCACGGTTCCTTTCCACTCAATTCCGGTCCGGGCAATATGCAAATAATTCTAACACCTTCTTTGGTAAGTAATCAATATGTTCCCGGCCAAACGTATACAGTTACTGTAAAAGTAGCGCAACCGGGTGATTCACTTTTTAATTGTGATGTGGAAGTTATAGATAGTTTGGGAAATAATTCAGGTAACACTACAAACACAAGTCTGTACACATCACTTTATACTTATATTGCAAATAGTAGGATCAATGTTTTTGGTTCTGGGACACAATTGAATTATTTTGATTTCTCTTTTAATTGGACAGCCCCTACTTCTGGCGAAGCAAACATTTACGCAACAGGCATGCAGTCTAATAGCGATGGCACTAATAGTGGAGATTATGTTTACTCCGATAGCCTTATACATTTAAAACCATACACTGGTGCAGGCATTCACGAATTGAATTCAACTTTAGCTTATCAGATTTATCCAAATCCCGCTACAGATTTCATTCATATTCGTAAAATGGAAATCACAGGAACAAAAAAAGTAGTGGTAAAACTTATCGATTCAAAAGGTTCTGTAATTCTTTCTTCTTCCTTTGAAAATGAAATGACAATAGAAACTAGAGATTTTCCGAAAGGCTTATACTATTTAAAGATAACAGATAATGAGTTTATATCTTTCAGAAAAATCTTGATCCAGTGAAATAACGTCAAGCTGACAAGAAAGAGATAATTCCGCATTCTCATTGGAAGAGATTAGCCATTTTCAACCCTGAACATTTAAACCAATTTTTAGGCTAATTTCTCCACTAAATGTTTGCAATTCCACTCTTAGGATAAAGATCATCCCCTGTTATAAGGGTAGGGTTAACGGTTATATGCTGTTTAATACAGAAAATATTGCCAATGGTTTATACATCCTTTGTGTAAAACAAAACGGTAAGCCTAATGTTTATTTTAAAGTTGTAAATATTAAGTAATGGTAAAAATAATGAAGGTAGTAGCAAGTTTGGCCTTGCTACTACTTACATACATTTCTTTTTCTCAAACTTATTTTAGCAAACGGCTGAACGTAGGTGGTAAATTAAATACAACCTTAACTTTTAAATTTAATAATGATACATTCTTAATCCCTTCAAGTGTTATTGAAGTAAATTATAACGTAATCAGCTCGTCTGTTTTAAAAGTTGATAAATTCGGTAACATTATTCTTCAGAAAAGGTATAAACCCGTCGGGGTAAATTTTTTAGGACCCAATGATTTATTAGTCAAGAAGAATAAATTTTATTTATGTGGTGAAACAACCTATACTAACCAAGCTAACGCCGGATTTTATGTTTTTAGCGAAGGTTGTGATACTCTATTTACAAAAAAATACGGTGATACTACCTATTGGAACAACCCTTCAAAAATTCAGCACTATCTTAAAACAAAAGATAAACTTTTAATTTTTGGTTTGACTGATAGCACCTGTGGCCCCGCTCATTCTGGAAACTACCGGGTATTTGTCAGAGTTGTTGATACCAATGGAGTTCTTTATCAAACGAGACTATATCTGACAAATAATTTATCAAGAAGCCTAACAGGTATTGATACTACCCTAGGTAAAGGATATATTATCTCTGGAGTGCAAGCCTCAAGTAATTATATTTTGAAATTAGATAGTAATCTAAATCAACAATGGGTTGTAATTCTTCCAAATACAACGGCAAGTATTTATAATGGAATTGTCACCCTAAAAAATGGCGTTCACATTATTGCTCATTGTAAAACCGACAGCTCAGGAGGGTTTAATTATTATGACAGGGTTGGTATGACAAAATTAGATGTGAATGGAAATATCGTATGGCAAAAATATTATGGCATTAAGCAAACTAATATTGGCGCAACTAATATCAAAGTATTAAGTAATGGAGATCTTATCGTTTGTGGTTCGCAATTAGTTAAGTATAATACGAGTGCGAGTCAGATTATGGGTTATCTTATGAGAACGGATAGTCTTGGTAATTTAAAGTGGTGGAATAATTATATTGCTACTAATCCTATTAAGGACACAATTGGGGACTGTTATTTACATAATGTAGTTGAACTTCCAGACAAAAGCATTTCAGCAGTTGGCTATGTTTTTGGTAGCTCTTTTTTTGGAACTATTGAACAATCTTGGCTATTGAGAGTTGATAGTACCGGATGCTTATTTTCGGGTTGCCCCTCCTCTACTACTGGTTTCGCTGAAGACTTAGCTCTTAATAATGATCTCAAAATGTATCCTAACCCAACAAGTACTAAATTATATTTAAAGGTTTCTAATTTAAGTGAAGACATGCTTTTTAAAATTTATGATATTATTGGCAAAGAAATTAAATCAGAAAGAGTTCAAAAGAATGACACAGGAATTGATGTTGGTGAAATCAATAATGGAATTTATTTTGTACAACTAATAAAAAACGGTAAAATAATTTCAGTTAAGAAACTGGTAAAAGAATAATTACATTTAAATGCAAAGGTCAGGTCTCGAAATTTGCTAGAGGTAATTCCTTAAAAGTAAATTAAGATTTTCTTAGGGCCAAGATCTGCAACCCGTTTAAGACATTGGAATGAACTATTTTTGCTTATTTTTTTATCACTGTAGTTATACACGTTAATCTATTTAATTATTACTAATCGTTTCATTGCAATAGGCTTTTCATGCTGCAATAACTCAATAAAGTAAATACCATTATCGTAGCAATCTGTACTTAAACGTTCTTCCTTATATGATTCAATTTCCAGCCTCCTCAATTCACGCCCTTCAATGTCTTTTATTAATACAAAGTATTTTTCATTCGGGCGAGTAACCACTTTTAAATTTATTTCATTACTAGCCGGATTTGGAAAAATGAAAAAAGTCTCTTCTTCATTCAAATTATTATTTTTTATGCCTGCGAAAGCACATGATACTGATAAAGTATCGTTGCCCATACTGTCTATTTTCATAATACTGTAGGGTTGAACATTCGGGGACAACCAAAATTCGGTCGAAAGTAAATAGGAACCATCATTCATCATTTTCATGCTCCTGGGCCCTTGACTATTATTAGGGCTATAGGCAGGTCCATAATATTTTTTCCATTTTACATTGCCGTTAGCATCCATTCTTACCATTCTTACTGGAGCGTATGCATTTAATCCATGATTACTACAGGTATCCCGATCACCTGAAATAATTAAATCCCCATTTGTCGTTTCTAAGACCCCGGCATTACTGTTATAAATAGATAAGGTATCAATTTCCTTACTCCATATAACTACTCCGGTAAGGCTAAACTTTACAATTTGTCCTCTCCATCTGGGCGTAAGCCCTCCCAACCAATTGCAAGCATCCTTATAACCTGCAACTACAAAATTTTTATCCTGTGTTTGAATTATATCACCATAAAGCCCGCCACAACTGCCAGAAAAGGAAAATTGGGAAATTTTACTACCCAAACTATCAGTAATTAAAACAAGAGAATTAGTTTGATTAGTTCCTGCATATTGGTATCCAACTATTATGATCTTTTTTGTTGCACTATCTTGTACAGCCCTACAACCATACCAGGCAGGATTGGCAGTATTTGGGCTTGTTAATTTTTTACGCCATAGTTCATTTCCATTCAAGTCTGTTTTTAAAAGCAAAATGGATCGTTGATTTAAATTAAAATCCTCAAGAACGGAAATAGTTAACAAAGCACCATCTATAGTTTTGATGGTGTGATAAAAATAAAGATTCACCCCTATTGTTCCGCTGTAAAATTTCTTTTGCCAAATGGTGTCTCCATTATAATTGAATTTTAGCAAAACTCCCAAATAAGCATTATTGTTGCTATCTAAATCGATAGAAGGATGATAGAAGGAATTGGAAAGCTTAAGACTTGACCCAAGTGAGCTATTATCAATATACTGAAACTTGCTTTTTCCATAATCTTTGCGCCACAAAACATTTCCACATGCATCACAACCCAGCAAGGTCTTTTTGCTAAAGTAATTTAACGAATCAGTTGTAACACCAATCATCATTAAATTACCACCAGGCGCTTCAAGAACGTCCTCACATATGCTTTGGACACTATTTGCTAAAAAATATTTTTTCTTAAATCCACCCTGAGCGAAGGTGGCCATAGAAAGAACAGCCATCAGGCAAATCAAAAAAATACGTCTATATAGTTTCAAATGCAAAGTTTTATAAATTATTTATTTGCTTACCTATTCGGATTTTATTTAATAATAATTATCTTTTGCTTTTCAATTAATTTATCACTTCGGTTAAGTGTTATGAAATAAATACCATTAGTTAAGGTTTGCGCATCAACTTGATATGGTCTGTTCGCAATGATTGTTCCTCTTTGCACTTCTAAACTTGCGCAGCAACTTGCGGCAATGCAATAATACACATTTCACCAAAAACCAATATCTTATATAAAATCACTGGAATTTAAGCAGATAATTATAAAGATACGGAAAATAGTGTTCCTCCGGGGTCTTACCCTTCAAGAAAAATCCCTAGAAAATGTTTCACTTTTGTTTCACCTGTCAGAAGGGCACCCCTGCAAGTCCCATCCTACTTACTCTTCATATAGGTTCAGGTTGACTTACAACTCGATAGAGACTATAAAAATCAAGGCAAGTTAAATCATTGCTTAACCAGTTTCTTTGTAGTAATTAATTTATTGTCTTGAAATAAATTTAAAAAATAAATATCGTTATTTAAAGCACTTATATCTAATACCGCTTTCCCTTCTTTTATTTTGTCTTTAAGAATTTCCTCTCCTAATACATTTGTAATTTTTATTTCCAGATTTTCAACTTCATTACTTTCCGTTTCGATTTTCAATTTAAAAACACCACTACTTGGATTAGGATAAACGTTTACTGAATTATTAAAAGTGCTTTTTTCTTCAATCCCTACGGGATTATTCAACTTAACAATAAAAACATCATTGTTGCCACTCGTTGAAAGATTATAGACACCTCCACCAGGGTCAAAATCACCAGTCGTACTTTGAAAATAACCTGTTATATATATACTACCAGCTGGATCAATAACTATACATTGTCCGACATCGATACTCCCACCTCCCATATTTCCAGCCCATAAAAAATTTCCATTACTGTCTAATTCACTTATAAAAACATCTGTGCCTGATGAGGTTAAATTAGAAACCCCAGGTCCTGGATCAAAATCAACTGAACATCCAAAATAGCCAGTAATAAAAATATTACCTGTTAAATCAATAGCAATTGAATTACCAACATCGTTACATGAGCCGCCTCCAAAAGTCTCTGCCCAAACAAAAGTGCCAGAAGAGTTAAGTTTACTAACGAAAATATTTTCATACCCACCGGCTGAAGTAAGATTATAAACACCTGGGCCGGGGTCAAAATCCGCAGAACCATTATAAGCTCCAGTTGTGTAAACATTACCAGTGCCGTCAGTAATAATGGAAACACCAACATCACTATTTACAGCAGCGCCACCGAGTATCTTTGCCCATATGAAATTACCAGAAACATCCAATTTGCTAATAAATACATTATCGTTGGTGGATACTGAATTAAGATTGAAAACCCCTACGCCCGGGTCAAAATCAGAGTTGCCATTAAAAGCGCCTGTTGTATAAACGCTACCTGAACCATCAACAAAAATCGAGTGTGCAATATCATCGCTAGTTCCACCCATACTTTTTGCCCAAATAAAATTTCCTGAAGCATCAAGCTTGCTTATAAAAATGTCGTTACTTCCAGCTGAAGTAATATTATATACCCCTGCACCAGGATCAAAATCAGCAGTACCTTGAAAATACCCCGTAGTATAAATATTATTTGCTAAATCAACAGTTAAAGATGTACCTAGTTCATAGTTCGTTCCTCCGATACTTCTTGCCCATACAAAAGACCCCGATGAATTTAGTTTACTTATGAAAACATTAGCTTGTCCAGTCGCTGTAATATTAAAAATACCAGGTCCCGGGTCAAAATCCACTGTGCCACTAAAACTACCGGTTGAATAAACATTACCAAACCCATCTAATGAAAGGGAAAATCCATAATCTGAACCAGCTCCTCCTATGCACTTTGCCCAAACAAACAAACCCGAAGCATCTAATTTACTTATAAAGACTCCTTCCTGTCCAGGAGAAGTTAAATTAAAAGTACTAGGGCCCGGGTCAAAATCAGAAGTACCGCTAAAAGTACCTGTTGTATAAACATTTCCGGTGCCATCGACAGCGATAGAATTAGCGGCATCATTTAACCCGCCTCCCATACTTTTTGCCCACTGAAAATTCACTTGAGAGTTTACAAAAAAAACAGACAAAAGGAAGAATATATTAAATAAAATTAATTTCTTTTTCATTCTATCGCTTAATAAGTTTTTGCGTAAAAATAATTTTTCTATCTCTTGATAGACTTAAAAAATAAATTCCATCTGTAAAATCTCTTGTATCTATTTCGGTTTTCTTTTCAGTTATTGCTGCATTTATTATTTCCTGTCCCAATACGTTTGTGATTTTGATTTCAGAATTTAAATTAAAATCAGTCAACTCAACAATAACCTTGTCGCTTACTGGATTGGGAAATATTTTTATATGAACATTATTTATTAATTGCTCTTCAATACTGGTTGCCAAACAATAAGTGGTTGTTGAATCGCATCCGGTAGTGTCTAATCTTATGAGTATATATGGGTTTGGTTTCGGATTTGAAACCAACCAAACAGTTCCCAAAATGCTACCATTGTTTGCAAAATTAATTGAACTTAATATATCTTGATTGGCGTTGTTTTTGGAGAAATCAAAGCTTTTTTTCCATTTAATATTGCCTAAAGCATCTGTTCTGTAAATCTTTGTAAAGGTGTTTAGCCCGGAAATGCCATATGTATTTAAAGTGTCTAATTCCTGACCGAGAATTAAATCTCCTGAGGGCATTTCATTTATGGTGTTGAAAACATTTACCATCGCAGTGGTATCATATTCTCTTTTCCAAATGATATTGCCCGAAATGTCGAATTTTGCCAATTGAGCTTTCATTGAATTGCTCCCACTTACAATAACAGTGTTTTTATTTTGACCAACCGCAATAAAATTCTTATCCTTTGTTTGAATCAAATCTTGAAATCCTCCACCATACATAAAATCTGAATAAGTAAAACTATTTAATTTATTTCCTAAACTATCACAGAACATAATTAACGAATAAATAGTATTGCTGCCAAGATATTGATAACCTGCCACTATTATTTTTTTTGTCGCACTGTCTTGAATTACCCTGTTTGAAGACCAGGCTGGATTTACATTTGTGCTAACTATTTTTTTTCGCCATATTTGATTACCGTTTGTGTCAGTTTTCAAAATCAATATTGAGCGCTGACTTAAAGTAAAGTCTTCAAAAATACCTGTTATTAAAAGGCCTCCGTCAATTGATTTATTCATTCCTTGAAAATAAAGATTGACATTATTTGTTC
Organism: Bacteroidia bacterium; assembly: GCA_025362575.1. Lineage (GTDB taxonomy): Bacteria > Bacteroidota > Bacteroidia > B-17B0 > Aurantibacillaceae > JAHEYG01. The sequence goes on from JANYIQ010000325.1 coordinate 20,311, forward strand.
CGCTGTAAAAAGTCTTTTGCCATAAGGTATCTCCATTATAATTAAATTTAATTAAAACACTTGGCCAATTATTATTACTATCTAATACAACAAGGGCCGCATAAAAACAATTAATATCTTTATAAAGGCCCATCCGTGTAACAATTGAATTACCGACATAT
>JANYIQ010000010.1 GCA_025362575.1 Bacteroidia bacterium
TACTAAAGTAGGAGAAGTAAGCAATATCGTTCGCACAAAATACGGATACCATATTTTAAAAGTAACTGATAAACGTGCTAACCGCGGTGAGATCTATACTGCTCATATCATGATCAAGTTCCCTAAAGATGCTACTCAGCCTCAGAAAGATAATTGCAAAGCAAAGATCATTGAACTGGAAGCGAAAATAAAACAAGGCGAAAAATTTGAAGATGTTGCCCGCATGTTCTCAGATGATAAACAAACCTCTGACCGTGGCGGCCAATTACAACCTTTCAAAGCAGGCAAACTGCCTAAAGAATTTGAAGACGCTGCTTTTGGATTAAAGAACAACGGTGATATCTCTGCACCTGTTGAAACACCTTACGGATGGCATATCATCAAACGTATTGACAGAAAAGAACTAGCTCCGTTTGCTGATATGAAAGGCGAATTAAAAGCAAGAGTTAGCCGCGACAGCCGCTCGCAAATGGGCCGCACAGCCCTTATTGCTAATGTTAAGAAGGAAAATAAATTCACCGAAAATCTTAAGAACCGCGATGAAATGATCAAAGTTCTTGATACAACTTATTTACAGGCAACCTGGAAAGCAAGCAGAGCAGAGAGCTTGGGTAATAAAGAAATTATTTCAATGGGTGATAAAAAATATACTCAAAATGATTTTGCGAAATATCTTGAAACACAAATGGTGTTCAGAAGTCCGACTGAATTAAAACCTTTAATGGAACAATTATATAACGGATGGGTTGAGCAAGTTATCGTTGATTTTCAAGATGCCCGTTTAGAAGTTATTTATCCTGAATTCAAGAACCTTTTGAAAGAATACAGAGATGGTATCTTATTGTTTGACCTAACTGATCAGAAAGTATGGAGTAAAGCTGTAAAGGATACTTCAGGTTTAAAGGCTTTCTATGAGAAGAACAAGAACAACTACCTTTGGGGCGAACGTGCTGAAGTAAGCACTTACAAGTGTTTAGATGAGAAGAATGCAGCAGAAGTAAGAAAATTACTGGCAAAAGGTAAAGCAGACAAAGAAATTCTTGAAACCTTGAACAAAGCCTCTCAATTGAACGTTTCAGTTGAAAATGTTACTTTCTTAAAAGGCGAAAATAAGGATGTTGATGCAAACTGGAAAAAAGGTGTTGCACCAAATAACATTAAGAACGAAAAAGAGAACAAGGTTATCGTTATCAACGTTAACAAAGTATTACCGAAGTCACCAAAAACCATTTACGAAGCAAAAGGTATGGTAACTGCAGATTTCCAGACCAATCTTGAAAAAGAATGGATCGCTTATTTAAAAAATAAATACACGGTTAAAATAGACGATGCTGTTTTAGCTACCGTAAAGTAATTGAATTATCGCTTCACTTCACCTTGTGATGTAAAAACGATATTTTACCAAACATAAGAGGCTGTTTTAAATAGTGTATATTTAAGGCAGCCTTTTTTAATAACAGGATTTGAAGAATATATTGATCATAAGCGTTTTCTTTTTAATAGCATCTTGCGGCATAAAGTCGGATAAACATGATGCTAATGCCATTGCTATTGCAGGAGAAAAGGAACTTACTGCAAATGAATTCAAACATTTTAATTTTTTGAACGAAGTTAAAAAAGACAGTCAGAAGGTAGCACAACGTGCCATAGAGCGATGGGCAGAAGATGAACTATTCTATCAGGAGGCTACAAAAAAACTGGCGCCTGAAGACATAAATGTAGATGAGGAAGTGGAAAAGTACCGCAAAGAGCTAATCAATTACAAATACGAAGTAAAATTAATCGAGAATAATCTCGACACCTCCATTTCAAAAGAGGAAATAGCAGAATATTATTCAGCCAATGAAGAGAATTTTATCTTAAAGGATAACATTGTTAAAGTGAATTATCTTAAGATCCCTTTGATATCAAAGGCACTCGACAAAATAAAAAAGTGCATTTATTCGCTTAATCCAAAGGATAAAGAACAACTGAAAACACTTTGTGAGCAATATGCCGATAACTATTTTTTTAACGACAGCACCTGGCTTTTAATGGACGATGTGAAGAAAGAAATTCCTCAGCTAAAGGATCTTCCGGAATATAATTTTTATGCCAATCGCGTATTTGAGTATAAGGATACATTGAACTACTACTATCTAAAAATAAAGGAAGTTAAGGTAAAGAACGCCTTATCGCCCATAAATTTCGAAAGCAATAACATCAAGAATATTTTGCTCAATCAGCGAAAGATGAAACTCATTAAACAGTATAAACAGCAAATTTTCGACAAAGCTAAGACTGAAGATCACTTTAAAATACTCCCTCATTGAGTACTAAGCGGTTTTTGTTAAAAATGTTTAATTAAAAGGCTCATAGCCCCTCTGTTTTCAACTTTTTTTAGGCCTAAAAATTATTATCCGTAAATTAGCCTTTGTATGCCAAAATTCATTTTTATCTTCTTTTTTTGTTTCTCTATAGTAAACATTAAAGCTCAGCAGGTAGTTGACAAAGTAATTGCTGTAGTTGGAAAATATCCTGTGCTTTTATCTGATATGGAAACAAATTACATTCAGAAGAAAAAAGAAGAACCTAATATTACAAAATGCAGAAGTCTGGAAGATGTTGTATTTCAGAAAATGTTATTGGCACAGGCAGACAGAGATAGTGTTACTGTAAGCGATAATGAAGTAGAGGCAGAGTTAGGTCGCCGAATGACCTATTACATCAATGCTCTTGGAGGAGAAGAAAAATTTGAAGCATTTTACGGAATTCGTACAAATGTTTTTAAAGATCAGATGCGTGACGAGGTTCATGACCAATTGCTCGCGCAAAAAATGCAGGGCAAAGTTATGGGTGATGTTAAGTTAACTCCATCAGAAGTAAGAACCTTTTATAATGGTATGCCTAGCGATAGCTTGCCGATAATTAACGCCGAAGTTGAAATAGCACAAATTGTAAGAAAAGCTCCGATAGGTGACCGAGCTAAAAAAGAAGCGCGTGAAGTTCTTGAATCGTATCGCCAGCGTGTATTGAAGGGGGAGAGCATGAGTGTTCTTGCGGCTTTGTACAGCGAAGATCCGGGCTCAGCAAAGAATGGCGGTCGTTATGAAAGTGTTATGCGTGGAATGATGGTTCCTGAATTTGAAGCGGTATCTTTTCGTTTAAAGGCAGGGGAAGTTTCTGAGATATTCGAAACCTCTTATGGTTTTCACTTTTGTGAATTAATTGCACGTAAAGGTGAATCGGTTGACGTAAGACATATTTTAATATCTCCAAAGATCACTCAGGCAGATGTTTTTAAAGAAAAATTATTTTTAGACAGTTTACAAAAAGCGATCGTAGAAAACACTATTACATTTGATGAAGCTGCAAAGCGATTTAGTAGCGATAAAGACACGAAAAATAACGGAGGGATCATGATCAATCCTTCAACCAGTTCAACAAAGTGGGAAAATGAGGACGTTAGTCATCTTGATCAGAATCTGGTTTTTTTGTTTGATAAAATGAATGTAGGAGATGTAACCATCCCTATCCAGTTCATCGACAATGATTCGAAACCGGGATACCGTATTTTAACCATTAAAACGCGTATCGATCCTCATAAAGCAAACATGAAGGATGATTATCCTAAACTTTTGCAAATGGCAACCTACGAAAAACAGAAAAAATTAATTACCGATTGGATCACCAAAAAATCTAAATCAACTTACATCAAGATAGATCCTGAGTATTTGTGTAAATTCGAAAACAAATGGATCATCTCTAATTAAAATTAAAAATGCAATACAGATCAGATACCGAAGCCGTTGAAGCCTTTGTTGGCAAGTACAAGCAGCTTAATGCCGAGATCGGTAAAATAATAGTCGGGCAAAACGACACCATTAAAGATGTTTTAATCTCAGTGTTTTGCAAAGGACATTGTTTACTGGTTGGAGTACCTGGCCTTGCAAAGACTTTATTGGTGAGTACTATAGCTGATGTTTTGGGTTTGAGTTTTAACAGGATCCAATTCACTCCCGATCTGATGCCAAGTGATATTATCGGTAGCGAAATTTTAGATGAGAGCCGCAATTTTAAATTCATTAAAGGTCCGTTATTTGCTAACATCGTTTTAGCCGATGAGATCAACCGTACGCCTCCTAAAACGCAGGCTGCCTTATTGGAAGCCATGCAGGAGCGTCAGATCACTGCTGCCGGAAAAAAATACGAATTGGGAAATCCGTTCTTTGTATTAGCAACTCAAAATCCAATTGAACAGGAGGGAACGTATCCTTTACCGGAAGCACAGCTCGATCGATTTATGTTCAACGTGTGGTTGGATTATCCTTCTTTTAACGAGGAGTTACAGGTTGTAAAACAAACAACAACTACAAGTTCAGTTAAACTCTCTAAAATATTAAGTTCAGAAGAGATCGTGTTTTTCCAGGAATTAGTTCGCAAAGTCCCTGTTGCAGATAATGTAATTGAATACGCAGTTAAACTCGTAAATAAAACACGTTTAAATTCTGAATTCTCCGCCGAGGTTTCTAAAAAATACCTTGCATGGGGCGCAGGCCCGCGTGCCTCGCAGTACCTTGTACTTGGCGCGAAATGCAACGCTTTAATTCACGGAAAATTCAGTCCGGATATTGAGGACGTAAAAGCAATTGCCATTCCTATCTTGCGTCATCGTTTGGTTTTAAACTACAAAGCAGAAGCAGAAGGTGTGACTGTTGAAAGTATCATTAAACAACTTTTATAATTGCAATGAGCGATAAAAAAGAAATTCAGGGTAAAGACCACTTTGAAAAACTAAAAGCAAAATTATTCGACGAGAAAGAGTTCAACACCATGATCATTGGTGATGCGGATACAACGAAAAAACAAGGTGTGCTGCACGAACTGGTATTGGCAATTGCCGATAACAAACTCGACAAAGAAGAAAAGGACGATACCTTAAAACTTTTAAAAGATAAGCACGGTAAGGACACTCTTATCAGCGCCATCAAAAAACTAAAGAACCCTGACAAGAAAGCCTTATTAATTGCTGCCTGTTGGGAAGCCAACATCGATTGCACACAGGACTTTCTATTTTTTGTAGATCTTGCCTGCAGCGATAATTTTCGCGTGGCCATGGAAGCATATACGGTTATTGAGAACATCGAAAACCCTATTATACCTGAGGAGTTAAATAAGGCGGAAAAACAGATCACTTTAAAGATAAAGGAAAGTCCTGATACTCTACCTTTGCTTAATGATCTGTTGACGATGGTGAATAATTTCAAGCATTAATCCCATTAAGTTTAGCAAAAGATCATTAATTTTACGGTATGACCAAAATTACCATAGCTATTGATGGTTATTCCAGTTGTGGCAAAAGCACAATTGCCAAAGCTTTGGCTCAAAAATTAAATTATAGTTACATTGATACCGGCGCTATGTACCGTTCGGTTACTCTATATTGTCTCCGTAATGGAATAATGGATAAAAAACATCATTTGGATATGGACAAACTCATGAAAGAGTTAGAAAATATCGTTGTTGATTTTAAATTTAATACTCACACAAAAACCTCCGAAACTTATTTGAACGGCGAGAATGTTGAACACGACATCCGTACTATGGATGTTTCCAATAATGTAAGTAAGGTCAGTTCCATAAAAGAAGTTCGCGAAAAAATGGTAGCCCTTCAGCGCGAAATGGGAAAGCATAAAGCAGTTGTTTTAGATGGAAGAGATATTGGTTCCAATGTTTTTCCTGATGCCGAATTAAAATTATTCATGACCGCTGATCCCGATGTAAGAGCGCAACGCCGCATGGATGAATACAGCAGCCACGGACAATATTTCACAAAAGAAGAAATTAAACTGAATTTAAATAAGCGCGATTACGATGATACACATCGTAAAGAAAATCCCTTAACCAGGGCTAAAGACGCCATCATTCTTGATAATTCTGATCTATCTAAAGAGGATCAGCTTGAATTTGTACTTAAATTAATTGCCGACATGCAGTTAACAAAAGATTCCGTGGCTTAACTATTCAACGGTAATTTTACCGACCCCTACCAATTTATTCTTAGCAATGATCTTATACAAATAAATGCTTTTGCTGATCCCGCTTATGTCAATGTCAGTTTTATTTTCGGTAAGATCCTGTTTAAGAATTTCCTCTCCTAATAAATTGCAAATATAAAGAACTGAATTCGCTGAAGGATTTGTTATCTCGAACTTCCCGTTATTTGGATTTGGATAAACGGTTGTTTCACCAAAAACAGATATGATCTCTGTAATTCCAACACAGGCACTTACGCTTTGAGTGATAGAAGCAACACTGCTGCAGCCATTAGAAGCAGTTCCTGTAACTGTATAGCCTGCAGTAACCGTTGGAGAAACGGCAATTACAGAACCTGTTGCACTTGTACTCCAGCTGTAGGTATTTGCTCCATTAGCAGTAAGCGTGGCGGTTTGTCCTGCGCAAATTAAAGTATTTGAAGTTAGTACAGATACGTTCGGGCTTGGATTCACTAAAATACAAACAGTAGACGAATTTGAACATCCATTAGCGTCGATTCCTGTAACTGAATAATTGCATCCGCAAATTAAGTAGAACGGAAAGCAAGGTGATTGTAAGTTAGAGTTGAACCCGCAAGGACCGGCCCACTGATAGGTAGAGGCGCCGTTTGCAGACAAACATCCGGTTGATCCTGAACACACAGCGACTGTAGGCGCACTGGCCGTTACAATGGGTAAGGGATTAACCGTTACAACTACTGGAATTCGGGCAGGAGAGAGGGTGCAGGTTCCAACTTCCGCAAAAAAAGTATAAGTGCTTGGCGAAGCTCCTGTGGTTAATGTGCCAACCGTTAGGTTTGTTCCTGTACCAATGCTGGTTGTGGAAGTAGGACTCGTATACCAATTTACCGCACCTGTACTGCTGGTAACAGCTGAAAGCGTTGTGCTGTTGCCATTGCAGAGATTGGTTTGTGAGGCACTGCTCATGCTTTCCACATTACAAGGTGCTATAAAACGCCACATCTCGTTCATGTTACCCGGTGCACCCGAAACAGGAAAGCTAAATCCACCCCACATATACAATGAACCGTTTGATCCGGTCCATGTGTTCGTATAATATCTTGCACCTGGTGTATTTAAAGGTGATGAAACTCCCTTTGTACCGTAAGTGCCATATTGATTAACTATGGTTGCACCTTTCATGTATGTATATTCGTTAGTAGCAGGATTGTATTTGAACAGATCATTCAATCGTCCTATTCCTCCAAAATCAGGATATCCGAACCCACCGCTTAACCAAAAATTACCACCCTTATCAACCCAGGTGGCACCGGCTTCACGCGAGCCGGGCATGGTTACCGGAGACGATACACCAAGCGGACCATACATTCCGTTCTGATTTATGATATTTGCACCATTCATCCATGTCCATTGGTTGGTCGTTGGATTATATTTCCAGATATCATTCAGATAGCCAACGGGCCCTGATGCAGGCATACCGTAGCCTCCAAACAACCACATGTTACCGAATGCATCTCCCCATGAAGAAATAAATTCACGACCACCCGGATTATTGGCAGATGCTGCAACTCCCATTGTGCCATAAGTACCATTTTGAGCAATTAGATTAGAACCGTTTATCCAGGTCCATTGATTTGTTGTTGGATTATATTTCCAAAGGTCGTTAAGATTACCATTGCCTCCGCTTGCAGGATATCCAAAACCTCCGAACATCCATAGATTTCCGGCAGCATCACTCCAGTGCGCAGCGCTGTATCGACCACCCGGTAAATTCGATGCAGATGAAACACCAATGGAACCGTAAATTCCGGTTTGATTATTTATATTACTTCCTTTCATCCATGTCCATTCATTAGTACTTGGATTGTATTTCCAGAGATCATTTAAATTTCCAAATGCACCGGATGACCAGCCATCGCCGCCATACATCCAGAAATTTCCGGAAGCATCAGTCCATGTTAAAGCAAATTCGCGACCACCTGGATTATTGGTTGGCGATGAAACACCTTGCGTACCGTAAATTCCAATTTTATTTACTACGCTGTCACCTTTTATCCAGGTCCATTCGTTAGTAGTAACATTGAACTTCCACATGTCATTTAACCAACCCGAAAAAAAAGAAGCTCCTAAGCCTTCACCTCCAAACAACCATAAATTTCCTGATGCATCTGTCCACGTGCAGCAACCGTGCCTGGTGCCTGGAATAACTGTTGGAGAAGAAACTCCTTTGTTACCATAGAATCCATAGGTGTTGATGAGATTACCACCATGTATCCATGTCCAGTCCTGGGCTTTGGTATTTAGCAATAATAATAAGAATGCGAAAGAGTATAAAAATTTCTTCATGAGGTTAATTTTAAACGTATATCAAAAATAGAAAAAAAAAGGAAATAAGCAATTGCTAATACCTTCTAAAATTCAAACCGTTAAGGCCTATCAAGGTTTAAAACCTTGACATGTCTTACAGTAAACTTAGCGCATTACAAACGTAAAGCCCTGCAGTTTCGGTACGCAGGCGGTTTTCACCCAGGCTTAAGGTTCTAAAATTTTTATCCTGTGCTTGTTTCACTTCTTCTAAAGTAAAATCACCTTCAGGTCCAATTAGCACAATAGTTTTTTTGTTTTTAAGATCAAGGTCTTTTAGGGTAGTTTTTCGTTCATCAAAACAATGCGCGATCAATTTGATGTCGCTGTTGTTCTCGAGTACAGACTTAAATTCAGAAAGCTCATTTATTTTCGGGATGTAAGCCTGTAAGCTTTGTTTAACGGCACTTTCAATGATCTTGATAATGCGATCGGTTTTGATAACGGTGCGCTCCGAATTTTTACAGCGTAAAAAAGTGATCTCGTTCACGCCGATCTCCACAGCTTTCTCAACGAACCATTCTATACGATCAATGTTCTTGGTAGGAGCAATGGCTATGTGAAGGTAATAGTCTTTTTGCTTTTGAACCTTTGGCGGAGATGTTATTCTGGCTTCGCATTTTTTTTCGTTCACCGAAATTAATTCAGCATCATAAAAATTACCGATGCCATCGATCACGTTAATTTTATCCCCTGCTTTGTTCCGTAACACCTTAGCGCAATGCCAGGCTTCGTCGGCCCTGAGTTCGGCAATGGCATTGTTTATGACGGCAATGAAGATGTTCATATTCCTGACGTAAAATTAAGCATTTTTTTGGTTTCTTCGTTATAAAACAACAGGTTGATGCGGAGAATAAATGGCTTAATCTCCGCAAAAAGTGCGGAGATTAATTTGGAAATGCGGAGAATAGGATGTATATTTACCGCATATTATGCGGAGAATATCTTCTTATATCTATGAGCAAAAAGACTGGCCGGGCTTTACCTGGAATCTCGAAACTGTTGTTAGCAGAATGGGTAAGGTGCGCCATTTGCAGGGCAAGCTTATGGGTAAAATGGAAGCCCTTGGCTTTACCTTACGCGAAGAAGCCGTGTTAGATACACTAACTCTGGATGTTATAAAATCAACCGAAATAGAAGGGCAAACGCTCAATATGGCCGAAGTACGCTCCTCCATAGCACGCCAATTAGGAATGAATCTTCCCGGGCTGATACGCTCCGACCGTAATGTAGATGGTGTGGTAGAAATGATGCTGGACGCCACTCAAAAATTCAGTAAACCCTTAAGTAAAGATCGCCTCTTTGGATGGCACTCTGCTTTATTTCCGGCGGGGCGCAGCGGTATGTATAAAATAACAGTTGGTAATTGGCGTGAGGGTAAAAAAGGCCCCATGCAGGTTGTATCAGGGCCTATTGGTCGTGAGCGTGTGCATTATGAAGCACCCGATTCAAAACTGGTAAATAAGGAAATGACCGCTTTTATAAAGTGGTTCAATACCGAAACCAAACTCGATTCGGTTATAAAAGCAGCCATAGCGCACTTGTGGTTTATCACCATACATCCTTTTGAAGATGGTAATGGTCGGATGGCACGTGCCATTGCAGATATGCAGTTAGCCCGGGCTGATGGCAGCAACCAAAGGTTTTATAGCATGTCGGCACAGATACGTGCCGAACGCAATAAATATTATACCATACTCGAAAAAACACAAAAAGGAAAGCTCGACATAACCGAATGGATAGAATGGTTCTTAGATTGTTTGATACGTTCGCTAAATGCCACCGATACTACTTTATCAAGTGTTTTGCGTAAAGTAAAATTTTGGGAAAAACATACTTCAACACAATTTAACGAACGCCAAAAACGTACAGTAAATAAATTGTTTGTTGGTTTTACCGGTAAACTTAGTTCAAGTAAGTGGGCAAAAATAAATAAATGCTCACCCGATACCGCTTTGCGCGATATTCAGGACATGATAAGTAAAGGCGTTTTAATAAAGGATGAAGCGGGTGGAAGAAGTACAAGTTATGAGTTGAAGTTTTGAGTGCCTATTCTTTGATGATCTTTTCTGTGAAATTTCCAATTCTCACAAAATAAATTCCCGGAGGATATTCAAGTCTCATTCCTAGTCCTTCTTCAAAGGAGAAAGGAGTGAATTTTATCTCAGAACCCAGAGTGTTGTAAACATGAATGGATCTCGCATCAAAAAAACCTTTGATAAATAGTTCACCAGTGCTTGGGTTGGGGTAGAGGGTAAATCCTTTAATTTCCTGATGGCTATTAATTCCAACAGTTTGAGAGCAAGTATTGGTGCTTACAGAAGAAATGGTAAAATTATTGATGGTTAAAAAAGAATTCCAGTTTTCTTGAGTAGAGAAGCCGGTACCTGATGTAGTAATTTGATAGTTTCTTTCATTGATCCCAACTTCGTTTCCAATTCCTTCGGTAAAAAAAGCATGTTGTGTCCAAATATAGGAGCCACCATTGTATTGATAGTTTTTTTGACGAAATGTTTTTCTGCATATCCCATCCGAATAAGATTGATAAAAAATGCTGTCAATGATCCTGTAAGGAATGTTGCCGGGTGGAGGAGAGGAATAATAACCCAAAATTGTTTTTACCGTATCACCTTTTACATAATTGAAATTATACAGCAAATTTTCATTCGTTTGACTCGGAAATATCAAATAGATCTTTTTTCCGCTGGTATCTTGCCTTACGGCACCCCAATAGCCAGCTGCAACACCGCTTGATAAAGTGCAGTATGTGCTAACCGTATTAGTAATGATCTGTGAATAGAACTTGACATATTTTTTTGTTCCAATTAAGGTATCACTGTTGGGGTAAACTTTATATTCCAGCAGAGAGGAACTTATGGCGGGTGTACCTGTAGATTGAGAGCAAAACCTAGAATGTGTCATTTGCCAATAGCAATTTTGCATTGGCATTGGAACATAGGTTTGCGCATGAACCTTAATCAAGATGCTCGATAAAATTAATATAAGCAACCGTCTCATATAATAAATGTACAAAAAAATAGAGTAGGTTCAAAGTTTTCTTGTTTTAAACCTCTTTGTTAAAATAAAAAAGGGAAACTCTCATTTCCCTTTTCAAATCTTATTTCAAACTTCCGATCATGTCCTCAGGTCTTACCCATTGGTCAAACTGTTCGTTGGTAACATAGCCTAATTCAATGGCGGCTTCACGTAAGGTTTTGTTGCCTTTATGAGCTGTTTTCGCAATTTTAGCTGATTTCTCGTAACCAATATGGGTGTTCAATGCGGTAACCAGCATTAACGAATTCTCTAAGTGTTTTTTAAGTTCCGGTAAATTAGGCTCTATTCCATCAGAACATTTTTCGGCAAAGCTTACACAGGCATCGCCAATTAAACGAGCGCTTTGTAAAACGTTATAAGCTATAACGGGTTTAAATACATTCAGTTCAAAATGTCCCATGCTACCGCCAATACTAACGGCCACATCATTACCCATAACCTGCGCGCAAACCATGGTCAAAGCTTCAGGCTGTGTTGGGTTTACTTTACCCGGCATAATGGATGAGCCAGGTTCGTTATCGGGAATGATGATCTCACCAATACCACAACGCGGACCAGATGATAACATACGTACATCATTTGCGATCTTCATTAAGGATACAGCGCTGCGTTTTAAAGCACCGCTTAATTCTACCATGGCATCGTGTGCTGCTAATGCCTCAAATTTATTCGGAGCAGTTACAAATGGCAAACCTGTTAAAGCTGCAATTTTCTTAGCAACTAAAACATCATAACCTTTTGGTGTATTTAATCCTGTACCAACAGCTGTACCGCCTAAGGCAAGTTCTTTCACAGCCTCAAGTGCATTTTTTAATGCGCGAATGCTGTTATTAATTTGCTGAACATAGCCGCTGAATTCTTGCCCTAACGAAAGCGGAGTTGCATCCATAAAGTGTGTACGTCCTGTTTTAATGATCCCTTTAAATGCTTCTGCTTTTTTATTTAGGCTGTCGCGTAATTTTTCCATGCCCGGAATTGTAATTTCTACCACCTGCTTGTAAGCCGCAATATGCATGGCGGTTGGGTAGGTATCGTTACTGCTTTGTGATTTATTTACATCATCATTCGGGTGTAAAATTTTAGGCTCGTCGGTTAATTTACCTCCGCCCATTACATGAGCTCGGTAAGCGATCACTTCGTTAGCGTTCATATTACTTTGCGTACCTGAACCGGTTTGCCATATCACAAGTGGAAACTGATCATCTAATTTATGTGCAATGATCTCATCACATACTTTTCCAATAAGATCGCATTTCTCTTTGCTTAATACACCTAATTCAAAATTAGCCTGCGCAGCTGCTTTCTTTAAATACCCAAAAGCATAAATAATTTCCTTTGGCATGCTGGCCTCAGGCCCGATCTTGAAATTGTTTCTTGAACGCTCAGTTTGTGCGCCCCAATAAACATTGGCAGGTACTTTTACCTCGCCCATTGTGTCTTTTTCTATTCTGTAGTCCATAGTGTTTAATTTAATGCTGTGAATGTAGTAAATTTTTATAGAGTTTAAAATTTTGCGAAGCATACACTTCTTTCCAATCTGGTAAGGGCTTGGAGAAGAATGCTTTTGTAGAATCGTCGGTAATTTCTTT
>JANYIQ010000006.1 GCA_025362575.1 Bacteroidia bacterium
TAAAAAAAATATTACTGAAATTTAATTACCCCCAGCGCGTTTTTGGGAACGAGGCCCTAAACTACATTCGTGAAAATTTAGAGAATACTAAATTGATCATTGATTGTCCTTGTGGTAACGGAGAAACCACCTGGCATCTTTCAAAGATCAAAAATGCCAGAATTGTAGCGGCAGATATATCCGCAGAATCCATTCAAAGGGCTAAAACATATTATTCTGCTTCAAATATTGAGTTCAGCTGCAAAGACATCAAAGATTGCATTCAGGGTATCGAAAATAAAAGTGTGTTCTGCCTGATCAATTCTTTGTTCCTGTTTCCAAATGCCGCCGAAATTTTAACCGAGCTTCAACCTCAAATTAAAAGAACAAAAAGTGAGCTCATTCTTATTGTTCCAAATACAAAAGGCAGAAACTTTATCTGGTTTCAGAAAAATAATCCCGGCGAAAATAAGCTGATCCTTGATCATGAACAGCTGAAACCTTTTTTTGAGGATATGAATTTTAAAGTAGATCTTTTAAAACCGATCTGCTATACTCATCACTTTAACCGAAAAGACATAAGATTCTTTTCCATTTTCTGGGCACTTTACCTTAATTGCCTTAATAAACTGCAAACTGCCTTTAAAATTGGCAAAGCCAATTATTTTTTTATAGCTTTATCTGCTTAATTGTATGAAAAAAATACTTGTAGTTGTAGGTACCCGTCCTAATTTCATTAAAGTTACTCAGTTTAAAAAAGAAGCTAAACTTCAGGGTCTTGATTTGCGTATCGTTCATACAGGTCAACATTTTGATGAAAAAATGGCCGACATTTTCTTTAAACAATTCAATTTACAACCGGATTTCTTTTTAAATATTTCTACCGATGCCTCTGCAAACACTCAAATGGCCGAAATAATGACGGGCCTGGAAAAGCTTATTAAAAGCACATTCAGGCCGGACCTTATGGTTGTGGTTGGCGATGTGAACTCAACATTTGCGGCCGCTTTAACGGCGAATAAACTAGGCTTGAAAATTGCTCATATCGAAAGCGGTTTACGAAGTTTTGACGATACCATGCCCGAAGAACATAACCGTGTGCTAACCGATAAAATTACCGATTTGTTCTTTGTTACCGAACAAAGCGGACTTGATAATTTGAAGAATGAGCAGGTGAGCAACGATAAGGTTTTTTTTGTTGGTAATACCATGATCGATACCATGGTAGCCTTTGAAAAAGAAATAGAGGATTCATCGGTTTTAACGGATCTTAAACTCGATAGGAATAAATTCGTACTCATCACCATGCATCGCCCGGCAACGGTTGATAATAAAGAAGGGCTCACTAAATTATTTCAATTGCTTTGTGAACTAAGCACAAAATATAAAATTGTTTTTCCTGTTCATCCACGTACCGTTAAAAACATAGAGAACCTGGGCATGAAAAAAGAGTTTAGCCTAATAAAAGAATTAATATTTACCGAACCCCTAGATTATTTTGCCTTTCAGAAACTCATTAAATACAGTAAATTCATTTTAACCGACAGTGGTGGCATACAGGAAGAATCCACCTTTTTACAAGTCCCTTGTCTCACCTTAAGGCCTAATACCGAAAGACCGGTTACCTGCAGCGTTGGCACGAACACACTTATTCGATTTGATGTTTCAGAGGTTTTAAATTACATTTATAGTATTGAAAATGCCACCTACAAAAAAGGCCTTGTGCCCGAAAAATGGGATGGTAACGCCACTAAGCGTATATTTGAAATAATAAAAAAGAAAATATAATGTCGGCCTTATCAAACAGTCTTCAGAAGGTATTGGATGAGTTTTGTAATTATGATATTACAACATCCCCGCAGGTAATTGTTTATAGTCCGCACATCAGCAAGCGTTTGATCTTCACCTGCGATTTTATTTTTAAGCAGGGTTTAAGGGTGAATTATGTCTTAACCGACAATGAAAAAGAATTTACAGATTCTAGCCTTGCCAAAATAAATTATTCGGAGCGCGAATTTAAGAATGTGCTAAACTTATTGCCATCAGGGCTTTTGGAGGAAACCGACATTAAAGTTTTTAAAAGGCCGCATCACAAACAGAACAACTTAATTTATTTTTTTCAGACACCTGACCGCGATTTTCATTTCGATGTATTCTCATCGGTTTTCTATTTCGTATCACGTTACGAAGAATGGTTGCCTTTTGTAGCCGATAAACACGGCCGTTTCGAAAGCAGAGCCAGCTTGCTTTACATTTTGAGCGCCCATAAAAAACCGATGGTTGATTATTGGGTACTTGATCTTAAAAATTACCTTTTAAAATTATATCCTGAACTTAAATTCCCTGAAAAAAAATTCAGATACCTTTCAACCATTGATGTGGATAATGTTTTTGCTTATAAGGCAAAACCGTTTAGCAGATCAATGGGAGCCAGTCTTAAGGATTTTCTGAATCTGAATTTTGAAAGTATAATAGAGCGTATCAAAACCATTTATTTTTTAAAGCGTGACCCTTTTGATGCTTATGATCTGCAAATTGAACTTTCCGAGAAAAACAATGTGCCTTTGCTCTATTTTTTCTTATACAGAAATAATACCGAACACGACAGAACCATAGATCCGAATCATACTCAGTTTAAAAAGCTTTTGAAGCGAATTAAAGACAAAAGAACGGATATCGGAATTCATCCA